>CACZZU010000076.1 GCA_902785765.1 uncultured Ruminococcus sp.
ACAGGGAGGAAACTGTGTGAATGGATATGACAATGAGGCCTATCAGGCGAGAAGAAAGCGTCTGGAAGAACAGATATTCACGGAAAAGAATCGGCAGGAAGAGAGCTTGACGATACTGTCCGATGGTTATACCCTGCGGCGTGTTTACTATGTCGATGACAAAGAAACGCCGGAGGGCTATGCTCCGCCGGACGGAGAATGGTGTCGGCTCTGCCACACAGATACCTGTCTGTTTGATTGGAAAAACGTGGACGGACACAGTCGGTTGGGCACCGTCATCGAGCATGCCAACGGCAGGCATTACCTGCTGTTTGACGAAGACCTCTATGGTTACAGTGTACTGGAGATAGAGACAGGCCGCTGTGTGCGTTATATGCCGGAAGAATCTATGTGCCAAGAGGCAAACACGTTTCGGGAGACGTTCATCTGGTGCGAGGCATACTATGACCGAAACAGCAGCCTGTTGGCGGTCGAAGGATGTTATTGGGGATGTCCGTCCGGCATAATCGTGGTGAACTTTGCCGACCCAATGACGATCGTGGAGACTTCGGCGTGGTATGAAGTGCCTGCTGCGATACCGAATGAGGATCAAGAGGATGACGGGGATCTGTCCTTTGTCCGCTGGGATACCGATAGATTGGTACATTCACAAGGTGCTGTGAGCAAGCAGACGATGAACGCAGCTCTGGCTGTCCGATGACGGACGGTGTACAGGGGACGCAGACAAGGATTCTGCCGGTCGTTTTCAGGGACAGCGGCTCAACATACCACAGCAGGGAGGGAAACGTGTGAAACAGATCATCATTCATGTGGATATGGATGCTTTCTATGCTTCGGTCGAGATTCGTGATGATCCTTCCTTGCGGGGCAAGCCGCTGATGATCGGTTCCCTGCCGCATGAACGGGGTGTGGTAGCCACTTGCAGCTATGAAGCACGGAAATACGGTGTGCACTCTGCCATGAACATCAAAGAGGCCTATCGGCGGTGTCCGCAGGGTATTTTTATGCACCCGCACTTCGATAAATACAAGGCGGTGTCGCACCAACTGCACGAAATTTGGAACACTTACGCTACGGCATCCCAGACAATTGCCCTGGATGAAGCCTATCTGGACGTGACGGAACAGGCCAAGGATTGGGAAGGGGCACGGCGTATTGCCTATACTATCCAACAGCGTACACGAGACGAACTGGGGTTGAGTTGTTCGGTCGGTATCGCTTATTCCAAAACGGCAGCTAAAATGGCCAGTGAAGAGAAAAAACCCGGCGGGTGTTATGAGATACCAACTCCGCAGGCGTTTGTCGACCTTATTCTCGACCGTGATGTGCGGGTACTTTATACGGTGGGTGCCAAATCTGCCGAAAAGCTGTATGCTGTGGGGATCCATACCGTGCGGCAGCTGCGGGAACGACCGGAAGAAGTCGTGCGTCTGCTTGGCAAACAGGGACAATGGCTGAACCAGATTGCCTATGGGATAGATGACCGGAAGGTGGTGCCCTACCGTCCCGAAGAAGCCCATTCTATCGGGCGGGAAGTGACCTTCCAGCAGGATGTGACGCATTTTGCTCTGCTGGAGGACGTGTTGTTGCTGCTGTCGCTGTGCGTGAAGCACCGTGCCGAACGTGTCGGGCTGCACGGCAAGGGCGTCACGCTCAAGCTGACCTATGCGAATATGAAGTCCATCACCCGTTCTCACAGCGGTTTGACTGACCATTCCGTCGTGACGCTCTATCAAGAAGCGGTGCAGATGCTGCGGGGAGTTGAAAAACGTCCGGTGCGTCTGATCGGTGTCAGCCTGCACAATCTTTCACAGGAGGCGGACGGACAACTGACCTTTGAGGATTTTACACAGCCGGATGGCATGAAACCGGAGCAGGAACGGGTGCTGTCCCGCATGATAGCCCGTTTATCCGAACAATACCATCTCGATTTTGCGGGTAACCTCCATCGCCTGTACGAAACGGATACCCTTCACAAGACGGTGGAATATATGCGTAAGCATCCTCCCATGCTTACCGCTTATCCTTCCGGGGAATAACAGAAAAGGAGTGGAACGTATGAACAGACCAACCATCATTCTTCACATGGTGACGACACCGGACGGAAAAATTACCGGTGCCTTCCTGAATGATCCGACCGTTCAGGCTTTGTGCGAAGACTACTACCGTATTCACCGTGAATATGCGGCAGATGCCTATCTTTGCGGACGCATTACCTTCGAGGGGAGCTTCACCTTCGGACGGCAGCCATCTACACAAGCCTTTGCGGGACAGCCGGTCGACAGTGGTGACTATGTGGCTTGTCATGCAGACAAGTATGCGGTTGTCATCGACACCCACGGACGACTCGGCTGGACGGATCACTGCATCCACGATGATGATCCGGGCTATGATGCCGCTCATATCATTGAGGTGGTGACCGAACAAACGCCGAAGGCGTATCTGGCCTATCTTCGCAGCTTGTCGATCTCCTACCTCATTTGTGGAGAAACGCAGGTCGATCCTCTCCTGTTGTGCGAAAAGCTGTTTTCGCTGTTCGGCATCCGCAAACTGATGCTGGAAGGCGGCGGCATCACCGACAGTCTTTTTCTGCAGGCCGGTCTGGTGGATGAGATGAGTCTGGTGATGGTGCCGATGATCGACGGTACAGCGGGACTATCCTTGTTCGAGCAGAAACAGGGCGGCACCTTGTCTTTTACGCACACGAAAGCGGTACCCCTATCCCATGGCGGGATATGGCTTTCCCTTCGGTAACCGTCAGGAGGAAGATGTATGCAGGTAATACCGTATGAACCGCAGTACCGACAGGATTTTATCACGGCGTGGATACTGGACAACTTCGGGTTTCTGGAGCCGGAAGATCACGAGATGTTTGACCACATCGAGGAAGCACTCGCACAAGGAGCAATGATTTACTTCGCCGTAGAAGATGGTGTCGCTTTGGCAACCTGTATGACCAAGCCAATGACGGAAGGAACGTGGGAAATCTGTAAGCTGGGTTCCAACAAGAACCGTCCCCATAAAGGCTGCGGCAGTGCCGTGTTTGAAGCGGCGATGCAATGGGCCATCCTACACGGAGCCAAACGGCTGTTTCTGCTGTCTAACAGCCGCTTGACAACGGCGTTGCATCTCTACAAGAAATATGGCTTTCAGGAAGTTCCACTCGATTGCTGTGAGTATGTGCGGGGAGACATCGCTTTTGAGAAGATCCTCACAAACGCCACCTGACCGATCGGCGGACACGTCCGGTGTTTGTGTGCTTCGGAAAATACACGATAACAAGGAGAGACACATTATGCTGATTGACTTTAACCGGTTTTAGGAGGTCACCATGCCCTGTATGAATAACGGTACAGGCACGATGACAGTAAAGATGTATCATGATGACCGTTATCGCATCATCCCGACTCGTATCCATACTGGCGGAAGTATCGGACTTCATCCTCAGACCTCCGGTGATGACCTCAACTATATTCTGTCCGGCACCGGCAAGGCCATTTGTGACGGCGTAGAGGAAGAACTTTATGCGGGTGTACTGCATCTTTGTCCGAAGGGGTCGTCCCACACGATTATCAACACCGGTTCGGACGATCTGGTGATGCTTACATTGGTGGCAGCACGGTAAAAAACGCAGCAGCGGATACGGTTCAGGAAGGTATCTACGCCAATCAGCCGGACGGTACTTCCGTACAGGAAAAACCGACAAAAAGCGGCTTGTCTTGTGTGCTGCCATGGTGTATAATAACAACAGGTCAAAGACCGTAATGGATACCGGGTGTCCAATCGGTCAGACAAAGTATCAGAGAGGATGTGGAGAATATGAGAACGAAACTCAAGATCACGGAGGGTATCTTCCCGATGCCTGTTTTGCTGATCGCTACCTACAACGAGGATGGCAGTGTCGATGTGATGAATGCCGCATGGGGAACCATGCAGGAGCGGGACAAGGTTGCCCTGAATCTTACCGAAAGCCACAAAACGGTGGAGAATATCAAAGCGAGGGGGGCTTTTACCGTCAGTATTGCGGATGCAGCTCATGTCGTCGAAGCCGATTACTTCGGAATCGAGTCCGGTCATAAAGTGGCAGACAAGCTGTCACGCAGCGGTTTGACTGCCAGCAAGGCGGAAACGGTGGATGCACCGGTCATCAACGAGTTCCCACTGTGTCTGGAGTGCGAGTTTATCGAGTATCAGGCGGACGAGTATGGTTGTGGCGTTATCGGCAGGGTTGTGAATGTTACGGCAGATGACCGTGTAATGGCAGACGGCAAGGTCGACTTGTCGCTGGTGGATGCGATCGCCTTCGACCCGTACACCCATGGCTATTATCGTGTTTCGGAACGTGTCGGTGAAGCCTTCAAAGATGGTTTGAAGCTGAAAAAGTAAGTGTATGGGGGGACAGTCTGGTTTGTTGGCAATGGCTCACCCTCTTGTCAGTGTGACGCACGGCGGAGGGAAAGTCTCCACAAGGCACTGTCTCTCGGGGAGATATTTTTCTATCTCCAGACAAACAACAGGAGGGAACCCGATGAAGGTACTGATATTGAACGGAAGTCCGCATACGGACGGCAACACGGCTGTTGCTGTCAACGAACTGGTACAGACGTTTGCCGATGAAGGCATTGAAACGGAGGTCTGTCAGGTCGGTAATAAAGCCATTCGAGGCTGCATGGCCTGCGGCAAGTGTGCCGAACTAGGGCGTTGTGTATTCAACGATGCGGTCAACGAGATTGCCGCAAAATTTGAAAAGGCGGACGGTCTGATCGCTGCATCGCCGGTGTATTACGCTTCTGCCAATGCGACACTGGTTGCCCTGCTTGACCGGCTGTTTTACAGCACACCGTTTGACAAGACCATGAAGGTCGGTGCCAGCGTGACGGTCGCCAGACGTGGCGGCTGTTCGGCTGCTTTCGATGAGCTGAACAAGTACTTCACCATCTGTGGGATGCCGGTTGTGTCCAGTCAATACTGGAACAGCGTACACGGTCGGCTCAAAGGGGAAGCACAGTACGATGCCGAAGGCTTGCAGACGATGCGGGTACTGGCAAGGAATATGGCGTTTCTGATGAAGGGCATCGCCCTTGCGAAAGAAACTTACGGTCTGCCTGAAAAAGAGCCGTGGCAGGCCACCCACTTTATCCGAACGTAAAAAGGTGTCACGGCATCACGCTGCATGGTCCTTCTCAAGGGGGATACCTCTGCTGACCATACGGTCGGGATATGTGATGATCTGTGTCGGTCTGTCCGACAGAAAGGCGTACCGAATAGGAGAGGAAAACCTCCTGTTCGGTACGCCTTGTGTTTGGCGTGAGCAAGTGCCGCTGTCGTGTGGACTTTTCGGCAGATCGTGACAGGATGTCTGCCCATATTTTGCCGCTGTGACGTTCTTGTTTTACGAGGGTATTGTTTCATCTACCCAATAGAGTTTTGTGGGCAGGGAATCATTTCGGTCATTGGGGTTGGTGTAATCTACCTGAAACAGGCGGTGACCATCAGGAGAGGAAGAAGCGGCAGTCAGGTAATAGTGCGGGTCATCCGCATGGAAGAGGGTCTTGTTCAAACGGTCTTTGTGTCGGTTGAACACAGAATTTTCCTCGGAGCCATCGAAGGCAACATAGAAGAACGGTTCTCCGCTGCCGGAAGAAGCAAGCCATCGGTCACCTAGTCCACTTGGTATATCCAACAGTGTTCCGGTGTCGAGTTGTGCCACAAAACGAGTGGTGCTAAAGTTCTCATAGTAGAGGATGTTTCCGTCCAATAGAAGCAGGCGGCTGACCATTTGCCGTATTTCGTTATCGGCATCCTCCGGAGTGAGCGAATCGCTGATACTCTGCTTGAGCAGGTCGGAAATGTCCCGTTCGGACTGCTTGCGAAAGGATAGGTCGTAGGTGTCCAACCACAGGGTCGCATCAGCCTGTCCCTGAAAATGTACCCGCAGCAGATAGAGGTGCTGTCCATCACAATAGACCTGTCGCAGGCTGTCGCCGATATTGTTTTTCAGTTCCCACTGCAGAACTTCCCGTACCGCTTTGGTAGTGGGGTCGAATTGATAAAGCCTGTCGTGCAGGGTATCGGTCTGGTCGTGGTTCAGGATGAGCAGCTTTCCATCAGCTGCCGTCATCGCTGTGTACGGAAAACCGTTGTCGGAGATGGGGTAGGTCTGTATAGTATGAGCTGTGAGGTCAAAAGCCCCAAGCAATAAGGGGTCGGGAATCGTATCCATCGCATTGCCGGTCGTCAGGAGCGTGTATAGCGTGCCATCCAGTTCCATGCGGACGTAGCCTGCTTCGTAGTCTTGGTCAGGGATACTGCCGAAGGCACTGTTCTCTCCGGTGCGGGGGTCGTACAGATAATAGTTGGTAACTGTCTTGCCGACATTCCCCTCAAAGTTCTGGGTATCGGTCCCTTCGATGGAACGGTCACTTCTGTTGATCGTATAGAAGATACCGTGGTCGGTCAGTGTGACAATGCCGTTGGAGCGGATATGCCCGTAAGAACGCCCGGTGGTATCTACAATCTCGGTCAAAGGAACGTCCGAAAGGAGATCGGGATCGGATACCGTATCAGCGGTATCCGATGCCGCAGAAGGAGTGTCTTCGGAGGTGGTGCTGAATGTCTGGCTGGGGTGACTTTCCCCCGAAACAGTCGGCGTTGGGGTGTTGTTACGGTCGTGACAGCCCACAGAAAGAAGTCCCAACAACAGGGTGAGTGTCAGGGTGCATAATGTTCGTTTCATAGCGATTCCTCCGTAAGTATCAGGCGGTAAGTGTCCGGCGGTGTATCGGCAGCCGCCGACAAGGTCTGTTTCAATGATTGGAGCAGAAGTTCTTGATCGTGGACGGTATAGTAATCCGCCAACGTCTGTGTGATAGTCAGGGTGCATACCCGTTGCATGACGGAGGCAGAGATGTCATTCTCGCGGAGGGTTTCCGTCTGCACAGACAGCAGCTGCACTTCGTCACCGATAAAGTTGAGGTTTTTCCACACATCAAAAATGGCTTGAAAGGTTGGCTCATGCGTGACCCAGCGGCACTTTATCGCTCCGTCACGCAGATAGTAAAAAGGGGTGAGAACTTCACCTTGTCCGGCAGAGGGCAGAACGGACACCGCACCTCCGGTGTAAGTATCTGCGGCACCTGTCTCATTGTCACTTGTTTTCACGGATGGTGGTGATTCAATAGGGGAGAGCCGTTCCGATTTCCTGCTGTTCACACCGATGATACCTGCCGACACAGCAACACACGCTGCGGTGATGCCGAATATCCACCACCATGAATGGTTGGTCGGTGGGTGATCGGCCGGTGACAGAATGGGGACGATCAAATCATCGTCGATCTCGCCGATGGCATCGGCAAGCTGTTCAGGGGTCATAGCCATTCCTCCTTCGTTAGGATACGTTTGAGCTTTTGACGTGTCCGCAAGAGCATGGACTTCACTTTGCTCTCGGAAAAGCGATACTGCCCGGCAATTTTCTTGACGGGCATCATGTACCAGTAGCGGCAGACAAACACACTGCGTTCCGTGGTGGGCAATCCATGCAAAAAACGGTTGACGGCTGCCGTGATCTGTTGGCTTTCGATGGCTGTCGCCGGATCTCTGTGGTCGGGAATACATTCCGACAGTTCGTCCAGTGTCAAGGCATATTCCCCGCCGCCGCGTTTGGCGGCATTTTTATGACGCAGACGGCTGATGGCCAAACGTCGGGTGATTTTGCCGATGAAGGCACGCAGCCATTGAGGACGGTGCGGTGGGATACTGTTCCACAGTTCCCAGTAGGTATCGTTGACAGTCTCTTCGGTGTCGCTGGGTTCGTTCAAGACCTGAAAGGCGATGGTGTAGCAGTAGCCGCCGTATTTTTCGGAAGTGGCGGTCAGAGCGGTTTCGTCCCGCTTCCAATAGCGTTCAATAATGTCCGTATCTTCCATCGGTGACACCTCCTTTTGCGTCCTCTATCTTTATAGTCGCAAAAAAATGCGGTTGGTTGCAGATGGCGTATCCTTTCCTGCTTGTTCGGTTGGGTTTGATGCACCGCGAAGGCACCTCCTTGAGCTGCCTTCGCGGTTGCTTTTTCTTTAGTCATGGAGGTGTTTTGCCCTACGGTAACGACCTGCCCATTTTGGTTCCACTGATTCTTGACGCACTTACCGCACTCTTTTGCACATTGTATGCGACATCATTTGTGCAGGGTGATAGAAACAGGTAAGCAGCAGAAAACCTTACGGCTCAAGAATCAACGGTGTTTCCCGCTGTATGCGGTTTCAAACCTGATGACGAGGAAGTATAAGCCGCTGCTCACACCGCTTGCCTTGATCTGCACGCAGTACATCGTTATGATGGTACTATGGAAAACGTCTCCTGTCAATGAAAAGTTTCTCTGTGACACTTTGTGCCTTCGGTGGAACACAATGACACCGCTGTCGAAAAGCCGGAGCAGAAGGGCCATGTTCGCCGAGAACGCTCTGAAAAGATGACAGATAACGGACGGGCACGGCAGAAGAAAGCACTCTGTGTGCGTGAGACGATCTCATAGGAGTTCTATCTGCTCTCCGAAGGGGTATTTCCTCTTTATCGGCAGCGGTCATTCCTGCTGGCATGGTATCCTGCTGCTGAAAACATTCGACAAGCGTGCTGTCCTGATTAGACGGTATCTGATGAGCGGTACCTGTACCGAAAAGGCACTTCCTTCGGTTATCTCTGCAATCCATGCTGCTATTGCTTTCCGTGGGCGTTACGGCAACCTTGTGAACGGGCACCAATTTGTTGTTCTATCGAATACCGCTGCATGGCAGGCGAATCTTTTCAACAACAGCAGGGCTGCCACACGTTGAGTGGTATGGCAGCCCTGCTGTTGTTGATTTGTTGCTGTACCGAGAGGAGTGTTGACACAATACACTACCGCAGACAGTGACTGTGGTTGAAAACGACAGAGTGACAGAAGGATACCCATGCAGTCGTTGCGAGTACCGCGAAAGTGTCTGTGTAGACGCGGACACTTTTTGAACAGTGAGAAATCCTTCCGTTTTGCTATGTGCCATATTGGTCATGAGGTGTACGCCGTGGTATCAAAAGCCAAAGGTAGTACCTTGCAATACCATCGCCATCAAGCTGATAGAAAAGGCTGCGGCGGTGGCGAATAAGAAAGCGAAAATCTTATATTTGATGGTAGAGTCTTTCATGGCAGAGGACCTCCTTTGGTAATATTAGACTACTTATGCACTTGAGTGGATGACTTTATATACATACAAGATAACACACTATCCCAGAATTGTCAAGCCTTTTGCTGATCTTTCGGAAAATTTCTCCACACCACGCTGTCTTTTGGAGAAAAATTACCAAACAGTGTTTGCTGACAAGAAACATAACAGGTTTGTCCATGAAGGTTCCTATTGCTGCAAGGGACTGTTGGAAGAAGGGGGAGAGAAGACAGCAGATGTTTTTTGAATTTTTTTGAAAAATTCAAAAAAAGTGCTTGACATTTCTGAGAACACATAGTATAATAAATATCGTTCCGAGGGACGGGAACAACATCTCGGGACGGGAACAGAATATTGCGGAATTGTGTAACGGTAGCACGACAGACTCTGACTCTGTTTGTTGGGGTTCGAATCCCTATTCC
>CACZZU010000077.1 GCA_902785765.1 uncultured Ruminococcus sp.
CGGTAAAGCAACAGGTGTGCTTTTTCAAGTCAGGCAAGCAAACCACCTCCCGCCGAAAATGGGGCTTGAAGCCCCAAAAACAAAAAACACCGCAGCCCTGCAAGACCGTTACGATCTGCAGGGTTGCGGCTTTGTTGTTTATGCGTCAGTTACTGTCTGTTTATTTGGAATCAGGTTTTGATTCGTATTGTTGTTTTGCTTCTTCCAGCTTACCGTCAGCATGACCTACCTTTATCAAGCTGGTTTAGCCGTTTTAAGGTGTGTTAGGCTCAAACTGAATGATAAAGTTGTTCTTGATATGGATCATTCCCCTGTCACCCTTGATCATGTTGATACCATTTTCAACAAAATATTCCTTCCGTTCACCGTTGTTCAACTGAATGACGACAGTTAGCGTTTTTTTGTCAATTACTTCGCCGAATTCCACGAATGTTTTTGCATTTTTTGCCTTCAAGTACTGAATGGCAATTACAATGGCACAAATGATAGAAACAATCAGCAAAAAGATAAAAAACGTGTGCAGATTGGACGCTACTTCGTATTGCTTGTTGTTTCCTCCCAATCTTCCGGAACTAACCTGTTCTCCGGTACTGGTGATATAGCTTGTCACCGTTGCACCCTTCGCCGATTCAGCTAAATGAGATGTCACAAACAACCCGATGATGCTCAATACCACACCGATAATGGCACAAACCAACCCAATTAGTTTCACCTTCACAATTTTCATAAACCATCCGACCTTTCTTTGGTAAAATCGTTTTATAAATCGTATTTCCATCTTATCACAAGTAAATTCGTTTGTCAAGTCGTTTTTCCGACTTTTAGAATGTTTATTCACAGACATAAAACCTCTATGATTAAGTAAAAATGTAGGTCGGAGGTAACTCCTATGGATATTAACTATAAAACGATCGGAAAACGCATCGCCGCCAGACGGCGTTCATTGGGCTTGAAGCAAGCACAGGTCGAGGAAATGGCAGGCATCGGATACAAATATCTGTCAAACATCGAGAGAGGTATCTCCATCCCTTCCATTGAAGTGATCATGCGTTTGTCCAAGGCTCTTGAAACAACACCTGATGTTTTTCTCATCGGTACAGACAAGGACGATGCCCTAGGAAACATCAACATGGTCATCAAAAATCTGACTCCAAAACAACTCATTATCGCCAACAGTTTCTTGAATTGGCTCGCCCAAAGCGGTGAATGTGACACAAAAAAACTCAGCCGTTCGGATGAAGACATCCAAAACGACTGAGGTCGTATATATATGTACACGAGCCGGACAATGCTGGTGTCTTTCTGTGGAGGTCAGTTCGTAAAGAACGGGTAGGAATCGCCTGCCGCTTCACGACCAAGATCACTGTGGTAGTTGACGAAGTTGAACGCCAACCCCTCCGTCAGCGGTCCCACTTCCTGAGCAAGCTGCGGAAAGACAGACGGGTCGGTGGTATCATCAAAGTCCACGATACATACATAGCTTGGACGGTCATTCTGCCGCAGACCACGCAGATAGGCCGCCTGTACACCTTCTGTGCGGGTCAACACTTCGTACAGCTTGCGGATCATCGGATCAGGCACACGCGTCAGGTCGTAGAACGCAAATCCTTGTGCCGGCTGATCCGCTTGAACCGGTGCGGCAGACGTTTCGTCTGCCTGTGCGGGCACGGCTGCTTCTTCCTCCGGCTGTGTCGGTTCTGACGGTACAGACACCGATGGTACCGGTGTTTCCACTGCTGCCGGTGAGGGTACATTTACCGCAGTGGAAGAGACATCCGCCACGGTGTCCTTGGACGGCACCCCTGTGCCCGCTGGCGGCTGTCCGAAGCGACGGACGATGCCATCCGCAGCAGCCTTGTCCACCAACATATTGAAGCCCAGCGGATTCACGGAGATACACTCTCCCTGTGCACACAGGGCGGCGATGGTTCCGAACGTCACCACATTGCCGACACAGGTTTTGTTGCGGTCGATCTTGGTAAACTCTGTCCAATCGGTGAAGACGGGAATGTAACAGCCGCCCTCTGCCCGTGGAATGACAGCTAACGTCAGCGAAGCACCGCCCAGCGTCATGGGGCGAATCGCCATTCCTTGTGGGGGCTGACCGTCCAGTATCAGCGGCAGCAGGAACTTGGCGTGATAAAGTGCCCGCAGGAAGGCCGTGCTGATCTGGGGGTTGCTCTCGTCTGTCTCCTGACTCTGAAAGAAAAGGTTGGCACAGCGTAACAGTGTCGGATTCATCACCGGCCGCTGTTGTTCGGGCAGAGCGGAAAAGTCGGGACGGTTCAATATCTCTGTGAGGGCGATGGTGACGAACGTCTGACCGTTATCGACCATCACCTGCTCAATACCGTTGCGATAAAAGTCACTAAACATCGACAACCGAGCTGATCGGTCACTTTCCATGGGACTGATCTTGATCTTCCGGCTCGCCAAATATGCCTGAAACGCCTGACAAAAAGACAGTTCCGAGAACACGAAGGCGGTCGGCACATCGCCGTGATACTCGATATAGTGGTTCTTCGTGACGGGAGAATATGCCGTCCATAGGCTGTCGCCCTGCTGCAGTTCTTCAATGACCGATAATAGGATGCTCTGATCTTGTGAGGTCACATACTGTCTGATGAGTGGTTGTATCCTGTTCATAAAAAATCCTCCGCATGGGGGTAGTGACGAAGACTACCTTTTTCTCTATTATAGTCTCCTTCTCATGGACTTGTCAACTTCCAGTTATGCGGTATGTCCGCCACGGGGGATTTTTTCGTTCCTCTCCAACCATACACCGTAAAGAACTGCCGCAACGCTGTGTTTTGCGTGTGTCCCATTCCCTCCTGTCCTACGGTTCTTTCTGCCGTCCGCTTCCCAATGCCGCTGTTTTGCCGATGCGATGCCGCTGTCCCCCGAACGTATTGCGGTACATTCAGCCGCATTTTCGGTGAAAATTCCGGCAATGGGTGTTGAATATTCCGAAAAGTTTGGTATAATAGAAAGATAAGCAAACTTTCGCCCGCGAACCCATCCCGATACCCCGAAAAAAGGAAGGATCACCATGTCAAAAACAGTCAGAACCAGATTTGCCCCCAGCCCGACCGGCTTTATGCACGTCGGCAACCTGCGTACCGCTTTGTATGAATATCTTGTCGCCAAATCTATGGGCGGTCAATTCATTCTCCGCATCGAGGATACCGATCAGGAACGCAAGGTCGATGGTGCAGTGGACATCATTTACAGCACAATGAAGCGTGCCGGTCTGATACACGATGAAGGACCCGACATTGGCGGCGATTACGGTCCCTATGTGCAGAGTGAACGCAAGGAAATGTACCTTCCCTACGCCAAGCAGCTGATTGAGCAGGGACAGGCCTACTACTGCTTCTGCACCAAAGAGCGGCTGGATATGCTGCGGGAAAACGCCGATGATCCCGGTGCCGGTTATGACAGACATTGCCGTGACCTGCCGCAAGAAGAAGTGCAGCAAAAGCTGCGTGACGGTGTCCCTTATGTCATCCGACAGAAAATGCCCCTGACGGGCACCACGACCTTTGAAGATGCCGTGTATGGCACCATCAGCGTGGATAACAGCGAACTGCAGGATCAAATCCTCATCAAAGCAGACGGTTACCCGACTTATAACTTCGCCAACGTCATTGACGACCACACCATGAATATCACTCACGTTGTCCGCGGCAGTGAGTACCTGTCTTCAACGCCGAAATACAACCTGCTGTATGAGGCCTTCGGCTGGGACATCCCCACCTATATCCATCTGCCGCTCATCATGGGCAAAAATGATGACGGCTCCGTCTCGAAGCTGGCGAAGCGTCATGGTGCGACCAGCTTTGAAGACCTGATGAAGGGTGGTTTCCTGCCCGCCGCCATCATTAACTATATTGCCCTGTTGGGTTGGGCACCGAAGGACAATCGGGAGATGTTCACCCTGCCCGAACTGGTGGAGAACTTCTCGATTGACGGCATCAGCAAATCGCCGGCCATCTTCGACTATGACAAACTGGAGTGGTTCAACGGTGAGTACATCAAGGCCATGACCGTAGAAGAATTTGCCGCCGTGTGCGAACCGTATTTCCGTCAAGCACTCGGTGATTTGCCGCTGGATCACATCAAGCTGGCATCCATCCTCCAGCAGCGTACCACCAAGCTGACAGACATTCCCGAGAAGATCGCCTTCTTTGCCGAGCAGCCGGAGTACGATGTATCTCTGTTCGTGAACAAGAAGAGCAAGACGACTCTGGAAAATGTTCCGTCCCTGTTGCAGGCGGGTATCGAAGCCCTTGAAGCCCTGACGGAATGGAACCACGACAGTATCCATGACTGCCTGATGAATCTGGCCGTCACATTGGGCGTCAAGAACGGTACCGCTATGTGGCCGGTGCGGATCGCCGCCTCCGGCATGACCGTGACACCCGGCGGAGCGGTGGAGATCCTCGATATTCTCGGTCGGGAAGAATCACTGACCCGTTTGAAGAAAGGACTGGCAAAATTTAGCTGATCGACCGCCTTTTTGCCGCCATGACAAGTGTGTCCACCTGACCGTTTTCCACGAAAAAAGCCCTTTCCCCCTCAACAACTTATCCCACGGTGCAGCAAGTCTGCTCCCTGCACAGCGTGTCCGGCGGTCAGCGGCACCCCACATTCCCATGATAAACCACACCGCTCCGAAAACGGCGGTGAAAGGAGAGTATACTGACAATGGCAGAAGAAATCAAAGCGGCGGAAACCGCCGCAGGCAACTTTATTTACGACTTCATCAAGGAAGACATCGCTGAAGGCGGTCAGTACGAAGGTCAGACCGTCCACACCCGTTTTCCACCTGAACCGAACGGTTATCTGCATATCGGTCATGCCAAAGCGATCTGTGTCGACTTCGGCATGGCGGAACGGTTCAATGGTATCTGTAACCTCCGCATGGACGACACCAATCCCACGAAGGAAGACGTGGAGTATGTGGACGCCATCAAAGAAGACATCGCCTGGCTGGGTTTCCACTGGGATGACCGGTTCTACTATGCGTCTGACTACTTCGATCAGATGTACGCATACGCCGTGGAACTCATCCGCAAAGGACTGGCTTATGTATGTGAACTGACGCCGGAAGAGATGCGTGCCAATCGGGGTGACCTGTCACACCCGGCGGTAAGTCCCTACCGTGACCGTCCCATCGAAGAGAGTCTGGCACTCTTTGAGAAGATGAAAAACGGCGAAGTGGCGGATGGTCAAATGACCCTGCGAGCCAAAATCGACCTCACCAGCGGTAACTTTAATATGCGTGATCCGGTCATCTACCGTATCAATCGTCTCCATCATCACCGTACCGGTGACAAGTGGTGCATTTACCCGATGTATGACTTCGCTCATCCGCTGGAAGACGCTCTGGAAGGTATCACCCACTCCTTATGTACACTGGAGTTTGAGGATCACCGTCCGCTGTACGATTGGGTCATCAAAAACACCTCCGTACCGGCCGTGCCTCGTCAGATCGAATTTGCCCGTCTGGGTATCAACAACACCGTGATGAGCAAGCGGAAACTCCGCCAGTTGGTCGAAGAAGGTTATGTAGCCGGTTGGGATGATCCCCGTATGCCGACGCTTTGCGGTCTGCGGAGACGCGGCTATACCCCTGCTTCTATCCGCAGCTTTTGTGAAAAGATCGGCGTCTCCAAGACCAACAGCGTGGTCGAGTACAGCTTCTTGGAGCATTGTCTGCGGGAAGATCTCAACCTGAACGCCCAGCGTGTCATGGTGGTCGTACATCCCATCAAGCTGGTCATCACCAACTATCCTGAAGGACAGTCCGAGACGTTCGAGATTGAAAACAATCCCAACCGTCCCGAAGACGGCACCCGTACCATCACATTCAGCCGTGAGTGCTACATCGAAGCCGAAGATTTCCTCGAGGAGAAAATCAAGGGGTACAACCGTCTCTATCCCGGCAACGAAGTCCGTCTCAAATCCGCCTACATCGTCAAATGCACCGGCTGTGAGAAGGACGAAAACGGCAATGTCACTGCCGTTTATGCCGAATATGACCCCGCTACCCGCGGCGGCGATACACCGGACGGCCGCAAGGTCAGAGGTACCATTCACTGGGTTGATGCCGAAAACTATGTGGATGCCGAAGTCCGCCTGTATGATAATCTGTTCACCGATCCGGAACCCGATACCGGCGACAAAAATTTCCTCGACTACATCAACCCTAACAGCCTGACGGTACAAATAAACTGCAAGGCCGAGCGTTTTGTCGAACAAGCTACAGCGGCTTCCCGCTACCAGTTCATGCGGCTGGGTTACTTCTGTGCCGACAAAGACAGTTCACCCGATCACCTGATCTTCAACCGCAGCGTGTCCCTCAAAGACGGCTTCAAGAAGAAGTGATACACCCACTGCAATAAAAAAACAACGGACAGATGCCTGTTCCTTACCGGATAGGCGTCTGTCCGTTTTGTTTATCCTTCTCCCTTTAACAGCGGCTGCGTTGAGCGGCGATGGTTGCCAGTGTATCTCCCAACTGTGTCAGGATCAGTGCCAACAGGTTCAGTTCCCCGTCCTCCAACCGGCAGGCGATGGTATTTGCTGCCGCCGTGATCGCCGCCGTCAATTCACAAGCGTTCATGCACGTTCCTCCCCACCATCATTTTATGTGTTTTCTCCTGCGAAAGTGATACAAAAGTACACCGCTGTAAGCCTGCGGTGTTTCAAAGAGTGAAGGAGTACCCTTGCCGTCCATTTAGCCGGCGTCGTGCTTCCGTCGTCACCGCCTGCGGTTCACACCGCATAGAGGTTCAGATCCCAAGCAGGGATATGAGGGTGCTGTCGGAGATACAGACGGTAGTCAGGGTTGATCTGCTTCAAAAGAAGCGGGAGTTTGAAGAGGTCTTCACTGCGATGGTAAAGAGCCAGATTCAGGCGGGGCTTATCCCGCCGCAAAACGTGCTGACCGCCTGACAGGGCTTGTTCTTCTGCCCCTTCCACGTCAATTTTCAGGTACGTCAGGGGACGGCGGGCAAACAGCGTGTCGATCGTGGTGACGGGCACCAGCCGTTTACCGTTCCCCTGTAAAGACGACCCGCGTCCTTCGCTTCCCGCAAAGGCAAGGTCCGTGTTGGTGTTCCAGACCCCCATTCGGAAACATTGGCACGCCCGCAAGGCAGCGGTGTGTTCCCGCAGCTTGCGATAGTTTTTCGGGTCGGGTTCGAGAGCGGTGATACGCTCATACTGTCCGTTGGTATAGTGCAGAAACTCGTCGATCGTGTCGCCCCGATAGGCACCCAGATCCAGATAGCTTTCGTGGTCGTGCAGGCGGAGTATCTCCCGAAAGACTTCGTCTTTCTCCGAAAAAACCGCCGTCAGATAGTGCAGCTCACCACTGAGTTTGAATCGGATGATGTTCTCATAAACCCTGCGGGATGCCGCATCCGCCCAACA
The DNA here is from genome assembly GCA_902785765.1 of uncultured Ruminococcus sp. Lineage (GTDB taxonomy): Bacteria > Bacillota > Clostridia > Oscillospirales > Acutalibacteraceae > UBA1213. The sequence goes on from CACZZU010000077.1 coordinate 7,441, forward strand.
AGACAATGCCCGCTGGATGTCGTTTTCGTGCCGGTCGAAGAAGACATCATTGAAGAGTTCCGACCCATAGACCGGTACATCGGGACACAGCACTTGATATTGGTAGGATAAGTCACAAATATGTCGCAGGACTTCGGGACGCTGTGACCCAAAAGCTACTACAATCAGCGGATGCGGATACCGCTGTGTCAGTTCTGACAATCGCTGTACCGGAAAGCCCCGAAAGATCTGTCCTCTCACGAAATCATCGCTCGCCATGATGCCCTGTATCTTGATAGACAACCGCTCCATCTCGTCCAAAATTTTATCGGCTCCGTTGCCTGTGCCGTACAGAATAATAGGAAACGGCGTGTATTTCAGCAGTGTCCAGACATTCAGACTCGGTCTCATGATTCTTTCCACCAACGGCATGGTCTTCCTCCTCACAAAAAAAGCGGATACGTTTCCGTATCCGCATCGTTTCAGACGTGGTTATTTTTCGTCATCATCTTCTTGGTTCTTCTTGCCCTTCTTACCGAGGACGATCAACAGAACGACTGCCACCAGCGACACCCCGACAACCACTCCAACGACGATATACTTCGAGGCATTGTCACCGGTACGGGTGGATTCACTCGGCAGGCTGGGCTTGCTGGGTTCAGGCTCGCTGGACGGAGACGGCGGAGTCGGCTCACTGGATTCCGGCGGCGGCACAGAACTTTCAACAACCGGCGTATTTTCGACCGTCAGCGTCTCAACATAGCCGAAGTCCGGCACGAAACGATCGTACTCATAATCAAACTTATAGGAGCCGCCCTTGTCCACCGTGACCTCGACCACCGTGTTGCCAACTTCAAAGCCGGCCGGTGCTTTTGTCTCCACAAAACGGTACACGCCAAACGGCAGTCCCTCTACAACGAGTTGTCCCTGATGATTCGTGACCAAATCGTCATAAACGGTCTCCCAGCGGTATAAGCCGCCTTCATCCTCAAAAACACCCTCTTCGCCTGCTTTGAGCAGACCGATGGTATCGTACTTCTTGACCTCC
>CACZZU010000078.1 GCA_902785765.1 uncultured Ruminococcus sp.
CTATGTCCTGCGCGGCGGGGAACTGCACTGCATCGTACGGGAGCACAACTACCGCCTGCTGCTGAACGAACTGCTGATGAACGGCAAACTCACGAAGGAACAATACCATGCCGAAGAAAGACAGGCCGAAGCTCTTATCAGCTATTTGGGGGTGGGCGAACTGTCCCTGATCGATACCGATGAAAAGCCCCTGCAGTTGTTGGCAGGTGACAAAGTACTGCTGTGCAGTGACGGACTGTATAAGTCCCTTTCGGATGACAAGATCAAGGCGATCATCGCCGATAACGACTTTGACCTTCAACGAGCCGCCGATGAATTGACGGCTTCAGCACTGCGTGTGTCTCCCAAAGCACAGGATAACACGACGGTTGTTCTCCTCCGGTACTCTTGAAAAAATGGCGGCTGCCATCTCACCGGCTTGAGACAGTTAGCTGAAACTGCTGAAAGCAGGGTGCCGGACTTTTAGCCTGATATTATAGCAATCCAACTGAATAAGTGCAATAAATGTTGGGACGCTGTCCCAAACCCTGCCAAGGGGCTTCTCGCCCCTTGTAACCCTCGGCAGGGACGCAGTCCCTGCACCCGTCATAGAAAACTTCTGCCATAAACACCGAAGTTCTGATGTTATTATTTTGGATCGCTATAAAGATATAGTGTCGGGACAGTTCGGCCCGATTTTACGCCTGTGGAATTAGTCGGCTGCGAGGATGATGAAGCAGGAAGGTTCCTTTGTGCGTGAAGGGGCAACTATCGTTTTCGGGGTATCCTGCCGTATACAAAGGATCCTTGTGTGGCGGAGCACGATGACGGACAGTGATTTTACGAGGATACTAACACTGAACGGAAAGCGGTACGCCGCTTCTCATTTTTCCATACCAACAGATAGACAGGGCGGGACAACACTCCGCCGATCACAGGAGGGGATACGATGGCGTATTGTCAGTCTTGTAAAAAGGAGCTGCCTGCGGTGCAGAAGGGCATCTGTCCTTACTGCGGCTTTCAGAACAGCGACCAAGCGGTGGAGTTTGTATTTGCTCACCGCTATGTGGTACGGGAAACCTTCAATGCCGACCGTTACGGCATCTCTTACCGTGGCTTCGATACGGTGATGGGGCGTCCTGTACAGATACGCCGTCTCTTGACGGCAGACAAAGTAACCGCCGAAGACGCAGCTCCTTACCGACAATATGAACGGCGGGAACGGTTCATGGATACCTGCCGCAAGTTGGCGGCGATAGAAGTATCGTCCCTGCCAACGGTTTACACCTTCAAGGCGGACGGCACAGGTGCCTATGCGGTATATGCGTATGAACCGAGCCAGACGCTGGCACAGGTATTGGCACAGTGCGGTGTCAAAAGCTATGCCGATGCCAAGGCACTGTTGCTGCCCGTAATTGTGGCACTCAAGGTCATGCACGACCGGAAAGCCTGCCACGGCAACGTGAGTTTGCACGCGATCCGTCAAACGGACAAGACGACTCTTTTGTGTGATGCGGTGGGCGGTACGGATATTTTGGCTGATATACGGGCGTTTCTGATGGTCTTCCTGATGGTACTGTGCGGCAGCACAATGAGTGAAGTTGGTGGTTTCGGCAGTCTGACACTTCCCGAAGAATTGCAGACCTGTCTGAAGGCGGCTTTTTGTTCCGAGGAAGGACTGACCGCCGATCAATTGCTGGATACCATCTACCATTGTGGCGAAGTAGCGGTGGGCAAGCCCGTTCGTGAATTGGCTATGCCGCCGGCTGACTTGTTGGCGTTAGCGGAAAACTGTCAGGTCAAGGTCACGGCCTTGTTGACCTCACTGACATAAGGAGAAGGTCGCTGGGCGGCCAAGGAGAGTGGTCGAATGATGGTGAACTGTTCTCGCTGTGGAAATGCGTTTGATGAGATATACGGTGTGTGCCCGCTGTGCGGCACACCTTACATATCGCCGATGATGCCGAATGAACAGCCGGTGAACAATGTGCCGCCCGTGATGTCGAACGCACAGGTGGTCAGCAATACGCCGCCGTTACAGCCGAACGGACAACAGCCCGATACGGCATTTGTCTCGCCGGAGGCTTTTGCGTTTCGTCAGGAAAAAACAGCGGGAAAAAAGAAAAAATGGGGCAAGCGGCTTGCAATTATTGCCGTAATCGCAGTCGTGATGATCGGCATGGTGCTGGCATTGGTGCTGATCTTATCTCATCAGGCAGTTAGTACCGAAGCACGGGAACAACTGTCTCTCGGTGAGAAGTATATGAGGGACGAGGACTTTGACGAGGCAATTGTGGCCTTCCATAAGGCAATTGACATCGACCCGAACAACACCGAGGCCTATCTCAAGCTGTCGGACGCTTATCATGCAGTCGGCAACTTTAGTGAAGCCATTCGTATTCTGCAGTTGGGATTTGAGCGGACACGTTCCGGCGAGATCAAGGCTAAACTGGATGAACTTGCGGCACAAACTACACTGGAAGCCCTGACAAATGGTCAGCCCGTGAAAGAAACAGGTGCCTGCGGCGATAACCTAACCTATACCCTTTACGAGAACGGGGTGACCGTGATTGCAGGAGAGGGACGTCTGCCGGATACGGATAAAAATAATGTGCCGTGGCACAACAAGAAGATCGGCGAGTTGTTTATTCAAGAAGGCGTCAGTGAGATCGGTCAGTATGCCTTCCGTGACTGTGATACCATCACCACCATTCACCTTCCAAGAAGTGTGGTGCGTATTGGAGAATGGGCGTTCAACGACTGTGACCGTTTGACGGGCATTGAGGTAGACCCTGACAACAACTATTATTCCTCCATGGACGGAATACTCTACAACAAGGAACGTACCGTTTTGGAGCATTACCCGTCCGGTAAGTGGGGAGTGTATGTTGTACCTATGACAGTAACGCAGATACAGAACTGGGCGTTTGCTGGCAGTCGTTATCTGCGGTATATCGGCGTAGAAGGCGGCAACGAGGCTTTTTTGGGTATTGACGGGGTGCTGTTTGACAAAGAAGGGCACACCTTGCTGTGTTTCCCGCAGGCCAAGACCGGTCAGGACGGTGTTTATACCGTGCCGGATGGTGTGACGGTCATCGGTGCCCACGCCTTCTATGAATGTGAGGCGTTGACAAGCGTGACACTGCCGTCCGGTGTGGAGCAGGTTGATTTCCACGCCTTTGAGCGGTTCACAGCCGACCAGACGATCTATATCGAGGGCAAAACATCGGTTCCTGATGGGTGGGACAGCCGCTGGAACTACAAGTGCAGGGCGGAAATCGTATGGCAGCCGCCACAGGAAAGTACTTCGTCCGAAGCTTATGAAAGTTATTCCCCCTATTTTTGACAAAACGGTACGTTTTTTTTGACAAACTGTGTTGCCTTTGGTATAATAGAAGTACCTTCTCGCAGACAATATTGCGAGATAGAAAGGGTGTTTGGTGATGATCAAGAGATGTGACAACCAGCATTACTATGACAGCGACAAGTTTCCAACCTGTCCCTTCTGCCAAGGGGCAGATATGAAAAACGGCAGGGCACCAATCAACGATAATCCGGTTCTGCCGCAGCTCCATGATGAGGATGACGATGTGACCGTCCCGCTGGCGTTTTATCAGCGGTCTTCGGGCACAGCGGCACCGGTCGATCCGGCTGCCGCCGCACCGGTACCGCCATCGGAGATACCGGCTCCTTCGCAAGCACCGGTGAGTGATCTGCCCTATAACAAGCTGCTGCCGCCGCTGCCGTTTATGAACCGTCCTGCACCGCAGCCGGAACCGGCCGTTCCTGTGACACCGTCCATGTCACCTTCGCAGATCGAGCCGGAACAGACCGTTCCTATGGCAGCGTTTATGCCCCCGACGCCCGTTACAACGTCGACCGATACGACCGAACCGACTATTTCCACAGCATCATCTGTTGTTGTGCCGCCAGCGGACAGTGCTGCTGCGGTTCCTATGCCGTCGGCGACACCGAATGACGTGATCAAGCCTGCCGTTCCCGTCACACTGCCTGTTGTGCCGCCAGTGGACAGTGAACCTACAGCTCCTGTGACACCGCCGATACCCGCCGTGACATCCACAGAGATGGCCGCCGCACAGCCGGAGCATACAGAAACCGACAAGACTCATGCTGTCGTTGGCTGGTTGGTTGCCCTGAATGGGGACGCTTACGGCGAGAGTTTTGAACTGAAAGGCAGCCGGAATGTGTTGACGTTCGTTCCCGAACTAACGGTATCTGCAGCAGAGAACGATACGGTTCCGCAGGGTGCCGTATCGGTGGCATATGTCGCAGCGGAGAAGGCCTGTCGAATACTGCCGTGCGGAGAGGGTTTGACCGTGACTGTCAATGGCGATCCGGTTACCGAAGACCGCGTGTTGGCGGCGTATGACCGGCTAACGGTCGGTACCGTACAACTGTTGTTCTTCCCGCTGACCGAGAAGGCGTGATCCTTCCGGCAGCCGCATGATCCTTGGTATGATGCGGTACACGTTCAGATACGGCAGACACCCAGAGAACGCAGCAAGGTGTTTCTGTACAGCGGCGACTTGACCGCAGAATATAATTTTTACGCTCTAGGAGGCGGATATTATGAATGGAATAGCAACCCCCAAAAAGAAGCTGAGCGGTGCCGCTATCGTGTCGATGATCTTCGGCATCCTGTTTGCCATCGCTGCAGCGTGTATGGTTCTGCTCCCCCTTTCATCGGCTAACAGCCAGAATACCTTTGAGTGGTCGGTCATCGGCAACCAGGGCAGTGAGTTTCTGAAACTGTGGTCGGAGCAGATCGCTCCCAATCTGGATAAGGCCGAAGAGCCGTTCAAAACATTCTACATCTTTTACCTGATCGAAGTGATTGCCGCAACGGCAGCCTTCTTTGGCGTGATTGGCAGTGCGGTTTTCATCCTGCTGGGCAAAGCCCTCAACTTTAAGAAGGGCGGCCGTGTATTGGCTCTGATCTTCTCGATCATCGGTTTGCTCTGCTCCGGATTTATGCTGGCGTGGACAATTATCTATCTCGCCAAGGGCAACGAAGTTTTTGGTGGGCAGGCAGGCTTTGTTTCTGTCAATATCGGCATCGGTCCGATCTTGATGGCATCCTTCTCGTTCCTGTGCTTTATCTTCTGCTGCATTGCGGTGGGCGACAAGTCTGCCTTCAAGAAAGTCAGCACTCCCAACTCGTATGATCCCAACAGTTACTATGCCCCTCAGAACAATGTTCCGCCGGCTCCCCAACCGGTACAGCCCCAAAACATGGGTTATGTCAACGCAAATCAGCCCTTTGCTCCGCAGGTGCCCCAGCCGCCTGTGACACAGCCGCCGATGCCGCAGCCTGTTGTCACACAGCCGCCGGTATCCCAGCCTATGCCGATACAGCAGCCGGTACAGCCGTTTACTTCGCAGCCGTCTACGCTGCATATCCAGCAGAGACAGCCCGAAGAAGACCAGCCGACAATTGCCCAGAACGGTGCCATTGAAGGTGTCAGCGGTGACTATGCCGGTACGGTTATCAATCTCAAACCCGGTGAAAAGATCCTTATCGGTCGTGATGCGGCAAGCTGTAACATTGTACTCTCCTCCGAGAGAAAGGACATCAGCCGGAAGCACTGCTCCGTGAAGTATGACCCGTATACCGACAGCTTCAAGGTCATTGATATGTCCTCGAACGGCACCTATGTCAACGGACGGCAGTTGGTGAAGGATCAGGAGACGCAGTTCCCGGTCGGTACGGTCCTTGCACTTGGTAACGGCGAGAACCAGTTCCGCCTCAAGAAAGTATAAAAGATAAAGGAGAATGGGTATGCCGAATACCGTACAATGTCCGAGCGGTCATTACTTTGATCTCAACAAGTTCCGCTTCTGCCCGTTTTGCGGGGCACCGGCTGTCATGCCCCCTGTGCCGCCGCAGTCGGAACAAGTTCCCTACGGTCAGCCGGTTCCATCGCCGGTTTACGGACAGCCGCCCATCGCACCGTCCGGACAGGCTTCCTATGGTCAACCGACCCCGCCGCCGATTTATGGGCAGCCGCCGATGGCACTGTCCGAACAGCCTGCTTATGGACAGCCGACAGTCTATGGACAGCCGCCTATATCACAGCCAAAGCCGTCTACCTACGGTCAGCCGACACAGTCATCCGTGCCGGTACAGCCTGAACAGTCTTCGCCATTGGCGGCACCTGTGGTGAAGACGGCGGTGTCGGACGATGAGAAAAATACCCGTCCCACCGTTGGCTGGCTGGTAGGTGTTGAGGGACCTTGTGCTGGTCAAACATATCCGCTGCGGGAAGAAAGAACTTTCATCGGACGTGCGGCAGCGATGGATATTGTCCTGTCGGATGACCCGCAGGTGGCGTTGAACGCCCACGCAATCGTGGTGTATGTGCCGAAGAGCAAGACATTCTATGCACAGCCCGGCTATGCGAGAGCCCTGTATGAACTGAACGGTACGGTCGTTCTGGAAACGGTACCGTTATCGGCTGACGATCAGCTTACGATCGGTACATCGGTGTTTCGATTCGTGCCGCTGTGCGGAGAGGTCTTTGATTGGGCGAGCGTGGGTGGAAATGTTCCCGCAGCCAACGGCTGAACCATCCGTTGGTCGGTGTAACCGACCGTGTTGTTTGGGCGTTGCCGTTGACACATAGGAAACAGGTATCCGCCGTTTTTGAGTCGTAAAGGCTGTCAGCCCCCGACCCGCTGTTTATAGTGGGTTTGGGGGCTTTTGGCTATCGTGTGGAATCGTGGCAACAGGAGGGAATACAGTATGATCGACAAGGGAAGTGTCATCAACGACACCTATCGTATCGAAGAAAAAATCGGTGCCGGTGGCGGTGGAACGGTCTACAAAGCGTATCACCTGCGGTTGGAGAAATATGTGGTCGTCAAACGTATCAATGATGCGTGGATCGACATCATGGACTCCCGCAAGGAGGCCGACATCATCAAAAATCTCAAGCATCAATATCTGCCGCAGGCGTATGACTTTTTGCACCTGCCGGACGGCATTTATACGGTGATGGACTTCGTTCCGGGACAATCGCTGGACAAGTACATCAAGGGCGGCTATCACTTCACCCAGCAGCAGGTGCTTTATTGGGCAAAACAGCTCACCGAAGCGTTAGTGTACCTGCATTCGCTGCAGCCGCCGATCATCCACAGCGACATCAAGCCCGCCAATATTATGATAACGCCTGAAGGCAATGTGTGTTTGATCGACTTCAACGTGTCGATGACCGGTACACCCAACAGCAACATCAGTGCTACCAGCCGAGGTTATGCCGCCCCTGAACAATATCTGAATGTGGAGCCGCTGAACCGCCCCGAAGAGGGCAAGACCTTTGTGCCGCAGTATCAGTTTGACATGACCTCTCCGCTCGACCAGCGGTCGGATATTTACAGTTTGGGAGCGACGCTGTTTCACCTGATGACAGGGCAGCGGCCGCCGCAGCTTCCGGAGAATAAATTGCCGTCCCTGCCGGATGATCTGCCGGGATTTGACGAAACGCTGGTGCATATCATCAACCGTATGACCTGCTATGACCCACGGGAGCGATACCAGAGTGCCGAAGAACTGCTGTACGACTTGCGGCATATCCGTGAACTGGACAAGCGATTCATTCGCCAACGCCGTACCAGATGGGTAGTGAACGTGATCTTTGTTTTGCTGCTGACGGGGGCTGTCCTGACCAGCGTGTTCGGCTATCTGACCATGCGGCGGGAAGCGGATGATGCCTATCTCCAACAGGTCAGCGTAGGAGATCAACTCCTTCAGGCACAGGACTATTCGGCGGCACAGACCGCCTATGAAGTGGCTGTTACCCAAAATGAGAACCGTATCGAAGCTTATCTTGGTCTGCTGCGGCTGTACACGGCACAAGGAGCGTATGAACAAGTGATCGACTGTGTTAAACGTGAGCAGAGACGAAACTTCACTCAACACGGTGCTGCCAGCCAGCAGTCAGCGGAATATTACTATCTGATGGCGAATGCCTGCTTTGAACAGGAAGATTACGCACAGGCGACAACATATTATGACATGGCGGTGAGTGAAGGACAGGGAACCGCCGATTATTACCGTGACAATGCCATCGCTCTCGCACGGAGCGGTGCTATCGATCGTGCCACAGAGATGTTACAGCAGGCACAGGCACGAGGACTGACCGATGCCGGACTGGATTTTGTGCAGGGCGAGATCGCCTCGTCACAAGGCAATTACGCGTCTGCTGCGGACAGCTTTCAAAAGGTGGTGCAGAATACCGCAGACAGTACGATGAAACAGCGGGCATGGCTGTGTCTGGTTCGTGCCGAACGGGATCAGGGACACGATGAAGAAGCCCTTGATCTTCTTTCAGAAGCGATACCTCAGCTGGATGCCATCCACACCCGTTCAGCTTATCTGCTGTGCGGTGAACTTTACCTGAAGCTGGCGGATACGACTGACGACCCCGCACAGCAAAAGCACTATGCCCAGCTGGCAGTAGAAGCCTATATGACCGCTTCCAAGGGTACGGTACCGACCAAGAAAACGAAGTTCAACCTCGTGACGGCGTATCAGTATTTGGAGGATATCGAACACGCCCAGCAATTGCTGAATGAGATGCAGGCAGACTATCCGCAGGATGCCGAGGTGTATGCCCGTTTGGCAATTTTGGAGATCTACAAGGAAGCCCGCCATACGGCTGCCAAGCAGGATTACAGCCGTTTTCAGGCGTATTACGATCGTGCCGAGCGGTTGAGTCAGGTTGACCGGACGAACGGAACTGTCAGCCCGTATCTGTCGCTGATGGAGACGTACTATCAGGAACTCAAGGACAAAAACCGTTTGTGAACAGGAGGAGTGAAGGAAATGACAATGGGTGCACTGCTGTTTTACGGCGGCATGATCCTCTGTGGTGTCGTGGCGGTCGTGATGATCGTCACGAATGTGCTGCTGTCCGTCAAAGGCAGGAAACTGAATCAAATGCTG
>CACZZU010000079.1 GCA_902785765.1 uncultured Ruminococcus sp.
TTCAGCGAAACGTACCGCCGCCATGATCGGCCGCCGCCTGAAAGTGTTGGTAGAAGAACAAGCGGCCGAAGGCAAGCTGAATGCCCGTACCCAAGGCGGTGTGGTGGTAGAAGTGCCGGGCAATGTATCCGCCATCGGTACCTTCCGTACCGCCGAAATCACCGAAGCCCGCAACTTTATCCTTCGGGGCACCTTATTGCCCGATGGAATGTAATCAAGTGACCGATACGGCGGTTGTTTGTGTCCTATGGAGACACAAGCCACCGGCTAACATACGTCAACAGACAGAACAGGAGAGATCATTATGGAAGACAAGACCGTTGAAGCGATGGACGTTATCGAACTGACCCGTGCGTTAGGCAAGAAAATACAGCAGGAGGAAGTGTACCTCCAGTATCAGATCGCCAAGCAGAATGCCGACAACGATCCTGACCTGCAGCGGATCATCAGCGTCTTTGATGAAAAGCGTACCGCCCTCAGTGAAGAAGGCGAAAAGGACGATGCCGAGAAGAACACCGCCAAAATACAGCAGCTCAGCCGTGAAATGCGGCGTGCCTATGGTGAGATCATGTCCAATCAAAGCATGATCTGCTACAATGAAGCCAAAGAGAATTATGATGTGCTGATGAACCGCATCAGTGCGATCATTCAGAAGTCGTTTTCCGGTGAAGACCCCGAAACGGCAGATTATTCCGCCTCATGTTCCGGCAGTTGTGCCACTTGCGGCGGCTGCGGCTGATGGAATGCAGCACCACGATAGGGAGGGGATCACCATGGCGTCAGGTTTGTCACCACTGATGCAGCAATATATCAGCGTGAAAGAACAGAACAAAGATACGATCGTGCTGTTTCGGGTCGGTGATTTTTACGAAATGTTTTTTGACGATGCCAAGCTCGTATCGAAAGAGTTGGATCTGACCCTGACGGGCAAAGAATGTGGTCTGCCGGAGCGGGCTCCGATGTGTGGAGTGCCGTTTCATGCTGCCGAAACGTATATTGCCCGTCTGATTGCCAAGGGATACAAAGTGGGTATCTGTGAACAGACAGAAGACCCTGCGAAAGCCAAAGGGCTTGTCAAACGGGAGATCATCCGTGTTGTTACCCCCGGTACGGTCACGGAATCCACTATGCTGAACGACAGCAGCAACAACTTTATCTGCACGATCTTCACACAGGACGGTGCCACCGGCATGGCGTTCTGCGATATTTCCACCGGCGAATTATATGCGACTATCCTGTCCGGAGAATCGCAGGTCAATGAGATCGAAAACGAGCTGATCCGCTTCAAGCCGGTAGAAATCCTCATTGGCGGCGATACGGTCGGTTTTACGTCTCTGGCTCTCTTCATTCGTACCCATCTGAATGCGTGTGTGTCGATGCAGGACGATGAAGACTTTGCCTTCGCAGATTGTAAGGAGATCGTGCTGCAGCAGTTTCACAAAACCGACCTCACGCAATTATCCGAGCAGATACAGCCCCAAACCGTTTCGGCGGTGGGGGCGTTGCTGACCTATTTGCACCATACCCAAAAGAATGGACTGGAACGCATCAACAAGCTGGACTTCTATCGGGAAGAACAGTTTGTTCGTCTGGACTACCATACCCGCCGGAATCTGGAACTGACGGCTCCGCTGAATACGCAGAATAAACAGGCGTGTCTGTTGGCGGTACTGGACAAGACCCGTACCTCGATGGGTAAACGCCGTCTGACAAGCTGGATCGAAAAGCCGCTGGTGAATATGGCGGCCATTCTCCGGCGTCAGAATGCGGTCACCGAACTGTATGATAACGTGATGATGCGTGGCGAAGTACGAGAAGCCCTGCGGGATTTTACTGATCTACAGCGTTCCATCACCCGTATTGTCGGTGGCACCGCCAATGCCCGCGAACTGCGTTCGGCGTGTGCGGCTCTGAAGCTGCTGCCCGCTGTTAAAAGCAGTATCGTTCAGGCTGAAAGCGGTCTCCTGCACCAGTTGTACGAAGACATTGATATGCTGACCGATGTGTGTCAGATGATTGACGAAGCACTGGTGGAAGACCCGCCCTTTTCGGTACGGGAAGGCGGAATGTTCAAGAATGGCTACCATAAAGAACTGGATGACCTGCGGTATGTGATGAACAATGGGTCTTCCGTTCTGACGGGCATCGAGACCCGTGAACGGGAACGTACCGGTATCCCGAAGCTGAAGATCGGCTATAACCGTGTCTTTGGGTACTATATCGAGGTATCTAACAGCTACAAAAGTCAGGTGCCGGAGGATTATATCCGCAAGCAGACGCTGGTCGGCGGTGAACGCTTTATCACACAAGAACTGAAAGAACTGGAGCAGAAGATCCTCGGTGCCAAAGACCGCAGCAATTCGCTGGAATATGCCCTGCTGGAGCAGCTCCGCAGTAAAGTATCCGAGTCCATGGAGCGGATCAGTCGCACCGCCAATGCCGTAGCGGATGTGGATGTGCTTGCTTCTTTGGCACAGGTGGCCTTTGATAACAACTATGTCTGTCCGGTCATCACGGACGATGGCTGTATCCATTTGGAAGACAGCCGTCATCCCGTTGTGGAGCGGCTGATAGATTACGGTGCCTTTGTATCCAACGATGCACATTTGGATCAGGGGGAGAACAATGTCGCTATTATCACCGGTCCGAATATGGCGGGTAAATCGACGTATATGCGTCAGGTTGCCCTGATCGTCCTGATGGCACAGATCGGCTCGTATGTACCGGCGAAAAAAGCATCCATCTCCATTGTAGACAGCGTTTTCACGCGTATCGGAGCCTCTGATGACCTGTCCACCGGTCAGTCCACTTTTATGGTGGAAATGAACGAAGTCGCCTATATCCTCCAAAACGCCACACCTAACAGCCTGCTGATCCTCGATGAGATCGGGCGAGGCACTTCTACCTTTGACGGTATGAGCATCGCACGGGCAGTATTGGAGTATGTGGCGGATAAAAAAAGGCTGGGAGCCAAAACACTCTTTGCGACTCACTATCACGAACTGACTGTGCTGGAAAACACGGTCAAAGGCGTTCGCAACTATAATATTGCCGCTGTCAAGCATGGGGATGATCTGACCTTCCTGCGGCGTATTATCGCAGGGCCAGCCGATGAAAGCTATGGTGTTGAAGTGGCGAAATTAGCTGGTCTGCCGGAAGATGTGATTGAACGAGCCAAGGCGATCCTGAACGAACTGGAGAGTACGAACCTGATGAAAAAACCCCGGCGGCGGTCTGTCAAACCAAAGGAAGAGGAACCACAAATGACCCTCCTGCGGGAAGAAAGTCCCATCGAGAAGCGTCTCCGTTCCCTCGACATCAATCAACTGACCCCGATGGAGTCCATGAACATTCTGTTTGAACTCATCAAGCTGCTCAAGTAAAGGAGGGAAGTGTATGTCGGTGATCAATGTCCTGCCCAAACAGGTGGCGGAACTGATCGCAGCTGGTGAAGTCATCGAACGTCCCGCATCGGTCATCAAAGAACTGGTGGAAAACGCCATTGATGCCGGTGCCAGATGTGTGACGGTGGAAATCAAAAACGGCGGTGTCACTTTTATGCGGGTGACCGATGACGGCATCGGCTTTCAGCAGGAAGATGTCCGCAACGCCTTTTTGCGTCATGCTACCAGCAAGATCGCTGTGCCGGATGATCTGGACAGTATCACAACACTGGGTTTCCGTGGAGAAGCGTTGGCCTCTATTTGTGCCGTGTCCAAGGTGGAACTGATGACCCGTCATCGGGACGAACCGACCGGTACCATTTACCGTCTGGAAGGAGGAGAGGAGACCGCCTTTTTGCCGGCGGATTGTCCGCAGGGTACGACTTTTGTTGTGCGGGAACTGTTTTTCAACGTACCGGCCCGTATGAAGTTTCTGAAAAAGGACGCCACCGAGTCCGCTTCCATTGCCTCTCTGATGGATAGGATGGCACTATCCCATCCGGAGATTGCCTTCACGTTCATACGGGATGGCCGTCAGACGATGAAAACTTCCGGCAAGGGAGATTTGGCAACCACGACCTATCAGGTTTTCGGCAAGCAGTTCTATGAAGGGCTGCTGCCCGTTTCCTATCAGTATCAAGGGATCACCGTGAACGGCTATGTCAGCAAACCGACCAGTGCCAACCGTGCCAGCCGTGCGATGCAGTTGTTTTTCGTCAACGGGAGGTATGTACGCACCAAAACAGGGATGGCGGCGGTCGAACAGGCCTACAAGGGATTTATCATGGTGGGCAAGTATCCGGCCTGTGTACTTAACCTGCAGATGGACTGTTCAACACTGGATGTCAATGTGCATCCGGCCAAGCTGGAGATTCGCTTCACGAATGAACGTCCGGTCTATGACAGTGTTTATCATAGTGTCCGCACAGCTTTGTCGTCCTATGATACGCGTGACCGTCAGGAAGTGCCGCTGACCGACACCCCTACCGATCCCCGTACCCTCGGCAAAACGGCTGACAAAGGCGAGCAGCTGGATTTCGCTTCTGCTGCACGGACGGTACCATCGACAGAGGAACCGCCGGTTTTCATGCCGACCGCAGCGGATTACAAGGCATCCGTATCCGTACAGGACAGTGCCGCTCTGGCACATTCTTTTGAGATGCACACACCTGTCACCATTCGTCCCATCAATCTGGCGGAATATCGCCGCCAGCAAGCGGCAGAACACACGGCGGTATCCGTATCTGCCGTTCCCGCAACAGTTCCGCCGCTGACAGAAACGGGTTTGGCAGCAGAAACGACTGATCCATCGAGATCAGTGCCCCCTGCTGCTTCCTCTGCTTCCGTGTCCACGGATGCACCTGCTGCCTTATCGGCACCGACCACACTTGATGCGGTGCCGGTTCCTTCACCGCCTGTTGAATTCTCGGATAGAGAACCGGACGTGACACAAGCATTTCCTGCCTTGGCTGCTTTAGAAGATGACGGCACGATGTCTGCCAAGCCACAGGAAGGTCATGCCCTGCAGTACATCGGCGAAGCCTTCCTGACATATCTCATCGTGCAGTATGACAGCGACCGACTGATGCTCATTGACAAACACGCCGCTCACGAGCGTCTGATCTACGAACGGCTCAAGCAGACCGCTCACGATACGGAACCGCAGCTTTTGTTGGAACCTATCCGTCTGACATTGGACAAGAACGAATACGCGACGGTCATCGAGCATCAAAGCTTGTTAGCACAGGCGGGGTTTGAGGTAGAAGACTTTGGTGTCGGCACGGTACTGCTGCGAGGTGTCCCGCTGATGTTGGAAAAATTGGACGTGACAGAAACGTTTTTGGAAGTTGCCCAATACCTGACCCATCACAAGCGTGTGCTGCTGTCCGAGAAGATGGAGTGGATCTATGCCAACACCGCCTGTCGTTCGGCCATTAAGGCGGGTGACCGCAACCGACCGGAAGAACTGATTGCCTTGGTGAAAGAGTTGGAGCAGCATCCTACGGTACGGTACTGTCCGCATGGACGCCCCATCTACTATTTTCTGACCCGATCGGAGATCGAGAAGAGTTTCAAACGGATTTGACTGCGTTTCGTGATATTTTGCTGAAAAAGGCTCTTTACAAACGCACAAAGCTGTGCTATAATCGAGAATGTTGATGTCCCGTTCCCGGTTGGAGGGATAAGCCCCACTGGGGAATCCACAGCCCCTTACTGAGAATGCGGAGCCGACAAATATTTTGTAAAGGTGGATAAAACCATGCTGAAAGAAGAAAAGGATGCTCTTATCAAAGAGTATGCTACCCACGAAGGCGACACGGGTTCACCCGAGGTACAGATCGCATTGCTGACCAAGCGGATCAACGACCTGACCGAGCACCTCAAGACCCACAAGAAGGATCACCACTCCAGACGCGGTCTCTTCAAAATGATCGGTCAGAGAAGAAGTCTGCTCAGCTACCTGACAAAGGTAGACATTGAGCGTTATCGTTCGATCATCGCAAGACTCGGTATCCGTAAGTAATCCCAGTGATTCGGGGCAGTCTGTTTTTCCGAGCAGGCTGCCCTTGTTTCCGTCCGCACACCCACCAAAGGCAATGCCGGATTTTAGCAGTGAAACGAGAAAACAGCCCGCTGTTTTCTGGTTTAATTGCTAAATCCGTTGGTTGCCGCAGTACCCTGCTATTACTATATCAAAACGGAGGTAATCAAATGTTTGAGAACTACAGAGTGTTCAAGACCGATTTCGCCGGCAGACCGCTGGTGATCGAGACCGGTAAGATGACCCAGCTGGCCAACGGTGCCTGCCTGGTACGCTATGGCGAAACAGTGGTGCACGTTGCTGTGACCGCTGCTGCCAAACCCAGAGAGGGTGTGGATTTTTTCCCGCTGTCGGTGGACTTTGAAGAAAAGCAGTATGCTATGGGCCGTATCCCCGGCGGCTTTGGCAAAAGAGAGGGAAGACCTTCCGAGAAGGCGATCCTCGTTTCCCGTGTGATCGATCGTCCGATTCGTCCGCTGTTCCCGAAGGATATGCGTAACGATGTATCCATCGTTTGTACTGTTATGGCGTATGACCCGGACTGTCTGCCGGAAATCGCTGCGATGGTCGGTACTTCTATTGCTTTGAGTATTTCCGATGTGCCGTGGAATGGTCCTATTTCGGCCGTTTCTGTCGGTCTGGTCGATGGAGCATTTGTTATCAACCCCACCAAGGCACAGCGTGAGGTCAGCCAGATGGCTGTCACAGTTGCCTCGACCGACAGCCGCATCGCTATGATCGAAGCCGGTGCCAATATCATCCCAGATGACGTGATGTATAACGGTATTATGGCCGGTCATGAAGCCAATCAGGCGATCATCGAGTTCATTAAGGGCATTCAGGCAGAGATCGGCCGTGAGAAATTCTCTTATCCCAGCAACGAGCCGGAGCCGGAAATGTATGAAGCTATCAAAGCTTTTGCCATTGATGACATTCGTGTCGCTCTCGATACGGATGACAAAAAAGTGCGTGACGAACGCCTCAAGCCCATCTATGAAGCTGTTCATGCCAAGTTTGATGAATGCTATCCGGATCAGTCTGAAAAGATCGAGGACTGCCTGTACAAGACCCAGAAATATGTTGTTCGCCGTTGGCTGCTGGATGAACAGAAGCGTGTGGATGGCAGAGCGATGAACCAGATGCGTCCGCTGGCTTCCGAAGTCGGTATCCTGCCCCGTGTACATGGTTCCGGTCTGTTCACCAGAGGGCAGACACAGGTTCTGACGATCACCACCCTCGGTTCTATCAGCGATCAGCAGACTTTGGATGGCATTGACGATCAGACTTCCAAGCGTTATATCCACCACTACAACTTCCCGTCCTATTCGGTCGGTGAAACAAAACCCTCCAGAGGTCCCGGCCGACGTGAGATCGGTCATGGTGCTTTGGCAGAACGTGCTTTGGTACCGGTCATTCCATCCGCGGAAGAGTTCCCGTATACGATCCGTCTGGTGTCAGAGATCTTGTCCTCCAACGGTTCGACCTCACAAGGTTCGATCTGTGGTTCGACCTTGTCTCTGATGGATGCCGGTGTGCCGATCAAGGCACCGGTTGCCGGTATTTCCTGCGGTCTGATCACTGAAGGCGACCGCTGGATGACGATGGTCGACATTCAGGGATTGGAAGACTTCTTCGGCGACATGGACTTCAAGGTAGCCGGTACAAAGGAGGGCATCACCGCCATCCAGATGGACTTGAAAATCAGCGGACTGACGCCCGAAATGGTCAAGGAAGCCCTCTATAAGACCCATGAGGCTCGTAACTACATTTTGGATGAGGTCATGCTTAAGGCGATTCCGGAACCCAGAAAGGAACTGTCCCAGTATGCTCCCAAGATGCTTTCCACAGTCATTCCGGTGGATAAGATTCGTGAAGTCATCGGCAGCGGCGGCAAGGTCATCCAGAAGATCTGTGCCGAGTGCGATGTCAAGATCGACATTGAAGAGGACGGTCATGTATACGTCACCGGCATCGACATGGAGAACTGCAAGCGTGCAATGACCATTGTTGATACGATCGTGAAAGACCCCGAGCCCGGTGCTATTTATAAGGGAAAAGTCACCCGTCTGATGGCGGTGCATTTGTTGAAATCGCTCCCGGCAAAGAGGGACTCTGCCATATCTCCCAGTTGGACGTCAAGCGTACCGAGAAGGTAACGGACGTTGTCAATGTGGATGATGTTATCATCGTCAAGGTGTTGGATATTGATGAGAAGGGCCGTCTGAACCTTTCCCGCCGTGAGGCTCTTATCGAGGTAGAAGGTCTTACGCCTGAAAACGATGTGGCACCCCGCCGTCCTTCCGGTCCCAGAAATAATGGCTTCCGCCGTGGTGACCGCCGCTGATAGGGGTGTATCCCCGTTTTGCCTGACACATTACGGTATTCTTTACTGATCTGTGACTTTTTGCATCGCCCAGCGGGGCTTCTGCCGCTGGGCGATGCTTGTTTTTGACACCTGACGCTTCGGTCACGCCTGTTTTGGTGCGGCCGAAGCGTTTTTGGTTTGTTGGGCAAAACATCTCATGGATGAAGGGGGACTTGTGTCCCGAGCAGGAACGTGTTATACTGAATTCAGCTAACATCAGGAAGGGAGAGCACCTCCATGATTACCATCGACCTCATTACCGGCTTTCTTGGCAGCGGAAAGACGACTTTTCTCAAGCGGTACGCTGACTATTTTTTACGGCAGGGACAGCATATTGGTCTCCTCGTGAACGACTATGGAGCGGTCAATGTCGACCGGATGCTCCTGCAGGAACTGCAGGGGGATTACTGCGACATTGAAACCGTTGCCGGAGCCTGTGATGCTGATTGTCACCGGCGGCGTTTCAAAACGAAACTGATCGCTATGGGGATGAGCGGCTATGACCGAGTGCTCGTAGAACCGTCCGGTCTCTTTGATACGGACGAGTTTTTCGATACCTTGCGGGAAGCACCGCTGGATGACTGGTACCGTATTGGTGCGGTTCTTACCATCGCAGAAGCCGGATTGTCGGAAGAATTGTCGGAGGAATCCGTGTACTGGCTGGCGTCTCAAGCATCACAGGCAGGCACGATTTTGTTGAGTAAGACACAACTGGTACCACCAGAACGCACAGCGGCTGCGGAAGCTTATCTCCGCACCGTCACAGAGACGTTTTGCGGACGGCCGCTGACCTGTCCCGTCATCACACGACCGTGGACAGAACTGACTGATGCCGACTTTGCCTCTATCGCAAACAGCGGTTTCCGGCAGGCGGATTTCATCAAGCGGTACCAAGGACATTCGTCCTACGGTTCACTGTACTATATGAACCAAACCCTGACGTCACAGCAGCTTCGTGCTTTAGCGGAAGCCTTGCTGACGGACGCCGCCTGTGGTCATGTGTGCCGTATCAAGGGTTACATCCGTGAACAGGACACATGGATCGCCTGCAACGCAGATTCGTATGCTGTCACCCTTGAACCTGCTGAACAGGGACAGAATATTCTGTTGGTGATCGGTGAATCTCTGCAAAAACCGGTCATCGACCGTTATTTTCAGGCACTTTGAATAGGCGTGTTGTCAACGCAGCACGGTTTGCTTTACGCTTTTGTGAACAATCATGGGATGAACCACAGGACAAGCCAAAGCAATTCGTCACGAACCGGTCAGGCATCTATGCGGCAGCGGCGGTATGCCGCAAAAAAGTCATTGACAAATCGGGGAAAACTGTATATACTAGTGTATATCGGCTATGAAAAGAAGAAGTAGTCCGGAGGGCTGTCTGCAGAGAGGATATGGGTGGTGAAAATATCCGTCAGTGCCGGATGAAATACATCTTTGAGCTGTCAGGCTGAGAAAGCTGCAAGTAGGTCTGACCGTTTAGCACACGTTATCGTGCGAGGTCGTGTTGGCGACCCGTAAAGGCTGTTGCCGAGAGGCAGCGGTAAATTGAGGTGGTACCGCGGTAATTTATCGCCCTCTGTTTTAACAGGGGGCGTTTTTGTCCCCCATAACAACACGAAAGCAGGCTATGCCTGCGGAAAGGAAGTACATTATGGGAGTATTCGAGGAACTGCAGGAAAGAGGACTCATCGCACAGATGACGGATGAAGAGGAGATCAAAGAACTGATCAACAGCGGCAAAGCGACCTTCTATATCGGTTTTGACCCCACAGCAGACAGTCTGCACGTTGGGCATTTTATGGCTTTGTGCCTGATGAAGCGTCTGCAAATGGCCGGCAACCGTCCGATCGCCTTGTTGGGCGGCGGCACGGGTATGATCGGTGATCCCAGCGGCAAGACCGATATGCGGAAGATGCTCACCAAGGAAGACATCGACCACAATATCGAGTGTTTCAAAAAGCAAATGAGCCGCTTTATCGACTTCTCCGAAGGCAAGGCCTTGATGGTCAATAACGCTGACTGGCTGCTGCAGCTGAACTATGTGGAGCTGCTGCGGGAAGTGGGAGCCTGTTTCAGTGTCAATCGTATGCTGACGGCGGAATGTTACAAACAGCGTCTCGAAAGAGGTTTGAGCTTCTTGGAGTTCAACTACATGATCATGCAGAGCTATGACTTCTTTTCGCTGTATCAGCGTTATGGCTGTAATCTCCAGTTTGGCGGTGACGACCAGTGGAGCAATATGCTGGGCGGCACGGAACTAATCCGCCGCAAGCTGGGCAAGGACGCTTATGCGATGACGATCAATCTGCTGCTTAATTCCGAAGGCAAGAAGATGGGAAAAACGGAAAAAGGTGCGGTGTGGCTGGATGCCGAGAAGACCAGTCCTTTCGATTTCTTCCAGTATTGGCGGAATGTGGCAGACGGTGATGTAATCAAGTGCCTGAAGATGTTGACCTTCGTGCCGATGGAAAAGATCAGAGAACTGGAAAAGCTGGAAGGCAGCGAACTGAATCAAGCGAAAGAATTGCTGGCGTATGAGCTGACAGCCCTCGTACATGGGGAAGAAGAAGCCCAAAAAGCTCTTGAAGGAGCCAGAGCCTTATTCTCCGCCAAATCTGACACGAACAATATGCCTTCTACCGAACTGGAGGCAGACAGTGTTTCCGATGCGGGCATCGGGCTGATCGACCTGTTGCTGGCGGCTAAACTGGTACCGTCCAAAGCAGAAGCCAGACGTTTGATCCAGCAGGGCGGTATTTCCATTGATGACGAGAAGATCACGGATGTCAATGCCGTTATCGCCCAAAATGCCTTTGCCAAGGGATATGTGGTCATCAAGAAGGGTAAGAAGGTATTCCACAAGGCAATACTGAAGTAAGAACGGAGGTCACCGGATGGAACCCTCACAGAATCAAGAAAAAAAACCTCTCACCAGACGAGAGGAACGTCAGCAGGCATTGACTTTTGTGTTTGAACGTTTGTTTCGGGATGACAGCCTCGAAGAACTGTTTGAAGATGCCGTACAGGCACGGGATACAGAGATCAGTGACTATGCCCGCCAGATCGTCAACGGTATCGAAGAACATCGGGAAGCGATTGACGCGTTGATCGAATCCAATCTCAAAGGCTGGAAGCTCAGCCGTATCGCCAAAATGTCGCTGACCATCCTGCGGATTGCCGTTTATGAGATGCACTATGTGGAGAGTGTTCCCGTGAGTGTGGCAATCAATGAAGCGGTCGAGCTGGCAAAGTGCTATGCGACCGAAAAGGAAGCATCGTTTGTCAACGGGGTACTGGGAGCGATTGCTGAACAGTCGAAGAAAAGCGGTGAGTGAAATGGCGGTGTTTCTGGGCATTGATACCAGCAACTATACGACTTCGGCGGCGTTGTATGACACAGACGGCACGATGATACAGCGAAAGAAGCTGCTGCCGGTCAAAAGCGGCACTTGCGGGCTGCGTCAGAGCGATGCGGTTTTTCATCATGTGCAGCAGCTGCCGGTGATATTGGAGGATCTGCTGGGCGATTTCCACGGTACATTGACGGCGGTAGGTGTTTCGTCCCGTCCTCGTGACGCGGAAGGGTCGTATATGCCGTGCTTCACGGTGGGACTTTCTGCTGCCAGAGCCATCGCAGCAGTACAGCGGCTTCCGCTGTACCAGTTTTCGCACCAAAGCGGGCATATTGCCGCCGCTGTCTATTCTTCCGGTCATACCGATCTGTTGGAACGCCGCTTTCTGGCGTTCCATGTGTCCGGCGGCACAACAGAAGCCGTGTTGGTCATTCCGGATCAGGAAAAGCTGTTTACCGTAGAGTTGGCCGCCCATACGTTAGACTTGAATGCGGGACAGTTGATCGACCGTGTCGGCGTCATGCTCGGATTGGATTTTCCCTGCGGGAAAGCATTGGAGGAACTGGCGGCGACGGTGCCTTGGCCGAAAGCCAAGGCAACCCTCAAAGGAGCGGACTGTTGTTTGTCCGGCATTGAAAATGTCTGCCGTCACGCTTACGAAAGCGGCAGCAGTAAGGAAGAAACCGCTGCTTTGTGTTTTGCTTATGTGGAAAAGACGCTGTCGGGAATGTGCCATGAACTGCTGCAAACGTATGGCGATCTGCCCATTCTGTTTGCAGGCGGTGTGATGTCTAACCGACTGATGCGGAGCCGACTGTCCGCTGGACGGACAGTCTATTTTGCCGAACCGGTCTTTTCCGCGGATAATGCGGCAGGAACGGCTTTTTTATGTGCGTCTGTCCATGCGGCAGATCATTGACCGCATAACCGAAAACGGCTGTGCGGTACATTGATAGGATACTATCAGAGAAAAGGAGAGAGGGTCATGGGAAGATTATTCGGTACTGATGGAGCCAGAGGCGTTGCCAATACAGAACTGACCGCTGAATTGGCGATGAATATCGGTCGTGCTGCCGCAATGGTGCTGACAGACGGCGGCAGTGAAAAGCACCCGACCGTTTTGATCGGCAAGGATACCCGCTTGTCCTCCTATATGCTGGAGGGAGCGTTGGTGGCGGGGCTGTGTTCAGTAGGAGCCGATGTGGTGCTGTTGGGAGCGGTTCCGACACCGGCGGTAGCGTATCTTATTAAGAAGTACCATGCAGATGCGGGTATTATGATCTCGGCATCTCACAATCCGTTTGACTTCAACGGCATCAAGATCTTTTCTGAAGACGGCTACAAGCTGCCCGATGCTTTGGAAGCCGAGATCGAGTCGATCGTCATTGACAAGGCCAAGCCTTACCCGACGCCCACAGGCGATGGCTTGGGACGTGTGAAGCGTGCCGAAAACGCCCGTGAGGATTACATCGACCATATCATCCGCACGGTACCATATCGTCTGGATGGTATGAAAGTAGCGATCGACTGTGCCAACGGTTCTGCCGCTGGTACGGCTGAAACGCTCTTTACCCGTTTGGGAGCGGAGTGTTATATGCTGTCTGACCAGCCAAACGGTACGAACATTAACGAACAATGTGGTTCGACGCATCTGGAGCACCTGCAGCGGTTTGTAGTCGAAAACCATTTGCAGGCAGGCGTTGCCTTTGACGGTGACGCGGATCGCTGTCTGGCAGTGGATGAACGGGGAGAGGTTATTGACGGTGACTTCATCATGGCTATCTGTGCTATGGATCTGGCGTCCCGTCATCAGCTCAGCAAAAACACCGCAGTCGGAACTGTTATGTCCAACATGGGCTTTAGCCGTTTCTGTACAGATAACGGTCTGAAGTTTGTCTCGACCGATGTCGGTGACCGTTATGTGCTGGAAGCTATGCTGCGGGAAGGTTATAACTTCGGCGGTGAACAATCCGGTCATGTGATTTTCCTCGATTACTCCACTACCGGCGACGGTCAGCTCACAGCGGCACAGCTTTTGAGTCTTGTTAATCGCCGACAAGCCAAGCTGTCCAGTATCGCTACCCTGATGACCCGCTATCCGCAGGTCTTGCTGAACGTGCGTGTCACAAATGAGGGCAAGCTGCACTTCTTCACGAATCAGGCTATCAAGAGCAAGATCGAAGAGGTGAAAGCTATCCTCGGCGAAGACGGCCGTATCCTGGTACGCCTGTCCGGTACCGAACCGCTGGTGCGTGTTATGTTGGAAGGTTTGGACAAAGACCTGATCCAGCGTCTGGCACAAGAGACAGCCGACCTTATCCAAGAGAAAATCGGCTGCTGAAGGTACTAGACACAAAGTATCACGAAGGGATAGAAGGGGTTCTTTATGGCTAATATTAGTCTGTCTGTCATCATTCCGTCCAAGAACAACAAGTACCATGTCTCGGACATTATCAAGCGGATTGCCGCAGAACTGCCCGAAGAAGAGGTGGAGTTCATCGTCATTGACATGAATTCCTCTGATGACAGCGTGATCTGGGCGTTGGAAGAAATCAAAAACAACAACCTGCGGGGGTGTGTGATCCAAAGCGGCGGCGGCAGTATCAGTTCCGCTCTGAACACCGGCATCTACAAGTCGGACGGCAAGTATATCACCTTCGTCTATCCCAGCCGTATGTACAAGGATTACTTGGCAGAGTACCTGCGTACCGCCGAAAAAACAGCGGCAGAGTTTGTTTTTGCGGTGCCTTCACAGACGAGCGGCACCGCCTCCGACAGCGATTTTTTCCGGAAGAAGGACAACGGCTGCATAGATCCTGCGGAGCTGATGACCGAGCTGATTTACTCCCGTGTTTTTTTTGACTTCACGGCGGTGATGCTCAAGCGGGAATACCTGCTGCGGCACCACATCAAGTTCTACGAGGATTGTCATTACGGTTATGTGGAGGCGTTTATCTACAATGTGCTGCTGCACCATCCGCAGACTGCTTGTGCGGATATTCGTCTGGAACGGCACACGGAGGGGGCTGCTGTCAAAGATACCGGCACGGAGAACGTCAATTGCTACGAGCGGATCGACGCCATGCTGAAAGTCTACGATGCCCTCAAACTGCAGCGGCGGGAGAACCTTAAACTGCTGGAACTGTTTGAGTATCAGAAACTGCCGTCTGTGGTGATCGGCGTAGTCGATTTGCTGAAGAAGCAGGGATTTTCTTCTCAAGCCATTCAGAAGTCCCTGAAGCAGAAGGGTTACAGCCGTCTGCTGCAAGTCTCCCGCTGTACGACCCCGGCTTTGCGAAAGAAAGTTCTGCGGTGCAGGTTTCTGCCGTGGCTTTATCGCTGATAAGGGTTTCGGTCCACTGCGTCCTTCCGTCAGGAAGGACGTTTTTTGTATCATACACTGTTTCAGTATTCGCTGAAACACGCTCTGACACGTTCCGATAATGGAACATTACCTGCGGCTTGTACCGTTTTTCCCTTCTCCGAGAAGGAGAGCACTTTCATGCCTGTTGTTGCGTGATGTGCATAAACGCTCCGTTAGGGGGCATACTTTTCCCAAAAAGACAGGGAGGAACGTGTGCTATGTATCCCGTCATTATTTGCGGCGACTGCGGCGACCGCACGCTGACCGCCACTTTACAACAGACTTGTCAACGCTATGGCGGTATTCTGACAGCGGACGGTGGTCATATTCGGCAAAGCACGGCAGAGCCGACTTTTTTGCTGATGAATGTGAATACTTTGTCAGAAGTGAACAGCAGCGGGCTGGTGATCTTCGGAGAAGCTTTGTGTCAGGTTCCGCCCACTTTATCGCTGCAAAAAAGCGTAGCGATCACCGACACTGACAACACCGATGCGGTACGGCTGCTGCGTGGAACAGACAGCCAAGTGATCGGCTGTTCAATGTCCGGACGTGATACAATCACGTTATCAGGAAGGAACGATAACCGTGCGTTGCTGTGCCTGCTGCGAACGGTCACGACACTGGGTGGCCGCTGTATCGAACCGTGTGAAGTGCCGGTGGCTGTCGATGCGTCTACACCGATCTATCCTCTGCTGGCAGCCTGCTGTGTTTTGCTGCTGTGCGATGTGCCGCACCAACACGGCTACGAGATCGGTCGATCAGGAACAGGCTTGCGGCAAACATTGTCCTATCCACAAGAAACGGAATGAGCGGCAACGAAAGACGACAGGCTTATGTCAGCCTTTTGGGGAGACAGAGGACGGCACGGTCGTTTTGAGCAAAAATCCGTAGGGCGACAGGGGATAACGCTTGTGGTATTCTACAAAAATGAGTGGGAACCGCCCCTTTTCTCTTGCATTTTCGAGTGACGGCGTGGTATAATCGTAGACGATGTGAGTAGCTTCAAAGGCGTAAGTCCGGCATTACGGACTTACGCCTATTTTTTGCGTCAATGGAGGTCATAACCATGGGAAACAACAATACACAACAGATGTCGGTTCTGCCCGTACCGAAACTGATGGTCAAGATGGGCTTGCCGATCATCCTCTCGATGATGCTGCAAGCATTGTATAACATCGTAGACAGTGCTTTTGTCGCCAACACAGCGGAGGGGGAGGCGTCACTCCATGCCCTGACATTGGCTTTTCCGGTGCAGATGCTGATGGTAGCCATCGGCATTGGTACTGGAGTGGGGGTCAATGTCATGCTGGCACGCAGTTTAGGCGAGAACAACACCGAGAAGGCTTCAAAAGTGGCCGGTAACGGCATATTTCTGGGCATTGTCATCACGGGTGTCTTCCTGCTGTTCGGTTTGACGCCGCTGCGCACCAT
>CACZZU010000080.1 GCA_902785765.1 uncultured Ruminococcus sp.
CGCAAACTCCGGAAATGTTACATACGACACTCTGCCCCAAGTGGCTGATGCGGCGTCCGTCAGAAAAAGCACGGCACAAAAGTGCACGGTATACGGTGCGATGCAGTACGCCGGTCTGACAGATATGGAGAGTCGTCTGTCCGAGTTCTGCTACGATACAGCAACAGGTATAATCTTTGCCAACATAGACGATACAAAATCTTACATCGATAAGCAAGCCTTCACCAAAGACACAACTCTGGGAGAATTATACAGCAAAGAGAGCAGATAACCCCATCCCCCGCCCGACAACGGACGGGGGATTGTTGTATCTTCTGTATGCTTTGCCGATTTCCGGCAGAAAAGTTTGTGGAAAATTTTCGGAAAGAAAGGTAGCCAAGGGACAGAAAACGTGCTATAATTTGTCGGGAAGCCTGCACAAAAGCGGCACGGGAACCCTTTCCCGTGCCTATCACTCCGGAAAGGGTGCGATCGCATTGAAATACAAGTTCATCTCCGATAGCCATACCCACAGCGAAAACTCGTTTGACGGCAAAGACAGTGTGCTCCTGTTGTGCGAAAGAGCGGCACAGTTGGGACTGTATTCGCTGACCATCACCGACCACTGTGAGTGCCATGAATACTATGCTAACAATGTCCGGCAGGATATTGAGGGTTCAGTGCGGGATACGCTCAAGGCGAGGGGCGTGTATGCCGATCGTCTGCGTATCTATACGGGTATCGAACTGGGTCAGCCGACCCAAGACCCTTCCGCCGCCGCAGAAGCCCTCTCACTGGCGGAATATGACTTTGTGCTTGGCTCTCTGCATAACCTGCGTGGCGAACAGGACTTCTATTTCCTGCACTATACTGCCGATAACGTCCATGACCTGCTCGACCGCTACTTTGAAGAGCTGCTGGAGCTGGTGAAGTCTGACTGCTTCGATTCGCTGGCACATCTGACCTATCCCTTTCGGTATGTTGCCGCCGAACCTTCTCTTCGCATCACGCCCAAGGACTACGCCGACCAGATCGACACCGTGCTGGAACAGTTGGCACACCAACAAAAGGCACTGGAAGTGAATACCTCCGGCTTGCGGCAGAAGATCGGTGTCACCCTGCCGGACGAGGCGATCCTCCGCCGGTTCCATGAACTGGGTGGACAGTATGTGACGGTCGGGTCGGACGCTCACCGCTGGGGAGATATTGCCTCCGGCATAGAAGACGCCTTGCCGATGTTACAGCGGTGCGGCTTCTCGCATTTTACGGTCTACCAGAAACGTACCCCTGACCTGTTTCCCATCTGAACGCTTGTTTCTGGCAATATTACCAAAAATTCGGGACGAATTTTTGGTTTGTCATACCTTTTATCTTGCGGGGGACTGTGCTATAATATGAGGGGTGGGCGAAGCGGAAGTTTTGCCGCCTGTTTTGGGAGGACAGCATGAAGAATATCAAGGCAGTGATCTTCGATCTGGACGGTACCCTGATCGACTCCATGTATGTGTGGGCGAAGGTCGATGTAGACTTTCTGACCCAACGGGGGATCCCCGTGACGAAAGAATATACCGAAGCCGTGCGGGGAATGTTTTTCCGAACGGCCGCCGAGTATACCCAGAGTACCTACGGTCTGTCCGAAAGTGTAGAGGACATCATGCAGTGTTGGCTGACGATGGCACATCATGAGTATGCCCACCATGTGCCGCTGAAAGCTCATGTGCGGGAATATCTCGACCATCTGAAGGAGCAGTCGGTCAAGATCGGCATGGCTACCTCGTCAGACCCCTATCTGCTGGAACCGGTATTGGAGCACAATGGTATCCGGCACTATTTTGACGCCATCTGCTACACCTCTCAAGTCGGTCTGAACAAGAGTCACCCTGCCATCTATCGCTACACTGCCCAACAGTTGGGTGTGGACGAACAGGACTGCATGGTGTTTGAGGACATTCCCGAAGGCATCAGCGGTGCCAGCCAAGCGGGGATGTATACGGTTGCCGTGTATGATGAAGCTTCAAAAGAAGCGGAACCGTATCTGCGGCAGACAGCCGACCGCTATATTATGGATTTCTCCGATATGCTGGAGGGTTAATTATGAAGCGAAACAGGATCTTGTACTTCATTGTCGGCGTGGTGCTGATTGTACTGGGTTATATTGTGCGGGTTGCAGATGCCAATGGTACACCTGATCCCGAAGAAGGAATGTTTGCCATGGAAGGCAGCTTCATCTTCATCACGATGGGCTTGTACTTCCTTGTGGCGGTGGTTCTGCGAAAAGCGGCCGCATGGGTCGTGGGAGGGGTAGCCTTTTTGCTGGTGTCTTTCTTCCAATTGTTCCGCAAGATGGAGTTCGGCTGGTACAACAACCTGTACGAAAGTGACGTCGGTCGTATCGTGATCGGAGGTCCCTTTGAACTGCGAATATTCGTCTACATCCTCATCGGCATGATACTCGGTGCTGCCCTTGAATTGGTGCTCCGCCAATACAACCAGATCGGGCTGGCGGATTAAGCAGGATGTGCTGTAAGGGTCAGTGGGTATTCTGCCAACCTGTGACGTTATTCTGTCCCATAGCTTTCAACGGAAGGCTGTGGGGCAGTTTTTTCTGTCCGGCAGTGAAAAAAGTGGTCGGCTGTTCTTGGGATTCCGACCGGTCAAGGTCGCCATAGGGGTGGTGGCTGCGTGTGCAGTGGCGTTCTGACGGAAGAAGGAGGAGTGTGTGAGGGGCAAGTGAAAGGGTGAGGTTCGCCAAAAAAGCGGCGGCACCGTTGACAGTAAAGGCAACCGGAGGAAAGTGCTCTTTCAGGCAGGCATTTGTCGGATGCTCCTGTCTTGCCCCGCAAAAGCCCGTTTTTTCTTGAGCATACGGATGTTACAACAGCAAAGCCCGCTGCTTTCTTCACAAAGGCAGCGGGCTTTGCTGTATGTTTGTCAGGGTGGTGTGACGGTACGATAACCGTTCTCACGTTGTGGGGGACGGTGCGGGTAACAGGGATGGCAGGACGTTCAACAGTTCGGAGGGGGTGTGGATGATGGCCTGATAGCTTTTCGGATGACCGTTTCCATAGGCGGCATAGATAAATGGCCGTCCCGCCGTTTGAGCCGCTATGCGGTCAGATTCCGCCGTACCGACATATACCGCATGGGTCAGGTGATGACGCTTCATCACCAAACGGATGTTGTCGGCAAGCGAACGTCCGGTACGTTCGGTCGTTTCGATGCCGCTGAAATAGTGCCGCAGACCGCAAGCCTGCCAGAAGGCTTCGAGCGTATCTGTGCGGCTGTCACTCACGAGATATAGTTCATAGCGTCCCTGCAGGGCGGCAAGCATGGCTTCTGTACCGTCAAAAAGCTGACCGTCCGGTGAATGACCGATCATCGTGGGCGTGGATGTCTTTTGGATGCTCTGCGGCTGGTTGAGCGGCAGGAGTGTAGGAGAGGACAAGGCAACTCCGTTCCGCATGACGGCGGTTTGCGGCGGGGTATCCCATAATACCCTTTCCAGTGCAAAGAGAACGCCTGCCCTGACGGGACGTTTCTGTTGCCGTCTGGCGGCAAAGAAGGCAGACAAATGTGCGGTACACGCTTGTTCGAGGACACCGCCCACACATATCGGTCGGTAGGGATAGGGCAGGGAAAACAAGTTCACGACCGAGTGACACGATCCGGTCTTGGGTTCGGCACTGCCATAGACGACCCGCTTGAGGCGGGCATTGATGGCCGCTCCCGCACACATGGGGCAGGGTTCCAGCGTGACGTACAGTTCGCAGTCTTCCAGCCGCCAGCCGCCGCACACGGTGCAGGCTTGTTCGATGACCGTCATCTCGGCATGGCGAACGGCATTTTTGGCAGTTTCCCGCTGATTGTGGGCGGCAGCGATCAAGGTGCCGCTGCGGACAATCACCGCTCCTACGGGGACTTCACCAGCTTCGGCGGCAAGTGCCGCTTGTTCCAGTGCCAGCGACATCCAGTATTCATCGTCAGGCATGGGCTGTTCCTCTCTTTCACAGAAGTGTGTGCCCGCCGTCCGGCGGGACGACGGGCTGTGTGGGTACAAAGGTGTTCTCATTACACAAATTTGACCAGCATGGCCGCAAAGGTGAACAGCCACAGCACAGGAGAAGACAGTACGGCTTGTGCCTTGTCACGTTTCCGCAGGGGGAAGGGACACTTCCGGAACCGAAAGACCTTGATGCCCCGCTTATACAGCAGGAAGACACAGCCGGCGAAGAGGAACAATGCGATCTGGGATGACCACCGCAGGAAGGACAGATAAGCGTCACTGCCGGCATTCGTCCGCAGAAACAGACCGGCCGTTGACAGGGCATTATTCAGGAAGTGGACGATCACCGACAGCCAGAAACGGTTGGAGGTCTTGCGGATACAGCCGAACAGGAAACCGCATAGGAAGGCAAACAGAGCGGTGTTGAAGTTGCTGTGCATCATACCGAAGAGAAAGGATGACAGCAAAACGGTCATCAGATGTCCGTAAGGAGCCAGCGACCCATATACATAGCCACGACAGGGGATCTCTTCGCACAGGGCAGGCAGAAGTGCCGAAGCCGTCAGCATGAGCAGAAAGTTGCCCACGCTGCCTTCAAAGGTCAGATATACCCGATGTTCCACATCGGGCAGATAACTGCCCAGAATGGTGCATACCATATTGGCAACCATACAGCCGCACAGCCCTAGCACGACAAGCAGGACCGAATCGAAGACCTTGGTTTTGTGGCGGTGCGGCGGATAGAGATAGTACCGCAGTCCCCTGCCCATATACGCCAATGCCAATGCCGGACACAGCGAACCCACCAGCGATGCCGCCATATCCAACAGATAGAACAGGATATAGTGCGAGGCCAGTGCCGTTGACGCAATCGAGAATAGCAGGTGCAGGGCAATCGTCAGAATACCGTAGAGGAAACATAAGTTCACAGTTTCCCGTAAACGCCGCTTGTGGCGGCTCATCAATTCATCATTCATGTATCGTTCACCAACTGATTACAGGCAATATACAATGGTGCGGCGGGCAGGTGCTGACCGGAAGGGCGGGATACACTGCTGCGAAGGCAGGAGTGCCGACCGATCCACCGAGGAAGGGAGCCTTGAGCTGACGGCGGGAGAGAAACAGTTTGGCGGGAGCACCTGTCTTAACCGCACAAAGAGGAAGCGGCCAGCATAGCGGCGAGTTTGCCGACATGGAAGTTCAGAGAGCCCTGCATCCAGACAGCGTAGGGCGGACGCAAAGGGGCGTCGGCGGACAGTTCGATGGAAGAACCCAGCGTAAAGGCACCGGCCGCCATGATAACCTGACTGTCATAGCCGGGCATATCCCATGGTTCAGGAGTCACAAAGGCATCCACGGGAGAGGCCTTTTGGATGCCCTGACAGAAACGGATGAGTTTTTCGGGAGTGCCGAGCAGGATGGCTTGGATAATATCGCCCCGTGGCTCGTCATAGCGGGGGGTGACTTCATAACCAAGCAGGTCATAAAGAGCGGCTGTGAAGATCGCTGTCTTGACAGCCTCACCGGTGACATGGGGAGCGGCAAAGGCACCCATGAACAGTTCACGGTTGTGACCGAGGGTACAGCCGATCTCTTTGCCGGTGCCGGGTGTCGTCAGGCGATAGCTGCACGCTTCTACCAGCGAATGTTTACCCGCAATATAACCGCCGGTGGGGGCGATGCCGCCACCCGGATTCTTGATGAGGGAACCGGCCATCAGATCAACGCCGATGCTGCCGGGAGCCGTCATCTCCACAAATTCGCCATAGCAGTTGTCGAGCATCACGATACAGTCGGGTGCCAGCGTATGGGCAAGGGCGGCAACCTCTTTGATCTCCTTGGCCGTCATGGTGGGACGCAGTGAGTATCCTCTCGAACGCTGGAGATAGACCATCTTGGTATCGGGACGGATACGCTGCCGCATGGCTTCGGTATCGACCGTACCATTTGCTCGGAGGTCGATCTGTTCGTAGCGGATGCCGAACTCCTTGAGCGAACCGCATGAGGGAGTATCGCCGATGCCGATCACGCCTTGAAGGGTATCGTAGGGCAGACCGGTGACCGATACCATGGTATCACCGGGACGCAATACGCCGAACAGGGCGACGGTCAGGGTATGCGTACCGCTGGCGAAGTGATGCCGCACGAGAGCGTCCTCTGTTTCCAGCACATCGGCAAAAACAGCATCGAGGGCTTCACGTCCCCGATCGCCATAGCCGTAGCCGGTCGAAGCGGTAAAGCAGCTTTCGCTGACACGAGCCTGCTGAAAGGCGTGGAGCATCTTCTGCTGATTATATTCGGTGACCGCATCGGTGTGTTCCAGAAACGGACGGCACAGCGACAGGGCTTTTTCCGCCGCCTGTGAGACAGCGGGTGAGATCGTATAAAATGGTGTGTTCATGGGTTTCTTTCCTCTTCCTTTAGTATGTGAGCGTACAGGCGGCGGTATCCGCAAAACCGCACCGACGGTAAAACAAAGCGTGACGCTGTGGATCACGCATCAGGTAGACTGTCCGGCCAGACAGCGTTTGACACAGGGAACGGACGCACCATGTGCCGAGTCCCTGACGGCGAAAAGACGGGTCGACTGCTACACCGCCGAGAATGGCGGCATGAGCTGTCTGGGCAACGGTCATGGCAGCGGCTACCGGCTGCTGTGCCTGCTGTAAAACACGGCACACGGCTGTGCCGTGCCGCAGCTTGTGGGACAGGTCGAGCAGGAAATCTTCGTAGGACGGAACGGCAAAATCGGCGGCTTCACAGCGTTTCAGCAGTGCCCACAGAGCTTTCAGGTCAGGAGTATCGGTCATGACGAGCCCTTGCGGCACGTCTGGCGGCGGCAGCAATTGTGTCAGCGTCATCACGGTCAGAGTATCCGACGGGCGTTCCGGCTGCAGAACACGGTCACACAACAGTGATCGACAGCCCCACATCGTAATCATCGACTGCCATTCGTTTGTGTCACTGTCATCCGTGAGCAGGAGTGTCATGTCGTGATAGTAACGGGCTGCCGCACCGATCGGATGACCATCTTCTGTTACCTGCACAAAGAACGCTGCAAACGGATAGCCAAGCCCGTAGCTGTCGAGCAGACAGCCGATCCGGCAGGCGTACCAATCGTTTCGTGCCAAAAGCTGCTGCAGCAGCGGCAGCCATTCCGGCGTGACGCAGTGTATCATGGGTGCAGAATCCTTTCGGCAGTGGCTTTTACGACCGTGTAGACCGCCTCCATATCTTCTATGGAAGCCAAACTGTCGCACGAATGAATGTAGCGGCAGGGCAGCGAGATGGCAATTGTCCGTACACCGCCGCGGGAACGGTGAATGGCACCGGCATCGTTGCCGCCGGCGATCATGGTCTTGGTCTGTGCCTTTACGCCCTGTTCTTTCGCACAATTCATGGCGATGCGGTAGTATTCACGATCATAGAGGGTCGAACGATCCATGAAGGACACCACGGCTCCTCCGCCCACCTGACACACTTGCTTTTCATTTTCGGCAAAGGGAACGTCAGCGGCAGTGGTAGCCTCTACGACAATGGCACTGTCGGGATGGAGGGTATAGGCGGCAGTGGTGGCTCCCCGCAGACCGATCTCTTCCTGTACCACAAAACTGAAATACAGGTCGTAGGGCAGCGGCTGACGCAGCAGTTCGATCAGTACCAGACAGCCGAAACGGTCATCGAGAGCCTTGCTGATGACACGCCCATCGGCATTCTCGTAGAGCGAATCGAAATAAATGGGGTCACCGGGGGATACATACTTTTGGGCATCCGCTTTGTCTTGGGCACCGATGTCGATCAGCAAGTCTTCGATGGGCGGAGCTTTTTTGCGTTCGTCCGTTTTAAGCAGATGGAGCGGTTTATGGCAGACCACACCGTTCAGGCCTTTGTCGCCGATCCGTACATGACGGGCAAAGGCCGCTGCTGCATGGATACCACCCACCGGTGCAAATTTCAGACAGCCGTCTGACGTGATGTGTGTTACGATGAAGCCTACCTCGTCCATGTGAGCAGATAGCAGAAGCTTTTGCGTGGGTGTTTCCCGCCCTTTTTTGAAGACAAGAAGGTTCCCCAGCGGATCGACCGTGATGTGGTCGGCATAGGGTTCGATGATGGACAGAATGAGCGTCCGCACGGCCTCCTCGTGACCGGCAATACCGTTCACGGTACAAAGCTGTTGCAACAGGGTGTAATCAAGCATGAGCAGCACCGCCTTCCGTGATGTAAATTGACAACAGTCGTGCCAGATTTTCCAGATCATCCAGTAACACGACTTCTGTCGGAGTGTGCATATTTTTGGAGGGGATCGACACTAACCCGGTCGGTACCCCTCCGCGGGTGATGGTGATTTTGTCGGCATTGGTACCGGTCGAACGGCGGAACGCCTTCTTGTTTGGCGAAGCCGACATCCACGACCACGGCTTCATCCGGTTCGAGCAGATAAGCAGCAGCGGCGGCACCGGATTCGCTGACTTCTTCCTGTGCCGAGAAGACCATTGACACCCGACAGGTCAGCGGTTTACCTTGCAGCAAACGGGCACAGCGGACGAGCACCGCACAGCCGCTCCGGTTATCGAGAGCCGATACCGCCACCCGACCATTCAGCAGTTCGGTGAACGTGCTGTGCAGCACAGCCTTATCGCCCAGCGATACCCGTGCTTTGACCTGTTCCGCAGGCAAGCCGGTGTCGAGCCATATCTTGTCCCGTGACAGTTCTTCGTCATCAGCAAGGTGGGGCGGCATGGTGCAGACCACGCCCGTTATGGGTTCCTGTCCCAAGATGGTCACGGGACTGCCGGGCAGGGTTCGCAG
>CACZZU010000081.1 GCA_902785765.1 uncultured Ruminococcus sp.
ACCATGATTTCACCGGAAATTCTACGACCCTCTTCAATCGTGAGGTATCCGGAGAGTACACTTGGGCAGCACCATTTCCGGATGAATTGATACCAGAGCACTTCGTCAAGCTAACGAACTACACCGGCGGTACGCCCGTTCCTTCTTGCCGCAACTGTGACAAGCCATATGGCAAGGACTGTTTCACCCTCATTGTAGACGGCTTTATCGTCTCGGACAATGTGCGTGTCACCTACATGGACATTCTCGACAATGGGTTTGCTTACAGTGACCACAATCCCGTCAAGCTGACTTTCTCCCTGTCCAAGTGAATCTTCTCTTCACGGGGCAAAAAACTGCCGCAGAAGCGTCACGCTTTTGCGGCAGGAAAACTCGCTTGTATACGCCCAAGCACACAGCGGCGTCCCGCCGGCGGTGTATTTGGGCTTTTTTCAGTCAATAACAGCGGTGTTACTCGGATACTTTCTCGATATACTTGTGTCGTCTCGTCAGAACTTGCTGTACACACTCTGATAAGCGATATTCACCAACTAACGGTGGGCTGGGCAGTTTAACCAACCGCTGGATGTTCCGCAAGTTTCGGGGAGCGACAGCGGAGTTGTCCATCAGGGTCACCCGCCGACAACTTGTTTGAGGTAGTCGACCCACGCCTGCAAGCCGGTACTGTTCATGTGGAAACCGAGATTATGGGCATCGACACAGTAATCATCACGGAGATAGCCGTAATCATCCGCTACTGCGGGGTACAAGTCAATGTAAGTGAAGCCCCTCTGAGCACAAACAGCCTGAAGCTGTTCGTTGTAGCGGGTGATGTTGGCGTTATTGAGGTAATCATCTCGGGTGCCGTCTTTGGCGGCGATCAAAGGAGTTACAGACTCCATGTAGATATGAATGTCAGGACATCTCGCCAAGAGTCGATCGACAAACTCTTCCATCCGTTCGACCGTTTCGTCTGCACCGATAGTACAGATGTCGTTGATACCCAACATGATGAAGACGTTCTTCTTTCCGATTTGCTCGACGGCCTCGTCGAGCATTACCTTTACGCCGTTATAAACGGGGTGGATCCCGTATTCGTCATCAAGACCCCGTAGAGCGGCACAATAGCCCATGCAGTCGATAGCCAGAAAATCGGCATCGCCCAAACAGCCATTCTCGGCGTAGTTATACAGACCGAAAGTCACGCTGTCACCGATGAAGATGGCATCGTCAAACCATGAGGTATCGACCGATGCACCGGCAGGCTTGGAAGACTCTTCTTGACTCTCTTCCTTGGAAGATTCTTCGGAAGACTCTTCGGAGGATTCTTTAGAAGATTCTTTAGAAGATTCTTCGGAGGATTCCTCTGCAGAAGGTTCACTGGTCTTCTCCTCCTCTTCGGGTTCCTCGTAGTATTCTCCGGGATAGACCGTAACACGGCAGGAAGAAGTGACCTGTTCGGGCGTTGTCACGGTGATGGTGACCTGCCCATCCGTCAGTGCCTTGATTTTACCTTGTGAAGTGACGGTTACAATGCTTTCGTCAGAGGACGTCCACACCAGCCCGCTGTCATCAGCGTTGGAGGGTTGTAAGGTGACCCTCAAGGGACATTTTTCGCCCGGATGCAGCGTGAGGGATCTCTCATTGAGGGCGACTCGCTCGGCTGGTACCTTGCTTACTTCCTGACTAACTTCGGCAGAGGGTTCTTGGCCGGTATGGATGCCCGAAGCCAAAGCAGACATATCCGTTGTCCCACCGACAGCCGTGTTGTCTGGAGCGGAACACGCTGCTGATGAGCCGACCAGCACCATACTCAACAATACCGCCAAAGCGATTTTCCTCATGCTCTTTCCTTCCTTTCCAAAAGTAGTCCCGCCGGTGCGTGACGGCATCCCGCCGCTGTGTACTTGGGCTTTTTTCAGTCGGTGGCAGCCAAAACAGTAATGTTACTCGGATATTTTCTCGACATACCTGTGTCGGTTTGTGCGAACTTGTTGTACACGCCCTGATTGATCTACGGGACAGAAGTGACAGATAACAACAGCAGAGTGACCCACACCAATTGGTGTGGGTTTGGTAGTAAGAGTCACCCGTTGTGTGTTCAATAGTGATCGGGGTTCGGGTGTCCAGCGGGGTTCTCCGCTGGTTAACGGTTGTAGGTGTCGATGATGGGCTCATCGGGAGACTGGGTGAGCAGATCAGGCAGCTTATAGGAGTTCTGACCGAAAGCCGAGAAGGTACACATGGTGAAAAGCACATCAGTGATGCCGAGATCCTTGACGAAGCGGATGAGATTCAGGTTGAAGTACCGCATATCTACGATGTAGATCTCCTCGAAGGAGTTCATCAGATAGCCGGGTTCGGCATTGCCGTAGCTGTCCTTAACGATAAGCAGTTTCTTGCCGTTGGACACGTTGGTGCGGATCTTCACAATCTGCTCGTCACCGCCGAAGAAGGTCAGGTAGGCATTCGACTGCGGGTCACCAACTTCCTTGAAGTAGCTGCCGGTGTAGTCGAAGTTGAAGGATGTGTCATAGAAATCGGTGTGACACTCGTTGTAGTTACCCGAAATATGGTAGGTGAAATCCTCCGGATCGTTCTTGATGTTGATGTCACCGTCTGTAAAGGCGTACATCGTGCCGACAAAACCGTTGATGGTCTGTGGCGTGAAGGTACTCAAGTCCTTGAAGTCCACGCCGGCAGCATTGGCAAAAGCTTGGGCAGCATAATACGCCCCCAACGGCATCCAATGGTGGTCGGTACGGCAGTAGATGGCTTCACCGGTATGCTTTCCCAGCACATCAATGAGGTCGATGCTCCGAATGCCACCATCAAGGCGTTGGGCAACATCGTCGAAATACTCCTTCTGTTCAGCGGAGTAGTCGGCATAGTTGGCAGGCAGATAAAACTCACACGACAGCGGTGCGATCATCGAGTAGATGTTGATGCTGCTGTCCAGTTGGCTGCGAAGGGCGTTTAACGAATCGACATAGGCATCGCCGCTGCCGCCGCCAAACAATTCCATCGCACGGTAGTGACCGTCCTGATTCACCACGACCACACCGTTCTCTACGGTATAGTCAGCGTCCATTTCACGGTAGTTCTTGTTGGTGATCTCATCAAGACCCCCGGAAGACGATGGGGTCGACTCTTCGCCGGTGGTGCTTTCGTCAGAAGATGGGGCCGGTGCTTCGGAAGGTTCATCCGTATGGGACGGGGTCTCGGTGCCACTGTTATGATCGGTGCTGTTCGTGTTGCCGCTGTCGGTCGAAGCCTGCGACACGGGCGTATCGGAAGGGGTAGTGCTGTTGTTGTTACCGCCGCAGCCAGCGAGCATCGCTGTACAGAGCAAAGCCGCTAACACAAGGGCGGTCAGTTTGGTTCTTCTATTCATGTCGTTTCTTTCCTTTCTTGCAGTAAGACTACGCTATCCGTGATAGCGTCACAATATCTGTTCGTTCGCCAGAAAGCGGCGAACGACACCTTCATTATACACGTCCCGACAAATGATGTCAACCTCATCCGTTCTTTTAACCAGAAAATCAAGGTTGATCGGGCAGTTATATGGGAAACCCCTTTTTCCGCTGGAAAAAGAGGTTCCCCATATTCCTTTCCTAAAACCGCCAAGTTTTTGTAAGAAATATTTGCAAAAGCAGCATCCAAAAATTGGAGCACTGCTCTTTCAGCTATCAGATCTTGAAAATTGATTTCCGTGGTTCTTCACATCGGCTGATATACGATTTGGCATCGTGGGTCAGCTATTTTTTACCATCCGATCTTACAGCCTCAGGTTGATAGCGAAAAAGCTCAGCGGATTAAAGCCTGTGGGCAGCGGTATCGTACACATATAAATGGTGGCAAAAACCATTCCGAAAGCGGCGATCAGCACAACCATCAAACGGTTCGGCAGGTTTTTGAAGATTCCCACAATACCAAGCAGAAAAAGAACCAACGAATAAATAACGGACACAAGGTTATAAGAGTCCCCCTTCGTATTGTCTCTTTGACCTTCCTTGAACAGTTCCTGTGAGCGGTCGAGTGTCTGCTGTGCCGTTTGATAATATTTCTCTTCCAAACCAGGCATCTCAAAGGGATTGATTTTTCCGTTTTTCTCCATCCACTCGATCCCTTCCCGCAGTGTATCGCTGCAGCCTTGTTGTTTGAACACCTCGATCTTGCTCTCAAGGAGGTCGATCTTTGCCTGATTGCCGTCAATTTTGGCAAACTCCAGATCATAATAGTAGTCCTTGATAGCATTCCACGCCATGAAGTCGGCCAGATACATCTGCGTACTTGCGTTATATTCTGCCGTCCCTTTTGAGGAAACATTGTTGCTTTCCGTAAAGTGAATTGCCTGAATCCCGCTGTGCAAAGACCCTATCCATGAAGCCCACGCCGAAAGAAGTGTGGTGATTCCCAAAAGAATGGCCACCACCATCTCGAGTCTCTTTTCTGTCCAGAAAGAATACTCGCTGTTTTTCTTGCTGTCATCAGAAGGCTCAACAGGCTGTGCGACCGCCGTTTTTGTTGCTTCGATCTCCTCACTGACTTGTTCCTCTGTCATCCCCGTAACTCCTCTCCCATCAATGTTTTGTTGTCAAAAAAATGTTGTTTTCGCTGCCGAAAACTTCCGTACAGTCTTTGCCGAACGTCACGATAACATCCTGCAAGACACTTGTCAGCCCCTTTATTCTTGTATCGTCCCGATGACTTGTCGTGAATGTCCCATGTAAAAAGTGCAAAAAAACTTGTATTCGTTGAATACGACAACATACTCAACGAATACAAGGTGCTGCGTCATCTTATTCTTTCATCGCAAAACCAGCGAACATCAAGGTAAAACCTGTTTCCACGAAGAAGACCCCGATCAGCAGACCGAGCGAAACGGCTAAAAGCATCGGATGGAAGAAGGAATAGCCGCCGATCAGAACGGCAAGGATACCGAAGATCAGCTGTAAGATCCACATTTTAGAACCGGATACCCTCGAAGCCGTCACTGCTGTAATAATCGAAATAATACCCATCATCACAAACCATGCTGCCGTCATATACAACATAACGCCGTTTGTGAAAAGCAGCAGTTCCGGGAAGAAAAGCATACACACGCCGAACAGCACACTTATGATGCTGAAAGCGAAGTTAAGCCCGAATTTTTTGTACCTGATGGCTTGGACAATGCCGAGAATACCGTAAACGGTCACCAGAATCACAATGAAGTAGCCGATTTCCATGAAGGTCAGCAGGGGCGTGAACATACATGAGAAACCACCGATTGCCATCAAAATCCCTAACACAACGAAC
Source organism: uncultured Ruminococcus sp. (assembly GCA_902785765.1). Classification (GTDB taxonomy): domain Bacteria; phylum Bacillota; class Clostridia; order Oscillospirales; family Acutalibacteraceae; genus UBA1213. Next base: position 5,281 of record CACZZU010000081.1, read on the forward strand.
AATACTGTCATAAAAAACACCTCATAAAACTGTAATAGCAGGAACCCATTTTGTGTGGGAACTGTTCAGGCAGAAGCAGCAAAACCAAAACAGGAACCACCAATTTCCGCTACTGTCATTTTACAAGAAAAACGCACGAATTTCAAGGGGATGAGAGAAAAAATTTGAACAAATGTAACACAACAACCAAGCAAGTTGGTGTTTACGGCAAAAATCGCCCTCGCAACATGGTTTTTCGTGCGGCTCCTTGTCTAAAGCCAACGGACTTGCTGCTTCATTGTCCTCGTAACCGGCCGACGCCGCAGACGTCAAATGGTACAGAAGCGTCCCCATCATTATTTTATTGGGCTAAAAGCCTGAATCCTTCTGAAAGGTACGGTATGAGACACATCTGTTGTGCATTGTTTGCCGTTTAGACACCGCCATGTCGAAACAGACAACCGCCAAACGGTCTGACCGCCACACTGACACTCCGAAAGAAACACCGGAGCGGTCAGGCACCTTCTCAACATCTTCACGGCGTTTTCCTGTGTTTCTTTTTAGTCGATGGAGCGGGGCATTCCTCCCGCATCGTCTCCAACAAGTCTTTGAGGAAAGACTTGTTGTCCAGATTTTCCACCAGTAACATTTCTTTGGCTCCTTCATACGGTCGGTCAAGGGGAGCCTGTGGCAATTGCCTGATTGCAGAAGGCGTGGGCTTGAGAAGAAACCGGTCATCATAGATACCGCCGATAAGCTTTCCGCCGCAATAGAGCAGGTACTCCCCCATCATAGGACGGTAGGTAATGCCATCCACTTCGGACAGTTGTTCCAGCACATACGCCAGATAAGCTTCATGGGATGCCATGTTCTTTACCTCCAAAAAAATCTCATCAAACGACAGAACTGTACTGCACATGAGCTGTCCGTGCGGATAACGCATGGTTGGTTGATAGGGGGACTCACTTAACTGTCCATCGGCAGTTTGTCCCATTGTGCAAGGGAGATTTTAGTCTCCGTAGACGACATAGTCTGTGAAAGGCATATCCTCTTTCGCAGGGCTGTACCGTTCGGGGTGTACCATCCAATGGTCGTCCGCCTGATCCATATAGGCACGGCTTTTGTTGAACCAGCTCCAATCCCCGATTTCCTCTTTATCATCCCATGTACAGTCGAACTCGTACCATGTGCCGTCCAGGTCGATCATATTCCAAGAGTGGGTATCGCTGTAAACGTGCAGTACCTTCAGCCCGGCCAGATTCATCAGGTACTTTGCCGCATCGGCATAGTCACGGCACACGCCCCTTCCCCTGATAAGGGCATCATAATAAACGGAGTGTCCACCGTCATCTTCCGTGTCCATGTCTGTGGCCGTGTCATCGTCTCCGTCTATCTCCACATACTCTATCAGGTCTTCCAGACGTTTGGCAATACGCACCTGCTTTTCGAGGTCGCTCATCTCGTCTGTAATCGTTTCCTGCAAGATCTCTTTGGCACGGTTCTCAAGCGTCAGAAACTCGTCATAACCATACACCAACGCCTGTTTCAAATCTTCGTTGTCGGCAATCGTTTCCCAATCGGAAATACAGCTTCCGTCCAACTGTAAATACTTGATGGTGTGGTTATCCTTGAGGGGAGCAATACTCGTGATGTAACTGTTCATGATAAAGACGTGTTCCAGATGCGGGATGCTGGCAAGAGAAGTAATATCCTCGAGCAGCTCTTCTACAAAAGAAACCTTCTTCAGCTTTTGACAGCCGCTCAAATCGGGCAGCGTTCGGAGGATGCCGTTAGTAAAGCTGATGCTTTCCAGTTCAGGCAGGCGGTTCAACGGTGACAGGTCGGTGATGTAGTCCTCCGACAGTTCCAGACTTTGCAGGTGCGTGAAATACTCAATACCATCCAGCGAGGTGATGGAAGACTGCTGCGGCACCCCCATAAAGCGGGTGATTTTTTCGCAGTCGGCTGCTGTCAGTTCTGCATCGGCATCCAGCCCGAGCGTCTGCCTTGCGATCTCGGCCAGCCCCGCATCCATCGCCCCATCGGGACTTTTCGGGTCATGGACAGATGCCGGTATCGAATAGACGGTCTGTGTCAGTTCTTGATAGACATAGCGTCCACTCATGTCCATTTGGTCTGTGTCATAAACCACATCCAATGTTTGGGCATCGACCATTTGCAGGGAGATCGTATGTTCCTCGAGCCGAAAGACGATCGGGCTGCCGTCCTGTATATCTGTCAGTGCCACAGAGGTACTTTGCAGGACATATTGCGATGCCTGACCGGCGCTCCCAATGAAACGGAAATACAGCCGATCATCTCGGGGAAACAATTCAATATCACAGGCGTACGGTTGACCGTTACCCCTATTCTTCACCAAACGGTACCGACCGTTGGGCACATATTCAGGTATCGGCTCTGCTTTACTTTCCTCACTGCGGGAAACATCCTCGGACGGTTCGCCGGACGATACACTTGACGACTCTCCGGATGGTTTCTCTGATACGGGTGAAGACGGCGTAGAGACTGTTTCACTGGTGTCTGATGATACCGAAGACGTGTCACTGGTGTTGGATACGTCCGAAGATGTGCTGCCGGTGTTGGATACGTCCGAAGACGTACTGACAGTACCATTCCCCGTCTCCGGTCGGCTGTTATCGTCCTGCTGTCTCGCCCCACAGCCGCCGAGTACCAAAGCACACATCAACGCAGCTGCAACGATGCTCCGCATCGGTCTTTTATTTTTCATCAAAACCCTCTCCTTCTTGTGCTTTTTTACTATTTTCCGGTATATGCCGTTACTGGTCACACAGCCGGTTCGGGGCACAAAAGTCCATCGTCTTTTGTGCCTATTATAAGCCGATAAACACGGTTTTTCAAGACGTTTCGCCTCATTGTTTGTGGATTTTTTCTCATTGACTTCTTTCGACAATATGGTAGAATAAGTGTAAATCCGCTCTGCGGATTCCTTAATTCTACCATAAAGAA
>CACZZU010000082.1 GCA_902785765.1 uncultured Ruminococcus sp.
GAAGATGGTGGCTGCCGAGTGACATGGTAATATGCCGGCAGCAAACAAGCGACAATCAAGCATTTCGATGTTCGGCAAGGTCGGGGAAACGTCTGGCAGACCGATAACTAACCGTCAGCATACGGGTTAACAAGCAAACAACAACAGATACGAACAAGAAGGCACTGTCTCTCTGTAAAGGGAGACAGTGTACCCGCCCGTCCGCCTGTAGAACAGCCACAAGCGGTGAAAGGCGTTGCAGTCGGCGAAAAAGCGGCAGCAAACCACCGCTTGCTCTGTCCCTAAAAGGTGCTCATCGTTCAGGACAGACCTTCACCTCATCGAAATATCTCATCGTTCACTGTCCTCCGTTAACTGAAAGTAGTGGTCAAGAATGGCTTTGGCAACCCCAATGGCAGTAAAACTCTTGGCACCGTGTTCCACCATTACGGCAATGGCGATCTGTGGATCGTCATACGGGGCGTAGCAGATGAAGTTGGCGTGGTCCGAGCCGTTATTTTCGGCAGTACCGGTCTTGCCCGCCAACGAGATGGGATAGTCTTGCAGGAGCGTGTAACTTTCGGCTGCCTGGTGCATGGCTTGCTGAACGGTGCGAATGTAATCTTCACGAACCCCCATGTCCTGTACAGGTGTGGCAGCACTTTGATAGAGTACCTCGTTTGTAGCATACCGCACGATACGGTCGACAACGTGCGTTTGTAATCGCTGACCGTCACGGGCAAGGGTAGCGGCATAGGTTGCCAACTGCAAGGGCGTGAATTGATTGTCAGACTGTCCGATGGATGCGGGTGAAACGAAACTTTCGTACCATTGGGAACCCATCGCCTCACTGAACGAAGGACCTGCCAATGTACCACTGCTCTCCGGTATTTCCACACCCGTTTTCACGCCTAATCCACAGCGTTGGGCATAGCGGTCGAGGGCATCAATACCCAACAGCCTTCCTGTCTCGGCAAAAAAGACGTTGCAAGAGTGCACCAGTGCTTCCGTCACGTCCTGATCGCCGTGACAGCCCATGCACCATAATCGCAGACCACCTGTCGTGTAGACGCCGCCGCAGGTAATCGGCGTATGTGGGGTAATCTTCTTCTCCTGCAACGCAGCGGCGGCTACCAGCGGCTTATAGGTCGAGCCGGGTGTTAACGCACCCATGAAAGCACGGTCAAACAACGGTACGGTAGGGTCACTAGCCAACTGTTCATAGTCTTCATAGTATGACGCAAGATCATAGGTCGGGTAATTTGCCGCACACAACACAGAAAAGTCCTTGACATTCAGCACCACCACCGATGCTCCCGTACAATCCGCTCCCATCAGCGGGTCACCAACCTGTTCGGCATAGTCGTTGGCTTCCTTCACGGCAGTTTGCAGGGCGGTTTGTGCCGTTCGCTGGAGAGAAGCATCGAGGGTCAGATAAACCGAATGCCCCGGCACGGTGGCGATAGTCTGCGACAATTGGGCGTGCCCCTCTTCGTCCACAGTGTAAATACGCTGTCCTGCTGTGCCGCGGAGGTCTTCTTCTAAAGCAGCTTCTATGCCGCTTTTGCCGAGTCGGTCGGTATAACCGTAGCCGCTGTCTTTCAAGCGGCTGTATTCCTCCTGGGAGATAAGTCCCGTCACACCGACTATATGCGGTGCGGTCGTCCCGCTGCAATAGGTACGAACCGCATACGACTCCACCGTGACACCCGGTATCGCACTCATACGTTCTGCGATCACCGTCATAGCGGACGCATGGAGGTTTTCCGCAAAAATATACGGTTGGGTGCGGCTATAACCCGTCTGTGCCATACGATATCGCACGGCGATAATTGCCCGCTGTTCTGTGGAAGCTGCTTGGGTACACTCGTATCGTTCGGCCAGCCGTGCCATACAATCGTTAGCTGTTGCGTATGGGTTCATGTTCAGATCGTCACGACTTTTCAGGGCAGCCACCGCTTCTGACTGCTGTTCGTCAAAACGATAACCGCCCTTGCCATCCGGTAAAATCGGCAAGCTATCCAGCCAGTGCTCACCGCATTCTTCGGTCACACGCACCAACTGCACGATGGTTTCATTCAGTGCGTCACTGTCGATGAACAGTTTGTTCAGTACGACCCGATACCCCGTCAGATTAACCGCCAGCGGTTCCCCGTTCCGATCATAGATTTCGCCCCGAATGGCATCACCCGTGACGGTATAGGTCGTTTGTGTGACCAGCAAAGCACGATAGCGGTCGGCTTGCAGCAACTGCCACTGTCCCAATCGGAACAATAGGACAGCAGTCAATCCGATGACCATGCCCCGCAGGATAAACGGTCTTGACTTCATGGTGTGTTCATCTCCTCAAAGTGCCGACTCGACGGGCAATCAGTCGGTTCAGTCCATAACATGGCGGCAGGAACGCCAGCGTATAGACGATACGTGCCAGATAGTGCCGTACAAACATATAACCGCCGTCCTCATAGCCCGGCAGGATATAGTATACCCAAAAATGCAGCAGAAAGAGCGGCGGTATCGTTACCAAGCCCAACAACAGTACCGTGAGTCTGTTGCGGCGAATGTAATACCGACAGGCCACACTCACACCGAAGCAGGCAATCACCAACAGAACGCCATAAAAACCGACAACGCCCTGTGAAGTGCTGTCCGTCATCCAACCACAAACGGCTCCTAACAACATAGCGGGGATCTCCTGCTCCACCATCGCCAAGGAAATGGCCAGTGCTGCCAAAATCACCGCCTTGCCGCCTCCTATCTCCGGCAAGCCATACGGCGTGATCTGCCATAACACGCCTGCCAATATTTCCGCCCCATAAAGCAGGTACTTTCCGACTCGCCGCCCATACGATACTTCCACCACCGCACCTCCCCATGAACAAGAAACTTTCTGCTGCCGTGCGGTACCGCCGAAAACCGCTGACACGCCAGCAGCGACTGCCGCCCTGTTTCCTGTCAAAATAGCGTGTGGACTTCCCGAACATACCAGCATCGTCCGGACACGTCATGGTCACGTTCCGCTTTCCAGAACGATCACCGCAGAGGACAGGGTACGAATGTCCTCAAAGGGTTCAATCACCGCAGCCGGCATGCCCGTATAGTCATCCAGAATCGTGGCACCGACCTGTCCGATCTTGATATTCTCCGGAAACGTCCCTCCATAACCGGAGGTGACCACGATGTCTCCCACCTGCACCGTATGTCGGGAGGGCAAATTCATCAGGCGGGTCTTTCCTTCATCCGCCAAACGCACATTTCCCTCCAGCAAACCGCTGTCACCGGTACGGCTCACGACCGCTCCGACACCGGCTTCCGGCGATAAGATCGTACATACCTTGCAGGACTTGAAGGATACTTCACACACCTGTCCCACCAACCCGTTTTCCGTCATCACCGGATCATTCACACGCACACCGTCTTCACTGCCCTTGTCCAGCGTAAAGCCGTAGAAACCCTCATCCGGGTCACGTCCGATAACTGTGGATGGCACCAGCGTAAACGACCGGTGTTCCCGCTTGATGCGGTAGAACCGTTCCAGTTCCTCCTTTTCCCGCCGGATATTGTAATAGTCCACGACCATATCCTGCAAACGTCGGTTCTCCTCCTGTAAGCGACTGTTTTCAGCCAGCAATTCTTCGGTGGCGGGGGTAGGCGACAGTGTTTGTCTCAACGTCTCCGTCCCTTTAGCGGTGAACTGCTGCAGCGGCGTCAGCCAATCGCCGGTCAGCCATCCGCTGATGTCACGGTTACCGGCCGAGAGCAGAGCCATCACCAAAAACAGTGCCACCAGACCCATCAGCACCCTGAACGGCCGTCCCTTTGACAAGTGCCCCTCACGCTCCTCTCGGCTCACCGCTTATACTGCCGTGCAGCCTGCGGCTGTCGGTTCAGCCGATAGCCCGCTCCTTCCGCTACACAATCCAACGGACGTTCGGCAATATGTACGGGCATCCCCGTTTCCTGTGCTACCAACTGGTCAATGCCCCGCAGCAGTGCCCCGCCTCCGGTCAATGTGATGCCGTTGTCGATAATATCCGCCGACAGTTCCGGCGGCGATTGTTCCAAAGTCGTCCGTACAGCCTCGATAATAACCGACAGCGGATCGGCCAAGGCATCCCGTACCTCTGGTGCCGTAATGACTACATCCTTCGGCAAGCCGTCCGTCAGGTTTCTGCCCTTGATTTGCAGACTGCCCTCCCCTTCATACGGATAGGCAGAACCGATTTGCAGCTTAATTTCTTCGGCAGTACGTTCTCCAATCAGGAGGTTATGCTTCTTTTTGATATACTGGACGATAGCTTCATCAAACTTATCCCCTGCCACCCGCACCGAACATGCCGTGACAATATCATCCAACGAAATGATCGCAACCTCAGACGTACCGCCTCCAATATCCACCACCATACTGCCGATCGGCTCTTCCACCGGCAGACCGGCACCGATCGCTGCCGCCATCGGTTCTTCGATCAACTCTACCTGTTTGGCTCCGGCCTGATGCACCGCATCTTCGACCGCTCTGCGTTCCACTTCGGTACAGCCGGAGGGGATGCAGACAATGATCCGCGGCTTGCTGAACACAGACGCTTTCACGACCCGCCGGATAAAACGGTTCAGCATGGTGGCCGTGATGTCAAAATCAGCGATCACACCGTCTTTCAGCGGACGCACCGCTACGATCGACCCAGGCGTACGTCCGATCATTTCCTTGGCTTCGGCACCGACCGCCAACACGCTCTCGGAACGTACATCTACCGCCACCACAGACGGTTCTCTTGTCACGATACCCTTGTTCTTCATATACACCAGTGTATTGGCGGTGCCGAGATCAATGCCTATGTCCCTAGAAAACATCTTCCTGCTCCTTTCACTTGACGTCAGCGGTATTTGACCGCCAACCGAGAACTATTATAGCCCAAAGCTCTGTCGCTTTTGCCACAACCCTGTCGAGGAGAGAAATTTATCCCACGAAAGTCCTGTTTGCGGACTGTTAGCGGAGCAGCAGAAGAAACAGCGAACCATCTCCCCCTATCAGAAACAAAAAAACCGCCCGCAGCCTTATATAAAGGATGCAGGGCGGTTAGCGGGGGGAGACTCTGGAAAAATGGCAGAGAGCCACCTGGAAGAATATTCCACTACGGAATAGAAGTACCTCATGACGATGATGGAGCGACACTCCCCAAATGATACGCTATCAGGCAGTATGGCAGACCTGGCGTGAGTTCAGCAAACAACAGGAAACGGCAGCAGAATTGGCAGCGGCAACACACCGCTGTCAGTTCCGCCCGGTTGAACCAAAACCGCCGGTGCCTCTTTGAGTATCAGAAAGCGTTTCCACCTCGATAAAGTTTGCCCCAACAACGGGCAGGATCACCATTTGAGCCACACGTTCCTGCGGCTGAACGGTATAGGGTGTGTCCGACACGTTGCACAGTCCGACACAGATCTCTCCACGATAATCACTGTCCACAACGCCGACACCGTTCGACAGCGTGATGCCGTGCTTCACGCCCAGCCCACTGCGGGCAAACAAAAACGCCGCCGTATGACTATCGGGCAGTTCAATGGCAATTCCGGTCGGTATCTTCACTAACTGTCCCGGGGCAATCGTCAGCGGGGCATCAAGGCAGGCGTACAGGTCAGCACCAGCCGCCCCTTGTGTCGCTCGCTGTGGCAGAACGGCCTGCTCGTTGAGTTTTTTTACTTTGACTGTCATGTCCATTCAAAACATCCTTTCTGTTGTCATGCCGACAAACGGCTGACGATCATATAACCTCCGGCGGGTATTCCACCGTTTCCACTTTTCCACATGGTGGATTCCACTATTCAACACCCCGATAGTATAATCCTCTGGTGATCGAGCCTTTTGAGGCGATGCCGCTGTTGAAAAGTCGCCAGATTTCCTCCGTTTCCACCGAGTTTTCAACACTAAACCGCAAAACGGTAAAATCTGCTCCGGTCATTTCCTTTTGTCGATCAGCCATATCCAATGGAACGCTGTTCAACACTTCGGTGCAACTGCCGCAGGACTGCAAGGGAAAGTGCATCCCCTTACGATCCTGCAGGAAGACCGTGCGGCGTGAGCCTTTGGCGTTATCGGCGGGATCGTTGCGGGTCAGCATCAGCGGCAACCGTCCGCCGGCTACCACACCGATTGGCAAATGTCCGCCCAAAGCCGCGATTTGTGACAGGGTCAGCTCAAACGAGACCTCTGCATCCAGCAAGCCCCACTGCTCCGCCTGTTCCAGAGCAGCGGTATTGGTGATGTTCAGCCCGAAACCGCCGTGAACATCCATGTCGAGTGTCTTCGCCAAGGCTACAGCCCCCAGATTGGACGCCAACACTTCGTTGATACCGAGCTGCTGTATGGTCTGCAAGCGGCGGCACAGCCGTTCTTCCAGACCGAACATTCCCCTCGGTATTTCGACTGCGACGGCAAATCCTCTATCCATCAGTGATACCAGCGTGGCATCATCCAGCGTCATCGGTACATAGATAAGTTCACAATCCAGAAACACATCGGACACCTGACCGTTAGTAAAACGTGCCCGCACGTTCTTCGGCCGTCGGGCGAGACGTGTCTTGACGGTCGGCAAAGCGGCAGGAGCAACCGCCACCGGCTTTCGGGGCGTACGTTCCTGCAGCAGCCGTTCCAGTGCAGCACGCCGCAAAGCATTCAGACTGCCCGCTGACAAAGACAGGTTCTCTCCGATGTCCGCCGAGAAATCCGACAGATAAAACGGCGTACCGCCCGTCTTGCGGATGAAGCTCCCGCACTTGTCGGCAGTGAGCGGCACCTTCAAAGCCGATTCCGGTGTATCACCGCTGACCGAAACGCTGTGACCATCTGCATCACTGACCGTCAGCACACTGGCTTGTCCATCCTGTACGGACAACCGTGCTGTCACCGGAACAGCGGCTCGTTCGTCCTTATACAGGGCATGGATGCCTTGATAAATTTTCTGGGTCGCAGACAATACATCCTCACGGGAACGTACCCCGAACATTGACACGCCACGCCGTCCTGTGTAATAGCCGTCCGTGAAACCTGAACGGGAAAACACCGCTTCCAATTGCTGTAAAAGCATAGGATCGACCTCCCCGCTGTCCAGACTTTGCCGGCAGGCAGCGACAGCCGCCGCTGTGTATTCGGGACGCTTCATGCGTCCTTCGATCTTCGCAGAAGCCACCCCCATCTCTTCCAGTTCCCGCAAGTATGACAGCAGAGAACAGTCCTTCAGGCTCAAGTCGTACCCTGTACCGTTCGGCACACTGAACGGCAGGCGGCACGGTTGGGCACACGCCCCACGGTTGCCGCTTCTGCCGCCCAACATGGCACTAAAGTAACACTGTCCCGACACGCTCATACACAAGGCACCGTGCACGAAGACCTCCAACTCAATGGGACAGGCTTCCCGCACTGCCTGTATCTCTTCCCGGCTCATTTCACGGGACAATACGACCCGTTTGAGTCCCATCTTCCACAACCATTCGGCACCCTTGGGGGTATGGATGGACATTTGGGTAGAACCATGTATCCGCATGGCCGGTGCCGCCTGCCGCACCAATGAAATGAGGCCGATGTCCTGCATAATGAGAGCATCTACCGGCAGTTCACACGCATATTCGATGAGTGCCATCGCCTGCGGCAGTTCCTCGTCCCGTACCAGCGTATTACACGCCAGATAGACCTTGACCCCTCTGGCGTGACAATAGTCGACCGCCTGTTTCAATTCTTCTCGGGTGAAATTCTTCGCCGATGCCCGGGCACTGAGATAACTCGCTCCCAAATAGACCGCATCGGCACCCGCTCTCACAGCTGGCTGGATCGTGTCAAGTCCTCCGGCCGGTGCTAATATTTCCATGACGCTCCCCCTGTTTCCTGTCAAAAATACCTGTATGAAGGCAGGTCCTTCCCTGTACGTTCCGTACAACAGAACGGTACAGCTTGATGGCGTTTTTCGTGCCGGTGTTTATTGTCTCCGTCTCGGCAAAGAAAACATCCCGTGTCTCTCTCGGCGGCGAACATACCATATCCCTACTGACGAAAAACATCCACACCACTATGCACTATTCCCCACGCATCCGTTACATTATAGCACAGCCGTTCCGTGAGCGAAAGCCCTTTGTCGAAAAAAAGCAGACTACCATTCGGTATCGATTTTTGAGAACAAAAAATACCCTGGCGGTACAGAAAACGCACACACCGTTTACACCTTTCTCCTGTCAACGAGACACACTTCCTCTTTCCACCGCACGGGAACATCTGCACACAAAATGTCCCGCTGACGCTTGTACACATCAGCGGGACGCTGTTTTTCTCAAGATACGCCTACCCGATCAGGCAGTCATCTTACTCTCCGAAATATCTCTTCAGCAGACCGGCAAAACCGGCACCGTGACGAGCTTCGTCTTTTGCCATCTCATGTACGGTGTCATGAATGGCATCAAGGTTTTGAGCCTTGGCCTTCTTTGCCAATTCAAATTTACCGGCACAAGCCCCTGTCTCGGCATCGACACGCATCTGCAGGTTCTTCTTGGTATCGGCATACAGTACTTCGCCGACCAGTTCAGCAAATTTAGCGGCGTGTTCGGCTTCTTCAAAAGCATACTTCGTGAAAGCAGCAGCGATCTCCGGATAGCCTTCCCTGTCGGCCTGTCTGGCCATCGCCAGATACATACCAACCTCACTGCACTCACCGTTGTAGTTGTTGATGAGTTCCTGATAAATTTCGGGGTCAACGCCCTTGGCTACACCAACTTCGTGAACGGTCGCATAGGAACCTTCCGAAGTCACAACATTAAACTTCTCCTTCGGTGCTTTACAGATCGGGCACTGTTCGGGTGCTTCGTTGCCTTCATACACATAGCCGCAGACGGAACAGACAAACTTTTTCATGGGTATCTTCCTCCATTATAATAAAATTGTGGTTGAACAACAACGGGGAACACTCTTCGCACAGTGTCCCTGTTTCTTCATCAATATACCACAAAATCCTGTGCTTGTAAAGCGGTTTTTCGCTCATTTTTCCGAAAAATTGTGCTCCAACAAATTGTACACAATTTGTTGGAGCACGGAACCATCTGAAAGAATTCCTCTTCTGTTCACCTTGTCCGACCGCAGAAAAAGAGGTCACAATTTACCCTTATGCGTTTCCTTACGACAAGCTGATTCCGTATCCTGCAAAATGACCGACTCATACTGGTCTTATCAGCGAATATAGTCGCCGGAAACATAACCCCGAATACCGTTGTACTGCGTGAGGTACCAATCGTTCACCTTGTCGAATAACGGGAGTACCGTCCCATTCGGGATACGGGCACGAATATCGGCGTTCACACTCGGTTCGGCACGGAGATTCAGGCGACCGCCTTGTGTCGTGACAGTGCCATCAGGAAAGTCTTCGGGAGATGTAAGCGGCACACCAAAAAACATTCCG
>CACZZU010000083.1 GCA_902785765.1 uncultured Ruminococcus sp.
TCGCCGTAGGAGATGCCGCCTGCATTCGGGTTAGCCTTGGCTTCACTGCTGAAGATATGTAACTGAGTCTCGGGGTCAGCCATACCGGTGACTTCCAACTCGTTGTTCTTCTGGAACTGTTTGACGGAGCTGGCCGTCAGCTCACCGTAGAAACCGGTGACATCATCATAGTAATACTGGAGGTCGGTCAGTCTTTCCTGCAAAGCTGTAACGGTCGGCAGGGAAGCACCGTCATCGAAGGAACCGACCTGCAGGAGGTTGAAGTCGGCTGCTGCCTTGGGGGATTTCAGTACCTTATAAGTGAGAGCGGTCACGATACCGGTCACTTCCAGATCGTTCTTGGTCTGGAACATCATCACGGCATTCACGGTGTCTTCACCGTAGTAGCCGGTGGCTTTCTTGGTCAGATAACCCAGTTCATACAGGCGGGTCTGAATGGAGGCAACGGTCTTGCTTTCATCGGTATCCTCATAGTCATATTCGGCGATGACAGCGTTGTCACGGCGTTTCTGTTCTTCTTCCTGACGTTTCTTTTCTTCTTCAGCCTTCTTTTTGGCTTCTTCTTCCGCCTTCTTCTTGGCTTCTGCCTCTGCTTTCTTTCTGGCTTCCTCTTCTGCCTTCTTGCGGGCTTCTTCCTCTGCCTTCTTCTTGGCTTCCTCTTCTGCCTTTCTCTTGGCTTCTTCTTCCGCCTTGATGCGGGCTTCTTCTTCTGCCTTCAGACGAGCTTCTTCTGCCAGACGAGCCTGTTCTTCCGCTTCGCGGATGCGGGCTTCTTCTTCCAGACGACTCTGCTCAAGGTAGTAGTCGTAGTCGTCATCGTCATCATCGTCATAGCCATAGTAGTCGTCGTCATCGTCATCATCATCGTAGTTGTCGTAGCTGCCGCTGTAAGAATTGATGACGGAGTAGTCAGTAGCTTCATAAGCGTTTGCCGGAGGAGCAATATCAGAAGCACCGCGGCTGTCGAACGAGTAGGTCACGCCGTCCAGTGTACGGGAAGTATTGACAAGGTACTCGCCGTTCTCATAGTAGAAAGACTCACCGTCCAGCAGAACCCAACCTTGTGTGGGGTAGGATACACCGGTAATCATGAACCATTCGTCCCAGCGGTAGCTGCCGCCCCAACGCTGGTCATATACGCTGTCGTAGCACATATCAATGCCAACGTCTCTGGCATCGGCGGCCATTCCGGAGCCGACATATACGCCGACATGACCCGGAGAGTGCAGCCCCAGACCGTGAATGTTCGGTACACCGTTGCTGACGTAGCCCCATGCTCTGCCTTCATACTGACACGAAGCCAGCATATCCACACGGATACCGCCGACACCGTGGTAGCTCCAGATCAGACCGGAGCAGTCAACGTAGGGAGGGGTGATGCCGCCCCATGTATAGATCCAGCCTTCACGGTAAGCACGCAGGCAGTGAGCCGACAAACCTACGTTGGTAGCGGTTTCGGCCTGTGCCACCGGTGTGCCTGTGATCACCATACAAACGGCGATCATCACCGTGAGCACAATGGCGATCAGCTTCTTTATCACTCTCTTTGTCATTCCTCAAAAACTCCTTTCGTGCAGGGGGATGTCCCTTTGACGTGCTGCGTTACAATTAGAAACGTGCGTTAACAAATCCTTAACGATTTGCAGGATTTTGGTGTCAATCTTGTAACAATTTCCTCTATTCTACCATGGTTCTTGCTAAAAATCAAGTCTTTTTCTTGTGTAACATGGTTCAAAAGCGACTTTCGGCATTTTGCACAAAAGCAAAATGCCATCGGCAATACATTCTACCTTTATAAGGAAACTTCTGCCGGAAATAGTAATTGCACATTTCGGAGAAATGTGCTATTATCTATCTTATGGGCTTATTGGGCAGACAAAAGGCGGTCGTTTCGGCCGCCTGAACCATGTCTGCCGCTGTATGGAAGGATCCATTCACTAACATCCTTGGAGGGGAACAAGTATGTCTAAAAAGCGTATTGCGGTTGTTTTCGGTGGAAAGTCTTCGGAACACGAGGTTTCGAGAGTTTCCGCCTCTTATGTTATCAGTGTGCTGCCCCGTGACCGGTACGAGATCGTGACGATCGGCATCACCAAGCAGGGCAAGTGGCTGTTGTACAGCGGCGGTGACCTCAAGGCCATTGCAGACGGCAGTTGGGAACAAGATCCTCACAATGTACTGGCGTTTATTGCTCCGGCACCTTCCGTCAGGGGCATGGTCGTGATACGTCCCGAAGGGACCGAGCTGCTGCCGCTGGATGTGATTTTTCCGGTACTGCACGGCAAGAACGGCGAGGACGGCACCATTCAGGGACTGTTCGAGATGTCCGGTCTCCCCTATGTCGGCTGTGGGGTATTGGCGTCGGCGGCCTGTATGGACAAGGCTGTGACCAATATCTTGTTGGACAGCTTCGGCATCGACCAAGCAGCGTTCACATGGTTCTACACCTATGAGTACCGCAAAGACCCCCAGAAGGTACTGGCACAGATCGCCGCCGCCCTGCCGGCCTATCCGCTTTTTGTCAAGCCGGCGAATGCCGGTTCTTCGGTCGGCATCACCAAGGCACATGACCGTGATGAACTGCTGAAAGCCATTGAAGTGGCGGCGAAGGAGGACAGCAAGATCGTGGTCGAGGAAAATATCGTTGGCTACGAGGTGGAGTGTGCCGTGCTGGGCAACGAGGAACCGTTTGCCTCCGTGCCCGGACAGATCGCTCCGGCAGCGGAATTTTACGACTATGACGCCAAGTACAACAACGCCGCTTCCGAACTGTTTATCCCCGCTCACATCAGTGAGGAATTACAGCAGAAGGTGCGGGAAGTTGCTGTGAAGGCGTATCGTGCCATTGGCTGCAGCGGGTTGTCCCGTGTGGACTTCTTTGTTACCGAGGACGGCCGGATCCTGCTGAACGAGATCAATACCCTTCCGGGGTTCACCTCTATCAGTATGTATCCGAAACTGATGGCGGCTTGTGGGCTGGATGGCACGACCCTGATGGAAAAGCTGCTGCAATCTGCCTTTGAAAGGAACGAGAAGAATGTCTGAGAATGCGATCGGGATCTTCGATTCGGGACTTGGCGGTCTGACGGCTGTCAAAGAATTGGTGCGGGTACTGCCGCAGGAAAACATCATCTACTTCGGCGATACGGCACGGGTGCCCTACGGCAACCGCAGCCGCAATACCATCATCAAATACGCCCGTCAGGATGCGTATTTTCTGCTGTCCAGAGGGGTCAAGATGATTATTGCTGCCTGCGGAACCGTCAGTTCGGTCGCCGTCGGGCTGAAAGATGAACTGCCCGTACCGTTTACGGGCGTGGTGAATCCGACTGCCGCCGCCGCCGTCAAAGCAACACGCAACGGTCGGATCGGTGTCATCGGCACCTCCGCTACCGTCAACAGCAACTCCTACAAAAACGAGATCCTGCGGGCGAACCGTGATATTACGGTGTTCCAGCAGGATTGTCCGCTGTTTGTGTCGCTGGTCGAGAACAGCTTTATTTCACCGGAAGACGATATTGTCCGTCTGGTTGTGGAGAGGTATCTCCAGCACCTCAAGGCCGAAGGGATTGATACGCTCATCCTTGGCTGTACGCACTTCCCGATCATCGCACAGGCTATCCGGAACTATCTCGGCGAAGGGGTCACGCTCATCGACTCCGGTCGTGAAACGGCTCTTTATGCCGCCAATCTCCTGCAGGAGCAGCGGCTGCTGAATACGTCTTCACAGACCGGTTGCTGCCGCTACTACGTCAGCGACACAGTGGAAGACTTCCGCCGTGTGGCCGAGATTTTTCTCGACCACTCTGTCGGCAACGAAGTCTCCCATATCAACCTTGAACACGCCAATATTTAGTGGGCAGAGGGCGTGTTATGAGCGGAAAGCTCTGCCCCGAAAAAAGAAGTAACAGCCGTGTGGAACAGGAGACGGTCAGTGCATCCGATACTTGCCGGGTATCTGTTCGTCCCGCAGGGGAACCGCTGCAGGAGACAGCGGTTCGGTGAATCGTGAATCATGAACCAATGGGAGGGAAGGATGCTTTCGCTCCCGAAGGAATGGACAAGTAACGTGCCTGTTCGTGAAGAACGGCAGGGCAGCCGCACGTCCACAGGAATCACCATAAGGAAATGTACCGGCGGTGCTTCCTGCACGCAGCCACGATAGGAGGAAGTATGGAAGAAAACTACATTCTGTCGGTGACAGGGAAACAGATGGTCGATGATGGGGAAGACCGCATCGAACTTAAAACAATGGCGTCCTACGTCACAAAAAACGGCAGTCGCTACATAACCTACAAAGAATACGATGCCCAGAATCCCGATAAAAAGTATCGAACCACCGTCAAAGTTGACCCGAATCATACGGTCACGGTGATGAAGGGCGGAGCCGAGAGTCACAATATGATCCTCGAAAAAGGGCAGCGGCACAAGTGTGAATACATCACTCCCTACGGGGTGCTGTCGCTGGGCGTCTATACGGAATATGTCGAGGTGAGTCTGGATGACCACGGCGGCGAACTGATCGTCCGCTATGTGATCGACATCCAATCCGAACTGGCCAGCAAAAACGAACTGCATTTGAAACTGGAGGAGGCAACCAACCATGTCAACAGCGAATCAGACCGTCAATAACCTCAGGAAAGCCATCGTCCGTGCTATCGAACAGGCACAGGCCGCCGGTGCTCTGCCTGCTGCCGAGATCCCGGATTTCGTCATCGAAATTCCCGCTGACCGCAGTCACGGGGATCTGGCCGCCAATGTTGCGATGGTATCGGCCAGAGCCTTTCATGCGGCTCCCCGCAAGATCGCTGAAGCGATCCAGCAGCATCTGATGCTGGAAGGCACCAACCTGTCACGCTGTGAGATTGCCGGTCCCGGGTTTATGAACTTCTTCTATGATGCGGGATTTTATGCCGCTGTTCTGAAAGAGATCAAGGCCGCCGGTGAACAGTACGGACAGTCCGACTACGGAGCAGGCAAAAGGGTCTTGGTGGAGTTTGTTTCTGCGAATCCGACAGGTCCCATGCACGTTGGCAACGCCAGAGGCGGTGCTTTGGGCGATTCGCTGGCAGCCGTGCTGCAGGCAGCAGGCTATCACGTTGACCGTGAATTTTACATCAACGATGCCGGCAATCAGATCGAGAAATTCGCTACCTCTTTGGAGGTGCGTTATCTGCAGCTCTTTCAGGAAGGTATCGAGATGCCGGAAGATGCTTATCACGGACAGGACATCATCGACCATGCCAAAAACTTCGCCGACAAGTGCGGTGACAAGTATGTGAACGTCCGGCCGGAAGCCAGACGGGAAGCGTTGGTGAATTATGCTCTGCCGCTGAATATCGAAGGGCTGAAGCGTGACTTGTTGAAGTATCGTATCCAATACGACCGTTGGTTCCGTGAGAGTACCCTGCACGAGAGCGGAGCGGTGGCGGATATTGTCCGTCAGCTTACCGAAAAGGGGCACACCTATGAGCAGGATGGAGCGGTCTGGTTCAGGGCTTCTGCGTTTGGAGCGGACAAAGACTTCGTGTTGGTGCGTTCCAACGGTCTGCCGACCTATGTGGTGCCGGATATTGCTTATCACTACGACAAACTGGTGACCAGAGGTTATGACAAAGCCATTGACGTGTTGGGAGCTGATCATCACGGGTATGTGCCGCGTCTGAAGGCGGCTCTGACGGCGTTGGGAGTAGATGCGTCCCGTCTGGATGTGGTGCTCATGCAGATGGTCTTCCTCGTCAAAGACGGCGAACGGGTGAAACTCTCCAAACGCAGCGGCAAGGCGATCACGCTGGTGACGCTGCTCGATGAGATTCCGATTGATGCGGCACGTTTCTTCTTCAATCTGCGGGAAGCCAACAGTCCCTTCGAGTTTGACCTCGATCTGGCGATTGACAAGTCCTCCCAGAACCCTGTCTATTATGTACAGTACGCTCACGCCCGTATCTGCAACATCCTCCGCAACATGATGGAGGAAGGAATTGCTGTTCGTGACTGCACGGACGAGGACTATGCCCTGCTGACGGCTCCCGAAGAGATCGAGCTGATCCACAAGCTGTCCCTTATGGGGGATGAAGTGCTCATGGCGGCCAAGGAATACGACCCCTCTCGTCTGACACGCTATGTCTACGATGTAGCCAACCTGTTCCATAAGTTTTACAATGCCTGCCGCGTGATGAACGATGATCCGTCTCTCACACAGGCACGTCTGGCGTTGTGTCAGGCGGTTAAGACCGTTATCGGCAACATTCTGACGATGTTCAAGATCACGGCTCCCGAATCTATGTAAGCGGAGGGAGCAGCAGCGGACGCATGAAAACCGTTCCCATACACCAAAGTACAGGGGACGGAGGCTCCGTCCGCTCATGTTTTGATGAAGGAGACAACCACCATGCCTTTTCCGTTTCGACTTCCCATGATCCTTGACGGCTGTACCTCTTGCGAGACATTGACCGGCGAAGACCCCGATGACGTTTGCAGTGAGGAACGGCTGGTACAGGAACCGCAGCCTCTGTTACAGCAGAAGCAGGCGGCGGTTTCTGCCGGTGTGACAGCGTTGTTGGCACCGACCGGCGGCATCAGTCACAACCGTCTGGAAGATTTCGGACTGGACGGGCAGTTCGGTACCTTCTACCAGACGCTGACCGCCCACACACGGACGTGTGCGAATACTTTGCCGGTGGGCGGCGTCATCCGTGAGAATATCCGCCTGCGGGAAGAATACGGCGAGACGGTCTTCGAGAGTGCCTTTTTCGACCATCTGGAAAAGATGACCGTCCTCAAAGATGCCGGTGCGGCATTTGTCTGGCTGGACAACTTCGACAAGCTCTGGGATATGCGGGCAGCGGTACTGGCGGCACAGAATATCGAGCTGCCCGTTTTCGTGAAGATACGGGTCGATGAAGAAGGCCGCACCGAAAGTGACACCGACTATATTGCCGCTCTCATCACTTTGCAGGCACTCGGTGCCGATGCCTTTGGTCTGGAATGTACCGAAGGCATTGAAGCCTTGGAAAAGCTGCTCAAGCGAGCTTTCCCCCATGCGGAAATTCCCTTGATCGCAGCGGCAGATTTCTCCGCTTGTACCATCGCTGAACTGCACCAGCTTGTAGAAAGCGGTGCGTCTGTGCTGATGGACCTGTCACCTCATCCGAAACCGTCTGTTGTGACGTATCTGAAAGCACAGGCGGTCAGCTTTGACGAACATACTAAAAAAGACAGCTATGCGGCGGCCAGTTATCGGCAGGCGTTTTTTTTGCCGCAGTATATCGAGGTATCCGAACCGATATATTGCGGGCTGGATATTTCCGACAAGCTGATCGACCTGGACGATTCGGCCATCAATGCCATCTACTGTATTCTGGAATCCACCGATGATGCGGCCGGTCTGGCGGACAACGCCGATATGTCGTATCTGCCGTTTGTGGTGTTTACGAACGATGCGACTACGTTGGAAGCTGCTTTGCGGTACTATCAGGGACGGTTATTGGTGGATGCTCATTGTGACATCGAAGAGGACCGTTTGCACAGCATGGTCGAAAAATAATGACCCCCAGTACAACAGAAGGAGGAACCAACATGAAAAGAACGCTGTCTGTCATTGTCGCACTCGTCATGCTTCTGACCCTCACCCCCGCCTTCGCTGCCCAGGAGGAGATCAACATCTTCATGTGGAGCGATTACATCTCCGACGATCTGATCGCCAATTTTGAGGATGAATACGGAGTACGCGTGAATCTCAGTTACATGAGCGACAATGCCGACTCCATCACCAAGCTCACCGCCGGCGCCGGCAGCGAGTATGACCTGATCATGACCTGCGATGCCTACATGGAATCCCTGATCGCGGGAGGCTATCTTGAGAAGCTGGACCTGTCCCAGATCCCCAATTCCGAGAACATCAACAGGGCCTACTGGTCCGAACAGAACCAGGATTACTGCGTGCCCTATCTCATGAACTACATCTACGTGGTTTACGATACCGAACGCTGCCCCATCGAGATCACCTGTTACAATGACCTGATCCGTCCCGAGATGAAGGGCCAGATCGGCTCGGTCGACGGCGCGCGCAACCTTTTCCCCATCGCGCTGATCGCCCTGGGCTACGATCCCAACTCCCGCGATGA
>CACZZU010000084.1 GCA_902785765.1 uncultured Ruminococcus sp.
ATAGCGGAGAGAAGAATGTGTGGAAGAGCTTATTTTCTGCCGGACGGGGACATATTCGATGCCTATCATCAATATTTCACGGCAGCAGTGAACATTTTTTCAAAAAACACTTGACAAAGGAGGTGCGGTGGACTATACTATATACAGTTAGTTAAGACTAACTCGTGTAAATCATTGCGACTCCCGGTGTGTGCGGATCCTTTCCGCACCGTTCCGGGTCGCGGATGATGTGTTTCCATCATGCAGCAGGTGTGCCGAAAGGGATGCCTCACAGTAACAAAACAGGAGGAGTTAGGATGATATATTCCGAGATCGAAAAAGTATGGGCAAGACAGATCATTGACTCACGGGGTAATCCGACCGTTGAGGTCGAAGTTACGCTCACAGATGGTTCTGTGGGAAGAGGGACGTCTCCCAGCGGTGCTTCCACCGGTGAGTTTGAAGCCTTGGAGCTGCGGGATGGCGATGCGTCCCGTTATGGTGGAAAGGGTGTACAAAAGGCCGTGGACAACGTCAATCAGATCATCGCTCCGGCTTTGGTCGGGGCGGATGCGGCAGACACCTATGCGGTCGACAGGATCATGCTGGACTTGGACGGTACCAAAGACAAGAGCAAGTTAGGAGCCAACGCTATTTTGGCGGTGTCGATTGCGGCCGCCCGGGCAGCGGCTGTTTCATTGGACGTGCCGCTGTATCGGTTCCTGGGCGGTGTACAGGGCACGGTTCTTCCTGTGCCGATGATGAATATTCTCGCCGGTGGGTGCTCCTTGTTTCAGCGAAGCTCTTCGCTGGTGTACAGAGGTCTTCCATGCGTTGGCGAAGATCCTCAAAGCGAGAGGGTTGGCTACTTCTGTTGGTGATGAAGGCGGATTCGCTCCGAACCTTTCTTCAGACGAAGAGACCATCGAAACGATTCTGGAAGCTGTGAAACAAGCCGGTTATGAGCCGGGACAAGACTTTATGATCGCCATGGATGCCGCTTCGTCCGAGTGGAAGAGCGACAAGGGCAAGGGCTTTTACCATCAGCCGAAGTCCGGCAGAGATTTCACTACCGATGAACTGATCGACCATTGGGAAGCTTTGGTGAACAAGTATCCCATCATCTCTATTGAGGATGCTCTGGATGAGGAAGACTGGGAAGGCTGGCAGCGGCTGACCGCACGTTTGGGTAAGAAGGTACAGTTGGTCGGTGATGACCTGTTTGTCACGAATACCGAACGGCTTGCCAAAGGTATCGCCAACGGCTGTGCGAACTCCATCCTCATCAAGCTGAACCAGATCGGCACGGTATCCGAAACCCTTGAAGCCATCAAGATGGCTCATAAAGCCGGCTATACCGCTATCTCCTCTCATCGTTCCGGTGAAACGGCTGACACGACCATTGCCGATTTGGCGGTGGCTCTGAATACCTGCCAGATCAAGACCGGTGCTCCCAGCCGCAGTGAGCGTGTAGCCAAGTACAATCAACTGCTCCGTATAGAGGAACAGTTAGGTGCCGCCGCACAGTATGCGGGGATGAACGCTTTCAACCTGACGGGCAAGGATCTCTCCTCCCATAGGTGATAGGATGAATGGACCGTTAGGTGCTTATCGGTCATAAATAAAACGGCGTGCAGTCCTTATCAAGTCACTGTCGTGCATGGATTGAAACAACCTCAAAAGATAAATCTTCCCTCTGATTTGCGGGAACAGCTCCACTGCTTTTTTCTAAAACGGTGGAGCTGTTCCTTTGTATCGGTGTTTTATGGGGTGTATGCGTTTAGACAAATCCCATCATTTGGCTATCTTTTCGCAGGGGTGTTCCCCTTGACTTTCGGGCGGTAAGATTGTATAGTAAGTAGTACACACCGCTCTTTGTCACGATATTGCGTCCTCAATGTCCGTGTACGTTTGGCTGTCTTCTTGTCGGTGACAAAGGATTGGCAGAGCAACAGGGGCGACCGGTTCCGGCGATTGTTGAAACGATAGTCATTGTGGGTTTCGCAGCGGTGGAGTGGCTTTTGCAGGTGTGGATACACACTTTCTGGTGGTACATCATAGATAAGGTGGTAGTAATGTATGAAAGCAAAAATACTTGCGTGTGGTTTAGCAGCCCTATTGACGGCAGGTATATTGGCAGCGGGCTCACCGGTGCAAGCCATCGGCATGGAAGAGGCTTCTGTTGGCACAGACACTTCAGTTGCTGTCGATGACACGCATTGGATATGGACACGAAATGATCGCAGTGGTCTTACACTGCCAATTGGTACGGATGCAGCAGAAATTTCTCTGTTCAAAGATGGTCGGTTGTTGGCGAACAGCCTGCTCGACCGTTATCTTACGCTCAACAACGGACAGGTCACCATTGGTGCCAGCTTGCTGAATCAGCTTCAGGACGGCGAAAGCGGTTTGTCACTGGTGACAAAAGAGGGAACGTGTGAACTGACGGTTGATGTTCGTCCGACGCAGACGGAAATATCTGCCGAAGATAACACAGCGGTATCCGGTGTGTCCGCAGAGCCTTCTGAAACGGAACCGGACAAGACGCTTTTGATTGCCGACCAGACAGAACTGACATGGGACAGGAATTGTGAGGACGGACTGTCGATCATGACCAATTCCCGTTCACGAGAATTGTCTGCCAAGGTGGGGCAGCTGTTTGTATCGAGCCTTATCAGCCGCAGTCTGTCCATCGAAGACGGAGTCGTCACGCTAAAGAAAGATTTCCTGCAGCGATTGGAAAACGGTGACCATACCCTCACCTTGTCTCTGAAGGAGGGTACATTGACCGTTCGTCTGCACATTACCGGTGACGCAGAACCGTCCTCCGATAGTGACAAGGAACTGACCGCCGAAGAGACGAACTTTGTGTGGTACAAAAGTGACCTGTTGGGATTGACGGTGAAGACCAATTCTACCTCACGCACTGTGACCCTCACCGAAGGGGATCGGACGCTTGCAGACGACAGTAACATCGGCGTATACCTCCTTGCCGGTCGCGTCCATCTGCCTGCCCGGATGCTCCGGCAGTTGGACGAGGGCGATCATACACTGGTGCTTCATCTGGAAGACGGCACACTGCCGATAATGGTTCGTGTGACCGACAGGCAGGAGGCAGCCTCGACAGCCGAATTGCTCTTTGATGAGAGTTTTTTTGAATGGCAGCAGGGCACAGATGTGTCCCTCGTGATACAGACCAATTCGCAGGCGAAGAGCTTTAGTATCCGGAAGGAGGGGAAACTCCTCTCGAACAGTCTGCTCACAAAAACGCTGACGATTGAGGACGGGCAGATCACGCTGACAGCGGATTTCCTGCAACAGCTCCCGATCGGAGAAAATCATCTGACGCTCGTTCTGCAGGAAGGCAGTCTGGAACTCACCGTGACGGTGACAAAAGGTGAACCGTTGGAAAGCTCTTCGGTCAATTCTGACACGCTTAACGCCTCGGAAACGTATTTCACTTGGGACAGAAGTGACTTGCTCGGTATTTCCGTCAAGACCAATTCAACGTCTCGTCACGTTGCAATCACACAAGACGGTGTGCCTCTCTTTTCCAACGAAGATCTGGGTGTTTATATTACCTTCGGGCGGGTCGGCATCACGGCCAGACACCTCCGTCAATTACCGGACGGGGAAAATCACCTGCTGCTCACGTTCGATGACGGCACGTTGCCTGTGACGGTCAATGTCACCGACCGCCATCATATCATCCACGAGGAAGTGACCGCTGAAAGAACCGTTTTCACATGGCGGCGGGGCAGCAAAGACGTTGTCCTCATTCCCACTAACTCCACTTCGGATACCGCAGCCGTTCGCCGTATCGGTAAATTGGCACTGGTTGCCAACGAGAAAAACATCACGATACAGAACGGCACCATCACCCTCACACCACTCTATCTGGAAACACTGGACGATGGACGCAACGATCTGCAGATTCTTTTGGATGACGGCCGTTTGACAGTAGCGGTCAATGTTATCGGTACAGCCGCTGAAACGAGCACCTCTTCCACTGTTTCTTCTTCCATTCCTTCAAAATGGTCGGGTGGCAGCGGTCTGCCGATTGATTTTCCGGCAACGGGAGGTGTTGCGGTGGCTGTCGGAGGGATCGTGGTATCCGGTGCTGCCGGTCTGATCGGTGTGCTGGCTGCCAGAAAGAAGCAGCACAAGTCATAAGCAAATGGTAAAAAACAGAACATTCTGGGCACCATTTTTTCGGCGTGTTCCAACGGACACGATTGTGACGATTGTTATGGATGCAAAAGGACGGTGAAGGGCGTGGATAACCACCCTTACTGTCCCTTTTTGTTCCGAAAAGGCAGAAAACCTCCCGTCAAGGAGGTTTTCTGCCTTTACAGATTTATTTTGTGTTTCTGCTGTATACGGTGAAAAGCACGCTGGAAAGTGTTCAGTGGTCTTTGATGCACATCATCGCTACCAGACCGCCGCGTTTTCCGCCGCTGGCACGATGCGAAAACAGCATTCCGCTGTTGCACTTGGTACACAAATCACTGATAGTGATGTTGATGCTCAGCAAACCGGCTTCCAACAGCATCCGACGGTTGGTTTCCTTGAGGTCTACCAGATATTTTCCGTGTCCGAGGCTCTTGGTGAAATAGGCGGGTTTCAGTTCGGTAAGGGACGCAAACTGCTCGAACACCGGCGTATCTACCTCATAACAACAGGCACCAATGGCAGGACCTACGACAGCGATAATATCGGTCGGATCACAACCGTAGCGTTCGACCATGACATCCACCGTAGCTTCTCCGATTTTCTCGACCGTCCCACGCCAACCGGCGTGTGCCAGGGCGATGACCTTTTTTTCAGGGTCGGCAAAGAAAAGCGGTGTGCAGTCGGCGTAGTGTGTCACGAGTGTAACGTTCGGCTCGTTGGTGACCAAAGCATCGACACTCTCTTGGTCATGTTCCCGCCAGATACCGATGCCGCAGTCGGCGTGTGTGACACAGCGGACGTTGATGTTGTGGTCTTGCTTGGAACTCACCAGTGTTTGATAGTCAAAACCGGCAGCTTCACAAAACAGGTGGTAGTTTTTGGTGACACAATCAGGGTCGTCTCCGCGTGTAAAGTTCAGGTTCATTGACTGATAGGGGCCGGTGCTGACACCGCCGATACGTGTCGAAAAAGCATGCTGGACAAAGTCCAGTTCTGAAAGGGACGGGAATGTCAGAAAACCGACTCCATTCACAAAGTTCAAGTCTGTGTTTTTACTCTTGAAAACCACGATGACACCTCGCATTCGTATGAATAAGGGAGAGTACTTCCCGCTGTGCCGTCCAGCCGTTTGCTGTGGAAGGGGGTTACTATTTGCTGTTTCCGTGCCCATTTGTTGGGGAAAATGTGTCTGCGGTACTTCCTGTGCGGCGACTGTGTGTTGTTATGCCGTGTGCACACATCACGATGCTTACTATGCGTATGGATGTACACGCCGCAGAGAGAACTCATCTCCAAAAGGGGTTTACAGGGACGGCAAGAAAGGGTATAATGGGGGAGAAGACAACACCGAAGGAGAATGGCTATGTTTTTATCGAAGAAGAAGCTGTTTGGCAACAATATCCCGCCCCGCTGTGAGTATTGCCGTTACGCCGTTAAAAATAACAGCGGTAAACTCTCGTGTCCGTATGGAGTAGGAACGCTGGAGGACACCTGCAAGAGGTACGAGTATGATCCCTTGAAGCGTGAACCGCAATCCTTACCGACACTTCCGAAATTTACCGCCGATGATTTCAAGCTGTGAGACCGCCGTGGGCGGTCTTTTGCTTGTTTTGTTTCTTCTGCCAGAGCTTATTTCTTGTCGTCTGCCAATGCTTCCTCTGCCAGCTCAAGAACAGATGTACAATGAGCACAGCGGGTCGCCTTGATGTCGATCTCGCTCATACAGAAAGGACACTGTTTGGTGGTGGGAGCCTCTTCCACGGGCTTTTTGCGGAGATTCATCAGTTTGTTGACACCCTTGACGAAGATAAAAATGATGATCGCCATGATGAGGAAGTTGATGATCGCTGCAATAAAGTTACCGAAGCTGATGGGGCCGACGTTCAATGCCTGTGTAGCTTGGGAGAAGTCGGGTTGACCTGTTTCGGGATTGGTGAAATTCTGTCCGGAGATAGTACCTACGAGCCAGCCGACAGCAGGCATGATGACATCGTTACAGAGCGAAGTAACAATGGTGTTGAACGCTCCGCCGATGATAACGCCGACAGCCAGATCCAAGACATTTCCTCTCATGACGAATTCTTTGAATTCCGAGATTAACTTACCCATAATATTTTCACCTTCCGTAAAAAATTTATGAACTGATTATAGCACAGATTCCTCCCCGCGTAAAGACTTTTGCAAAAATTTTGTCGATTTTTCCAAAAAAACATTCCCGTCGGGAACCAGCCCCCACGCCGGCGGCAGGACAGCTATGACCCTGTTCCGCCATCAATCGCACGTTTTGCTGCCACAATAGACACGTGAACTCTCCCCCACCTGTAGAGGTGGGGGCTTCGTAAGAAGATTGGTATTTAAGTTTCCACCTGAAATCAGGCAACCCTTATTCTTACAGGCGTGTCCACTTCGCCACTACCGTATAGGACTGTTAAGTCCACAACGCTACTTTTTCTTAAAATATTCAATGCACCATTGACATCTGCGTTAAGCAATATTCCGTCAGCAGTTTTGTACAATCCTCTTCGTATGCGTGTTCCGCTGAATTGATAGGACTGCGGATTGTCTGCATTATAGACAGGAATATTATCCCTGTCCCAGAAAGATGCTTGTGAAGTATAGCTTTCTTCCTGCTTGACAAAAACAATTCCGTTCAGTTCACAAAGATATTCCAGCTTGGAACGCAGTTTACCATACGGAATATTGACAAAATTCTGATTGTTACGCTTGTTCATGTCAGAATTACGCTGAAATGTTTCATTATATCCGATTACAAGCGTTCCAATATCATGAGCAATACAATAATCAATGATTTTTCTTGCAATTTTGCTCATATAGTCATTGACTTGTCTGTTCCTTTTATCAGCTAAGATTTTCTGACGGTTTGTTGTTCTTCTTTTATCACCCTGTCTGTCTTTGATACCTTGCAGCCGTGCATTTTCTTTGTTGAACCATTGATTGACAGCTTTCAGTTTTCTGCCGTCAATAATGAAGCTTCTGCCCTGATTTGATACAGCAGTCACAAGGTTGTTTACACCTAAATCCAGAGCAAGTGCATTGTTTTTGTTAAGATTTCTCTGAATACATTCAGCTTCGTAAGTATACTGAATTTCAAAGAACCTTGCTCCTGATTTTGGAATGATTCTGATTTCCTTGATATGCTTGTCAGCAAGTATTGGCGGTATCTTGATTTCAACAGGCTTGTGTGTTTTCTTGAATGTATTGGAATACGGCAGAATCAGCTTGTTTCCGTTCAGCCTGACAAATCCTATCACGAGTGTTGTGAATCCGTCTTTTGGAAGATAATGCGGTAATTTACAGTCTCTGAAAGAATATTTGCCTTTTTTCGCAAGTTTCAGCAGTCCGAAAAAGCTTTTGAATGAACCGTCTACTTCTTTCAAAATCTGCTGTGCCATATTGGAGTTGAGCATTTTGTAATTGGGACTGTCTTTCAGCAATGCGTAATTCTTTTCGTATTTCAGATATTCTCCCTCTGTGAAGTAATACTGACGGACATTATAGATTGCTTCATTGGCAAGATTTTTTGCTGTATGGCACAATTCTCTCAAAATGCTGTATTCTTCCTTTGACAGATGTTTCGCTTGTTGCTTTACCGTTAGATACATAGTTTTTCTCCTTCCTTTTAGATTTAGGACATTTCCTATGTATCTATTATAGCATATATTTTACTGATTATCAATAGTTTCAGTAAAAACAATCGGCATTCATCCCCCACTTTCGCTTCGCTTAGAAGTGGGGGTATTCTGCCGAGAATTGGATAAAAAAGGGGTCAATACCCCATGACCCCTTTGATAGACTCGTCATTTTGTACCCAATCATCGACAAGGATCTCGGTGTAGTGGGTTTTGTTGTTGCGAATCACCAGTTTGATGATACCGGCGTTAATGATCATCCGTTTGCACAGCGAGCAGGCACAGGCGTTTTCGACATAGGCACCGGTTTTGGCGTCCTTGCCGACTAAAAACATAGCAGCACCGATCATATCTTCCCGTGCGGCATTGATGATGGCGTTTTGTTCGGCGTGTACCGAACGGCACAGTTCATAGCGTTCGCCACGGGGAACCTTGAGTGTTTCACGGACACACATCTGCATATCAATGCAGTTCTGACGACCTCTGGGTGCTCCTACATAGCCAGTGGAGATGATAGCATCGTTCTTGACGATGATAGCACCATAGTTGCGGCGTAGGCAGGTGCCCCGTTCCAGTACCGTTTCGGCGATGTCGAGGTAGTAGTTCATCTTGTCGGTTCGCATAAAAAATCACTCCCGTTCCCTGATCTTTGTGTACTTCCATTATACCCTATCCCCCTCCGCTTTGCAAGCACTTTTTGTGCGTGTTCTGTGATCCCTTCCAACGGTGCCTTTTTAGTCGGATTTTTCCGATTTTCTTGATTCAATGACGATTCATGTGCCGTAAAGGACCAAAGAACAGCGGCACGGAAATCAATCTTCAAAATCTGATAGTTGAAAGAGCATTGCTCCCGTTTTGGAACGCTGCTTTTGCAAATATTTCTTATAAAACTCGGCGGCTTTAGAAAAGGGGGTG
>CACZZU010000085.1 GCA_902785765.1 uncultured Ruminococcus sp.
TTTTGTACTCATATGGTTATTATATCACAAAGCTACGCTTTGCGCAACCTTAACCCACCGTCTAAAGCCGGTGGGATTGCGGTTGCCATTTTTTCAAAATGCGGCAGGCAAATATGACCTTGCTGATAGATAACCCCTTCGCAGCAGCCCTGTCCTTTGTGTTCATGCAAAGGACAGGGCTGCTGTCTGTATAAACCCGCCCGCACTGACCCATATTATGGTTATCTATCACGGAAAGGAAGGGCTGTTGATGAAGCGTTGGCGGTACTTATGGAAGGCGGTTGTGTGTGCGACAGTGATGGCGGCATTGCTGTCGATGACAGGTTTTTATGGAGCGTGTGAGGATATCCGGCAAGAGGTGTTCCGCCTGCATATTCTGGCAAATTCGGACAGTGAAGCTGATCAGAAACTCAAGCTGACGGTGCGGGATGCTTTGCTGGAATACACCTCCGAACTGTTTCGGGACTGCCACAGCAAGGAAGAGAGTATGCAGGCAGCACAGGTACATCTGGAGGACATTCGGGCGTATGCCCAACAAGTCGTACAGCGGGAAGGGTATGCCTATCCGGTGCAGGCGTATGTCACGAATATGGCGTTTACGACCCGCGTGTATGAAGACGTGACACTGCCGGCAGGACATTACGATGCTCTGCGGGTGGTAATCGGCAGCGGACAAGGACATAACTGGTGGTGTGTACTGTATCCGGCTCTGTGTCTGCCGTCGGTCAGACGAGAAGCTTTGTCGGAAGTTGTGAGTGCTGGGGAGGAAACCATGATGACCGACACCGAACCGTATAGGGTGCGATTCATCTTGGTGGAATGGTGGGAAGGACTGTGCAGTCTTTTTGCGTGACAAAAAACGCCGCTGATTGGTTGATCGGCGGCGTTCGTGTGGTAGAGGAAAGTGAGTTCACGGAGGAGCGTGTGTCGGTCTGACAATACGGTGTGATAGGAACGTGAAACAGCAGGAAGGTGTGTCTGTGAAGTACAGCAGGTTGTTGCACGGCAGAGGAAAGGCGTGCAGTCAGTGGGCTGGCGAAAGGGTGTGTTCGGAGCGACAAAAAACGCCGCTGATCGGCTGATCGGCGGCGTTTAGTATGGAAAATAGTGGCAGGCAGACGGTCTTTTTTATGTGCCTGTCGAAGCAGGTATGGAGATGGCGGCATCCTGTATGGTCGGAACATGGGATGTGACATCTCACACGGCAGATGGTTACCGGATGAAACGCAGGAAGCCGATGAAGGGGATCTCCTTGGCTTTGCGGGCTTGTATGGCTTTGATGGTCAACACCAGCACAAAGATCGGAATAGCGTAGCAGATAGCGAACACGATGATGTCCATGATCCAGCCCATTACACTCAAACCGGATGCTGTACCGGCAAAGGAAGCATCCGCTGAACAGGCAACCCCTACGATGCCGCTGAAAATAGCGAACAGAATGGTGAACGGGATGCAGAAAATCAGCATCAGCAATCCTTGGTTAGCGTAGAAGCGGGAATACATAGAGTCCTTGCGGAACACCAACGGTACCCAGAAAGTAATGCCAAACATGGCGAGAATAGCCATACCCTTGCTGGCGGCAGCATCTTGTGGGTCATAATCGTTGGTGTATTCGGGGGTGTTGGTAAACAGCTTGAGAACTTTTTTCAAGCCGCGGAAGTTTTCTTCGGATGGGTCTGGCTCTTCTTCTTCAGTGGGATCCTTTTTCTCGAACTTGAAGTTTTTGGAATCCTCATGGGGATTGACCTTCGGTTCTTCCGGTTCGGGTTCGGGTTCCGGCTCCTTGACAGGCGATTCGGCAACAGGCTCTGGTTCTTTCGGTGCCGGCTCCTGAACAGGGGCGGCCGTTACTGCCGGAGTTGGAGCAGCAGGCTGTTCATAAATTTCCTGTGCCTGCTGGGCTTCTTGCAGTTGTTGCTGCTGATAGGCAGTATCAGCGGCTTCTTCCGGAGCATACGCTTCTTGTTGAGGATAAGCGGGCTGCTGTGGATAGCCGTTGTCATACGACTCTGGCTGTGTGTAAGCAGCCTGTTGAGACTGCGGCTGATAGCTTTCCGGCTGCTGATAGCCGTCATCGTAGTTCTGTTCCGAAACATATTGCCCCTGTTGGGAATAAGCGGGTTGTGGTTGGTAGCCATCCTCGTAGGCTTCTTCTTGACTATATTGTTCCTGTTGAGGATAGGCGGGCTGCTGCTGACGATAGCCGTTGCTGCGGTAGGCGGGCGAACGGTTGTACTGCTGCGACGGCTGTTGGTTGTCTTGATAGCCTTGCTGCTGGTAACCGTCATCGTCATAGTCGTCCTGATAGCCCTGCTGCTGGTAGTCGTCATCGTAGCCGTTCTGATAGCCCTGCTGCTGGTAACCGTCATCGTAGCCGTCCTGATAGCCCTGCTGCTGGTAGCCGTCATCGTAGCCGTTCTGATAGTCCTGCTGCTGGTAGCCGTCATCGTAGCCGTTCTGATAGCCCTGCTGCTGATAGCCGCCATCCGCATGACCATTTTGGTAGCCCCGCTGTGGGTAGCCATTATCGTAGCCA
Source organism: uncultured Ruminococcus sp. (assembly GCA_902785765.1). GTDB lineage: Bacteria > Bacillota > Clostridia > Oscillospirales > Acutalibacteraceae > UBA1213. The sequence goes on from CACZZU010000085.1 coordinate 2,537, forward strand.
TCCTGATAGCCTTGCTGTTGATAGCCGTTCTGGTACGGCTGATTGTAGTTCTGCTGTTGACGGGGATAACGCGGCGTCTGCCGTTGACCGAAGTTTTGCGGGGGTGCCGGCAGCTTGAAGTTGCGGGATCCGCATTGTACGCAGGATACCGCCTGATCGGGCAGGGAAGCACCGCATGAAGCACATATTTTCATTCTCTATCCACCTCTTCTGATGTTTTTATTGCAAAGGAAACACCACAATATCTTCTTTCATTATAGTATATTCCATCTCACATTGTCAATATTAACAGTGAATAAAAAACAAGACTCCGTTTCGGAGTCTTGTCGGGAAGGGTATCAGTAGTTCCAAAGATTGTTGTAGCCGGTGACGAACGCATCGCCAAAACAAATTTCGTGGAAGGTGTCGAAGCTGTCCTTGTACTCGTCGATGGCCTTTTTGATGACATCCTTGGTCAGTACACGGAACGGCACGTCCTGTTCTGTGGGCAGGGTCAAACCGCCGGACAAACGCATCGCATAGTCGAGCATCGCATAGGCGGTCCACTCGTAACTGTGAGCGACAAGCATATCAATACTGCCGCTCTGGGCATAATCCATGTCCTCTTGTGTGCCGCCGGTGGCGACGATTTTGGTATCGGTGCCGGTCTGCACTACGGCAGAAATGGCATCTTTGATGGCAGTATCGTCACACACGAAGATGTAGTTGATCTTGCGGTCGTTTTCGAGCATGGTCTTGATCTTGTTGGCCAAGCCGTTGCCGAGCTCAATGGCGGTGGCGTTAACGACTGTACAGCTTCCGTCATCGGCGGAAACGTACTGTTCAAACTCCTGTTTGAAGCCATGAAAAATGGTCTGGGACAGACCCGACTCGCTGCAGGTGACGACCAGTGCGTGCACCTTGCCTTTGGTTTTCACGATACCCCAATCAGCCATCAGGGCACCGGCATTTTCGTAGGGGATCGGCACGGTATAATCCACATAACGGTCAGGCTGATGGGTACCCGCTGTACCGGCGGAGACAACCTTGATGCCGTTGGCTTGTGCCAGTTCGATGGAACCGGCGATGGTGTCCTTCATAATGTCGCCGGACAGCATAATCATACCGTTCTTGTCCTGAACAGCTTGTGCCAATGCGTCATTCAGGGAGGACACGGAACTGTCTGTTTCGGCGGAGGTCACCGTCTTTACGCCCAAACGGTCTGCGGTACGTTTGAAATTGCGTTCCAGCTCCGACTGGAATGAAGCGGAGGAGTTTTCGGAGATGAGAGAGACTGTCAGGGTCTTGCCGATCTCCCAGCAGTCCAGTTTTTCCGAGGTCGAAGTAAAGGACGGTATCGCTTGGGCAGCCGTGACTTTTTTATTCAGATCGGTCAATTGTGCTTCAGTCATACGGGGCTTTTTTTCATCCATGCTGACTTCCATCGGCTCGGAAGAAGCCGGTGTCACACGGGAGATCTGTGGAGTGGAAACAGCCGATACTTTGGAAGACGCATCAGACTGGTTTGGCTTTTTCTGCTCGCAGGCAGACAACAGCATACCGGAAGCGGCAACAGATACCAGCAGGAGGACGGACAGCAGCTTTTTTTTCATAGTCTATATCCCTCAATCATTTTAATAATAACCGTAAGAAACGTGCAGGAAACCTGCATTCACGGTTTATTATACTTCGATTCCGCAAGACTGTCAACAAGCATTTTTGCCGTAAATCTTTGCGTTTTCGATGTTTTTTTGTCCAAACACGCCGCTAAAAAAAAAAAAAAAAAACAGGAGGGCACCATGGAGATACGAACCGATTTGGCACTGGAGAAAGCACAGCATCTTTCACGGGACATTAACGGGGTACACACCAGCGAGTATAGCCACGGCGATATGAAAATGACCCGTCTGGAGGTTACCACACCACAAGCTGCCCAACAAGTCGGACAGCCCATCGGCTGTTATGTCACGGCAGAAGGGTTAGACCTGACGCAGGATTTCCGTTCGGTGCGAGAGCATATTGAAGCCTTGGGGCATGAGATCGCCGCTATGCTGCCGAAGGAGGGAACGGTATTGGTCGTGGGGCTGGGCAACCGTGATTTGACAGCGGATGCACTTGGTCCCGTCAGTGTGGGACACGTCTTGGCAACACGCCATATTCAGGGGACATTAGCCGCACAGACGGGACTCGACCAACTCCGCAGTGTGGCAGTGGTGGCGGCCGGCGTCTTGGGACAAACGGGTTTGGAAGCCTCCGAAATGGTCGGCGGACTGGTGACGTATCTGCACCCGTCTGCGATGATCGTTATTGATGCGTTGGCTGCTCGCAGCACCGCACGGTTGGGTACGACCGTTCAAATCGGGAATGCCGGTATCGCACCGGGTTCCGGTGTCGGAAATCATCGCAAGCCGCTCAATCAAGAAGTGTTTGGGATCCCTGTCATCGCTGTTGGGGTACCGACCGTTGTAGATGCGGCCACACTGGTGCGTGACCGTCTGCCGGAAGATGCCGACCCCACCTGTTGGCAGCGTCTGACACAGGAACCGCCGATGACGGTCACGCTCCGCAACATTGATCTGCTCACTGAACGGGCCGCCAAACTGGTCGGTATGGCCGTGAATTGTGCCTTACAGCCGCACTATGACTTTGACACGTTGGCAGCGTTGGTTTAAGCTTCGTGACGCGTGGAAAGATAGCGGAAGCGGCACGCCGACCTTTTCCGTGCCGTCAGAGCATAAGAACCAGCACGGTATCATACAATAAGGAGTAGGGACAATGAATGGACAGATGGTACGGAACACCGTTTTTGGGGGTACCTGTCTTTCCCGGCGAATACCTGTTTTAGGGGAAGAAGGGAACTTCTTTGTTACGACAAAGGGGTTCCGGCATATATCTTGCCGGTCAGCAGCGGTTTTCCGGAGAACGAAGGAGACAGACGATGACGAGAAAAATGAAACGTGTGCGGCGGTGGTGTGCAGGGATCGGTGCTGCATTACTGACAGGGACGGGATTGTGCTGTGCCATTGGCAGAATGGCGGCGGCGGGGGTAAAACCGTCCTTCGCTATCGCAGCGGCAGAAATGACGATGCCCACCGGTCAGGCAGCTTATCAGCAGGTATCAGCGGTGAAGAAATCGGAAGTGTCTGCTTTATCGGTGCCGGAACCGGCAGCGGTATCCAAAGAAGAACCTTCTTCGACGGTCAGTCAGCCGTCTGTGCCGGTGATGAAGGAAGTACCGGCGGAAAAAAAGCAAACGGAAACATCGGCCGCACCGGACAGTCAGGTGTTTGAAGCTTCGCAGGCAACCGAAGAAGAAATTGTGGCCTATGACAAGGCACACGAAGGCGAAGAGCAGTATCCTGTCTACGAGATGACGATCACCGAAGGCAACTGCCACTACGGGAATGTACAGGTACGCAACACGGCTTCCACCGACATTGATATTGCCGCAGAATTGCAGGGAGCGTTGGGTTTCACCATCGAACAAACCGACCAACCGCAGGTCTTGATTTATCATACCCATACCTCTGAAAGTTATCTTACCTACGACACGGGCTACTTTTACGAAAGTTTCTTTCCCCGTTCCACCGAACGCTCCGAGAGTGTTTGTGCGGTGGGCGAAGAGATCACCAAACAGCTTAATGCCGCAGGCATCGTCACGCTGCATGACACCACCTTGCATGATTACCCCAGTTACAGCGGTGCCTATGACCGCAGTCTGGCCACTATCGAGGAATACTTGGAAAAGTATCCGACCATCAAGGTGGTGTTGGACATTCATCGGGACGGCATCGGGACGGATACCGAAAAACACAAGCCCGTATTTGAACTGGATGGTCATAAGGGTGCCCAAATGATGATCCTCGCCGGTTATAACTATGATGACAGTGAAGAGTTTCGTGACTGGGAATACAACCTGCGGTTCGCCCTGCGGCTGCAGCAGGCAGCAGCGAATAAGTGTCCGGAACTGGTGAGGCCGGTCAACTTCTCGGACTTCATGTACAACATGAACGTCAATACCGGTTCGCTGTTGATAGAGGTCGGGGCAGAGGCCAATACCTTGGAAGAGGCCCGCTACACGGGCTACTGTCTGGGACAGGTTCTGGCGGAAGTCCTGCAGGCTGACAGAGATGAAAAGACAAAAGCGACCGGCAGCGGTGGTTCCTGACGGCGATGATCGGTGAAGGATGGGGGAGAGTAAACGGCGGCTGTCCATGAAGGGCAGCCGCTTCTTTTTTTGACGCCCACAAAATGGTACAGTAAAGGGGAGAAACTTCCGTGCCGATGACTATTTTTTTGTCAGGAAGACTTTCCTATCGCACTCTTTTCTGCTATAATAAACAAAGTGTGGAAAACGTCAGCCGCCATAGGCGGCTGACCGGTAGATGAACCGGTAATCAACCGAGGACGGTGAGAACATGAGAAGTATCCGATATTATATCGTGTCGCTTCTGCTGGTAACGGTATTTATGACGGGAACGCTGCTGTATGCGGCAGCAGAAGGAGAAGAAAACAGTGTGGAAGACAGTTTCGTGACGGTGAGCAGCGAACTTCCTTCGGCAGGTGACCCCGCAAGCAGTCTGCCGGAGAGCAGTCTTGAAGAAAGTGTGCCGGACGACCGTTCAGATGTGAGTGACGTAGAGGACAGCAGCTTTACTGAAAGTTCGGAGGAACCTTCTTTCACAGAAAGCAGTGTTCCCGAAAGTTCGGAAGAACCTTCCTTTGCGGAAAGCAGCGTCCCCGAAAGTTCGGCGGAAATTTCCGCAGAGAGCAGTGTACCTGAAAGTTCGGAAGAGTCTTCCTTTGCGGAGAGCAGTGTCCCTGAAAGTTCGGCGGAGAGTTTCGTGGAGAGCAGTGTGACCGAAAGTTCAGGGGAAAGTGTTCCGGAAAGTCGGGAACCATCCGAGACGAGCAGTCAGGGAGAAATATCCGTGCCGGAGGAAAGCAGCCGTCCGCAGACATCTTCCCATACAGGCACCGAACCAGAAGAACCTTCCGAAAACAGCCGCGTGATGGTGAATCCGGTGTATCCGCAGCACGAGCCGCTGCGGTTTCTGGCAGGACTTTCGACCGTGATTCCCGCCCAACGGGAACGACAGCCTTCGGAAACATCCGAATACTCCACGGTGGCTTCGTGGACAGATGATTCTAACGAAGAGATCAGCTATCGCCCAATCGGTGATGTGCCGCTCATGCCGATCAATGAGCCGACACCCGATGTGGCTGCTGTACAGCCGACCCGTTCCCATAATATCCGCCCTTTCTTGGTGGGGCTTATCATCTTTGCCCTGCTGGGCATGGGACTGACGACAGCGGCTATTGTGCTGCTGCGGCTGCGGGGCGAGTTCACGCCATCTTTTTTGCGGTTCGACCACCATCACAAGACCAAACAAGGAAAGGGAAAGCATTATGCACGCTAAACAGTTGGCAGAAGAATTTAAGATCAAGGAAGAATATGCGGCGAATCTCATCGCCTTGTTGGATGAAGGCAACACCATCCCGTTTATTGCCCGCTACCGGAAGGAAATCACCTCATTGAGGAGCTCGGTCAGATGACCGAGGAGATTGACCGTGCCCTGCAGCAGGCCAAGATGCTCACGGAGATTGAGGATATTTATCGTCCTTACAAGCCCAAACGCAAGACAAGAGCGTCTGTTGCCAAAGAAAAGGGACTGGACGGTCTGGCACAGACGATACTGGCACAGCAGTCATCGGTTGACCCGCAGGAAGAAGCTTTGCGTTATATCAGCGAAGAAAAGGGTGTGATGACATCGGAAGAAGCGGTTCAGGGAGCGATGGACATTATCGCCGAATCCGTGTCGGACAACGCCGAGATACGCAAACGCTTGAAGAACATCATCCGTCTGAACGCTCAACTCCGCACGAAGGCAGCCGACGAAACGAAGGAGAGTGTGTACACGGCGTATTATGACCACAGCGAACCCGTCAAGACCATTGTCGGTCATCGTGTGTTGGCGATCGACCGTGGAGAGCGGGAAGGATTTTTGAAGGTTTCTGTCGATATTGACGCAGCCAAGTGCCTGACAATGATCGACCGGTTGATGCTGACGGCGAACAATGCGTGCAGTGAACTGGTGAAGGCGGCCTGCGAAGACGCTTATAGCCGCTTGTTGTTTCCGTCCGTAGAACGGGAGATCCGTTCCGAACTGACAGAGGCCGCTGATGAGCAGGCCATCAAACTGTTCGCTATGAACCTGCGGCAATTGCTGATGCAGCCGCCTGTGAAGGGACACACCGTCATTGGGCTTGATCCGGGGTATCGTACTGGCTGTAAATTGGCGGTTGTAGATGCGACCGGACGGGTACTGGATACCGCTGTGATCTATCCGACACACGGAGCAGCACAGATAGCCCGCTCCAAGCAGACCCTCAAGCACATGATACAGCAGCACCACGCCGAGATCATCGCTATCGGCAACGGTACGGCCTCAAAAGAGACAGAACTGTTCACAGCGGAATGTATCGGTGAGGTGCCTGAAAAAGTTTCGTATATGGTCGTCAGTGAAGCGGGAGCTTCGGTGTATTCTGCCTCAAAATTGGCAGCAGCGGAAATGCCCGATCTTGACCTGACGCTGCGGAGTGCCGTGTCGATTGCCAGACGTTTGCAGGATCCGCTGGCGGAGTTGGTCAAGATCGAACCGAAGGCGATCGGTGTCGGACAGTATCAGCATGATATGCCGCAAAAACAGCTCAGTGAAGCTTTGGATGGCGTGGTGGAAGACTGTGTGAACACGGTGGGAGCCGATCTGAACACGGCCTCGCCTGCGTTGTTGTCCCGTGTAGCCGGTGTGAGTGCGGCAGTCTCGAAAAATATTGTGGCATATCGAGAAGAAAACGGAGCGTTTACTTCCCGTTCCGAACTGAAAAAAGTTGCCAAGCTGGGTCCCAAGACCTTTGAACAGTGTGCAGGCTTCCTGCGTGTACCCGAAAGTGCCGATCCGCTTGACCATACCGGTGTACACCCCGAATCTTACGCCGCCGCTCAGAAACTCCTGCAGTTGTGCGGTCATACCACGGACGATATCGTGAGCGGCGGGTTAGCCGACCTGCGGCAGAAGGTAGAGGACATCGGACAAGAAACAGCCGCTGCCGCTATCGGTACCGGTGTACCGACTTTGCTGGATATTGTCAGCGAACTGACGAAACCGGGACGTGACCCCCGTGACGAATTACCGCCGCCGCTTCTGCGGACGGATGTGCTGGATATGAAAGACCTCAAACCAGGCATGGTACTCAAGGGAACGGTGCGGAACGTCATTGACTTTGGAGCCTTTGTAGACATTGGTGTCCATCAGGATGGACTGGTACACGTCTCTCAGATCAGTGATCGGCGTGTTCGCCATCCGGCGGATGTGTTGTCGGTGGGAGACATTGTGACGGTCAGTGTGCTGTCGGTCGATACGGCCAAAAAGCGTATCTCGCTGACGATGAAGGGGATCCCTTCTGAACAGGCGTGACGGGAACGTGTTACAGGATCAGGAAACGGGAAGAAACAGGAAAAGGAGAAGCAACATGAACCACTATTCACTCGTGCTGTTTGATCTGGACGGCACGTTGAGCGAATCCGGCGAAGGCATTTTATCCTGTGTGCGAAAGGTGTTCGCCGAAACCGAACGGGCACTGCCGGATGAAAAAACGCTGGGGACGTTTATCGGTCCGCCCATGTATGACAGCCTGCGGCGGTGCGGTTTTTCGCATGAAGAAGCCGAACAGGGCGTGGAACGCTACAAACATCACTTCGTCGAGGAAGGTATCTATCACAACCGCCCTTATGACGGTATTCTTGAGGTGCTGCGTACCCTCAAGGACAAAGGCGTCCAACTGGCGGTCGCTACCACCAAATACTATCCCTTTGCCGAGAGGATTATCAAGATGTTGGGCATGGATACCTTATTTGATTTTGTAGGCGGAGCCACTGCCGGCACAGAACGCCGTACCAAGGCGAAAGTCATTCGCTATGTGCTGGAGCAGTTTCCTGCGGTTCCAAAAGAGCAGGTCGTGATGATCGGCGACACCAAATATGATGCCGAAGGAGCCGCACAGGTTGGGATCGATTTTATCGGCTGTCTGTATGGCTATGGTACACGAGAGGAAATGACCGCGTTCTGTCCGCAGGCACCGTATGTGATACAGCCGTCAGAGCTGACGGCCTATTGTCTGTCAGGATATGATGGAAAAGGTGTGTGATCGTGGTGAACTATCCCAGATATATTGAAGCGGAGGTACTTCGCAAGTATGAATTCCATGACTACGGTCATGCTTTGGAGATTCTGCACGAGTCCTTTGCCCAGGAATGGAACGAGATACAGGAGTGTTTGCGAACATTCCTCCTTACAGAGGAGGATATTTTGCAGGCGGGCGGCAACGAGTCTCCGATCCCTAAAAAATTTGACGATGTATTGTATCCCTATGGATGGAGGGAGATTCGTATATCGGGAGATCTGATCGTCAAGAAATATCCGAGACAGAAGGCACAAAGAAGAGGCAAGTTTGCCAGTGAACCGTTCGATACGGAAACGATTGAAGGATACATAGATGGTCACAACATTGACTTTCTGAAGAATCGGGTGGCGTTTGACTTGGAGTGGAACAGCAAGGATCAAACCTTCGACCGTGACTTGCTCGCCATGCGGACCTATTTTGACTGTGGCTTGATTGATGTGGGCATCATCGTGACACGGTCGGAGGAATTGAACGAGGTGTTCAAAAAACTGGCGGTCATGTCCAAATATGGTGCCTCCACAACATGGATGGGCAAGCTGACCTATCGGTTGGAAAGCCGGCGAAACGGAGGATGTCCGATCTTGGCAGTGGGTATCAAGAAGGAGTGTGTGCAGGGATATGAGCAGTCTGCAGGAAACGATTGAATCGTTGAGGAGCTTTACACAGGGTCGCAAATACAATACGATCTATGCGGATCCGCCGTGGCGTTTTCAGAACCGAACCGGCAAGGTAGCACCGGAGCATAAACGCCTGATGCGGTATGAAACCATGACGCTGGAGGAAATCAAGCAGCTTCCGGTTGCAGAGATTGCTGATGAAAAGGCACACCTGTACTTGTGGGTTCCTAACGCAATGCTGCCGGACGGCTTGGCTGTTATGGAGGCGTGGGGGTTTGAGTACAAATCCAACATCATCTGGGAAAAGGTGCGAAAAGACGGCAACCCTGACGGCAGAGGCGTAGGATTCTATTTCAGGAATGTGACAGAGATACTTCTCTTTGGCATCAAAAAAAACAGTGCCCCTAATCGCACATTGGCGGCAGCACGTTCTCAAGTGAATCTGATTCGAAGTCAGAAAAGAGAACACAGCCGCAAACCGGACGAGATTATTCCGGTGATCGAAGCCTGCAGTCAAGCGGCACGGATTGAACTGTTTGCACGAGGTGACCGTGACGGCTGGGATATGTGGGGCAATCAGGCCACGGCGGATTATGAGCCGGACTGGAGCACCTATAAGAACCATACCGTAGCAGGAATCGTTCACAAGGATACATAAGTCGGCATCAGCCGGGGCATACTATGATTGTCCCCCACGGGGACGCAACACATGAAAGGTGGTTCCCGCTATGGAAAACATCAACCGCAGCATTCGCTGTTCGGTGGAACAGTGTGTGCATCACTGTTCCACGTGCGACTACTGTTCCCTCGACAAAATCAGTGTTGGTACCCACGAAGACAACCCTTCTCAAGAACAGTGCACCGACTGTCTTTCTTTCACTCACAATTGAGCGTCAATGTGCTGTGCACAGTAACGTATCAGGCGATCACTTGAGTTAGATCAAGCGGTCAGTGAAACACTTCACTTCGGACGGCGGTTCGGCTGTTCGACACGATTTCATTGTTAATATCCATTT
>CACZZU010000086.1 GCA_902785765.1 uncultured Ruminococcus sp.
GATAGCTGACAGAGCAGCCATTCCATTTTGGGACGCTGCTTTTGCAAATATTTCTTACAAAAACGCAGCGGTTTTAGGAAAGGGGCATGGGGAAAACCCTTTTTCCGCTGGAAAAGGGTTTTCCCCATGTAACTGACCGATCAAGATCGATTTCCCTGTGTACGGGAAAAACCTATTGAATAAACGGGCAGTTTATGGTAACATACTGAATAGAGAAACTTCTCACAGGAGGACTACGGTGGAACGATACGAGGGTACATTCTTAACGCTGCTGCAGGATTGGCGGCGGCACTATGGCGACCGTCCAGCACTTTACTGTGACGGTCAGTGCCTTTCCTTTCGGGAATTGTCCGAACGGGCAGAAATGGCGGCGGCTGTCATGCAAAAAGCCGGTCTGACGGCAGGCGAAAGCGTTGTGATATGGGGCGGCAACAGCATCGAATGGGCACTGAACTTTTTAGCGGTCACGGCCGCAGGCGGTACGGCGGTCTTGATGAACTACGGCATCCGTGCCGCAGAAGCGGCCAAATTAGCGAACATGGCAGGAGCTGACTGGATACTGTACGGCACGATAACAGGCGGACAGGAACGGCTGCTGCCGGTCGGGACAATGGCACAACAGGCGGGGATCCCGTGGGAGCGGTGCTGGCCGTTTTCGTTCGCTATCGAGGAGAGGGTGAGCGAAGAGGAACGGGAAATGTTCCTGACACGGGCGGCTTCATCCGTGAACTGCCGGAACTCACAGGTCATTATTTACACAACGGGCACAACGGGCGAACCAAAAGCGGTACAGCTTTCGGCTTACTCGATCCTGAATGATGCCCATGCCTGTTATGAGTTGCTGCAGGAAGACATCGGCCGTTCGGTATGTAATGCCCTGCCGCTGTTTCACAGCTATGGTCTGCTGATCCTGTTTGCGTATCTCTCCTGCGGACGCACGGTTTATCTGCCGCCGATACTCAAGCCGGACAAGATCGCCGCTCTTCTGTGTGAGCAGGATATTGATGATCTGGCGTCAGTGGGGACGATCTATGAGTTGTTGTCCCGCCTGCCGCAGGCAGCGGAACTTCATCTGAATATCGGTATTGTGGGGGGAGGTTTTACCTCACCGGCGGAAATGATACGGCTGGAGAAGAGTTTTGGCAGCATCAAAATGCTGTGCGGCTACGGACAAACAGAGTGTTCGCCGGTGATCTCAGTGGAGCGAGCGACTGACCCGCTGCCGCTTCGTGCCCATTCAGTTGGTCATATCCTGCCGGGTTTGTCGGTACGCATCGTGGACAAGGAAGGAAACGAGGTGTCCTCCGGTGAAACGGGAGAAATTGTCATCAAGGGCTACTGTACGATGAATGGTTACTATGGACGTGCCGCACAGGAGGATCCTTTTGATGCAGACGGTTGGCTGCACACCGGTGACATCGGTCGGAAGATCGGCGAAGATATGCTGCAGCTTACAGGACGGCTGAAGGAGATCATCGTGCGTGGCGGCGAAAATGTATCCCCGACAGAGGTGGAGCAGGTGCTGCTGTCTTTGCCGCATATACGGGGAGCGGCGGTGATCGGTCGCCCGCACCCGATCTGGGGCGAAAGTGTGGAGGCATGTGTGGTATGGGAGTATCCCTTGGCATCACAGCAGGAGCAGGAACGCATCGCCGAAGACATTTTGCAGCAGCTCCGGCAAGAGCTTTCTTCCTATAAGGTGCCGTCCCACCTGTTTTTCTTTGAGCAGTTTCCGCTCACAGCCACCGGCAAAACCGACAAGCGGGCATTGGCGGAGGCACTTCGCTGTTAGCAGGGAACAGGTATTGAGTGGAGAAGTGACGCAAGCACACAAAGGTGTCTCTCCAATTTGTCATTCCGCCGCATCCACACAAGTTTTTCAGGGAGGGGTGCGGATGTTTGCCACAGGCGAAAGTACCGACCGAGCCGACAGGCGAGACCGGATGAGACCACTTTGTTTCAGCAAAAGCTTTCCTCCAGTGTGACTGACCGACCCGCATTGATTTCCGTGTGATGTGTGTGTCTGTTAAACAGACACACATCACACATAACGATACCATACAGAGAGGAAGATAACCATGTATATGCCGGTTCCGGTTCATAGCGAACCGTATGCTGTTCAGCGGCACCGCCAAGCGTTAGCCGATCTGGGTACCCACGCTCTGATTGTGACGGGGAGGAGTTCTTCCCGCACCAATGGCTCTTTACAGGAGGTACTGGAAGTTTTGCAGCAGCACGGCCGATCTGTCACGGTATTTGATACCGTGGAGGAAAATCCGTCTGTGGATACGGTGGTGCAGGCAGCAGAAGCGGGTCAACAGGCTGGGGCAGATTTTGTGATCGGCGTGGGAGGCGGTTCCCCGCTGGATGCCGCCAAAGCGGTTGCCTTTTTACTGGCACAGTCCGATCTGACAACAGGGGCGGAAATGCTCTATCGGAGCGGAAACGACCGACACGTCCCATTGGCATTGGTGCCAACGACTTGTGGCACCGGTTCGGAAGTCACACCTGTCAGTGTGTTGACACGCCCTGCATTACAGACCAAGAAGTCCATCAGTCACAAGATTTTTGCCGATCTAGCTTTGATTGACGGGCGTTATCTGGCGACTGCTCCTTTGTCGGTTTTGAGGAACACGGCATTGGATGCCCTGACGCATCTCATCGAAAGTTATCTCAACCGTCAGGCGGATGAATTGAGCCGTATGATCGTAGACGCCGGTCTGACCTTGTGGCAGCGGTACCGACACGTCCTCGAAACCGGAGAAGCGGACGAGAATGAACGGCAAGGATTGATGAATGCGTCCGCCCTGGCCGGTATGGCGATCGCCCAGACCAGCACAACCATTCCGCACGGATTGAGCTATTCTCTGACGATCCGCCGGCACATTCCCCACGGGAAAGCTGTTGGCTACTTTACAGCAGGTTATCTGGCAGCAGCCGAGGAAGCCGACCGGCAATATTTGCTGTGCAAGGCAGGCTTTAACGACCTGAACGACTTTCAGCAGTGGTACATCCGTCTGTACGGACGGATAGAAGTGGAGGAGAGACTGCTGCGTCAGGCGGCTGAAGAACTTTGGCAGAATCAACAAAAGGTGCAGACCGCTCCCTTTGCCGTTACGCAGGAAAGTCTTTACGCGATGGCGTTATTCAGTCGGCAGGGAATGGAAACTTGACCACAGGAAAAAACAACCGACCCCGCAGTCTTGACTGGCAAGGATGCGGGGTCGCGATATTATTGTTCCGGAAGGTGAACGGTGTACCGTACCCGTTCACGGAATGAAGGTGCCGCTTTTGTCACGCATGGTAAAAAGCAGGTGGATGTAGCTTTCGTGATAAGGGACAAAACAGCCGTCCTGTATCATGCGTAAAATGGCTGCTTCATCGGCAAAGCGGACGGCCTGCACTTCTTCTTCCTGCAGACGAAGAGCGTCCAGCGAAACATCGGTCGTTAGCAGATAGACGTCATCGAAGCCTTCGGGAAAGTTCATCGTGAATTTAGGACGCAGGGAGTTTTCCGAAAGGAACAGTCCCAATTCTTCGGCAGTTTCACGCCGTGCCGCTTGCCATGACGTTTCACCGGCTGTCACCTGACCGCCTGCGGAAAGATCCCACAAAGAGGGGAAAATGCACTTGGCAGACTGCCGTTGTTGGATCAGCATCTTCCCCTGTCGATTGAACAAACAGATATGTACCACCAAACGATAGGTATCAGGCGGCAAAGGGCATCCCCGTTCGATCGTCAGAGGGAGATGCTGACGATCACGGGTGTAGAGGTCGAGACGTTCCATCGGGAATGTCCTCATGTGTCGATCTTGTCGGCAATTTCGCCCTGCTTTTTGTAGATGCTGTGGGCGGGTACAATGCCGCGTACCATTGACAAGGGGTAAACGGTAGCGTTACGACCGATGACCGAACCGGGGTTCAGGACAGAGTTACAGCCTACTTCCACATTGTCGCCTACGATAGCACCCAATTTTTTCAGTTCGGTGGCAAGTTTTTCATCCTCGATACGGACGGTGACGAGGCTGCGGTCGGATTTGAGATTAGATGTGATCGCACCGGCTCCCAGATGAGCTTGATAGCCGAGGATGGAGTCGCCGATATAGTTATAGTGCGGTACCTGTGCCCGATCGAAGAGGATGCAGTTTTTCAGTTCAGTGGAATTGCCGACCACGGCACCACGCCCTATGATAGCACTGCCGCGGATAAAGGCACAGTGACGGACTTCTGCGTTGTCGCAGATGATGAGAGGACCGTGCAGATAGGCAGTCGGTGCGACGGACGCCGTTTTGCTGACCCAGATGTCCTCTGCTAATTGGTCATACGCTTCGGGAGAAAGCGTTGCACCTAATTGACAAATGAAGCTGGCAATGTTCGGCAGGGCTTCCCACGGGAAAGTCAGTCCGCTGAACAGATCGGCTGCGATAGTTTTGGATGTGTCGAGCAGTTGCTCGATGTGTAAGGATTCGTACATGGTTATTGTTGATACCTCCAGATGAAAAGAAAATGGCACGATGGTGGATCAAGAGGAAACAATCTGTCACCGCCGCATGGAGAATGATGGTGTGGCGACAGGACAGGTCAAGTATCTCTGTCAAGGGGCTGATAGAAGCCCCATTGTTCGTCACGGAACTGACCAGCCGCAAAAACAATGGTCTTGTTCGGGGTGACGATCTGATAGACGGAAAAACTGTAAGGACGTTTGTCCTGCGGATCGAGAACAATGTCACACAGTCCAAGGGACTGCCATTTGTTGGTAAACACGTCAATACCCTCGATGCAGAAGCGTTTGCCGTCTGAACGGCCGAGGAAAGTGTAGTTTTTCAAGGGTGTCCTCTCCTTTTTTGGATTATCCGGCACCGGTCATTTGCTGATCGGTGAGGTAGATGCCTGCTTCGTTGGACAGGCGGAACAATTCGATGTGTTCTTCGGTACAAGGTTCACGGAGGGTGCCGTCCAGATCGGTGAAACGGTCGGTAAAGTCCAGTGTGTAGAAGACCCGCAGGAGGTAGTCCTTGCCGTCTGTTGTTAAAGTATCCCAGTCAATCTGTTCCAGCCGTGCCGTATCCAGACCGGCGGTGTACTCGAAAAAAGCCGTTTCGTTGCGGCATAGCGGCAGTGTGTCAGCAGCACAAGTCATTAACAGGGCATAGTCGTGCGTTTCCAGTGCGGTCAGATAATTTTTCACAGGAGAAGATAACGCCTCCTGCAAAGGCTCATCCGCACGGACGGGTGTGTAAATACTGGGTTCGTGGGTCAGTTCGTCCGCTGTCTGCTGCTGACAGCCGACTGACACGGCTAATAGCAGAATGCCCGCCAACAGTGTCAGGCGTTTCATGGCAGCAGCCCTCTTTGCAGGGCATAGGTCACGATCGTTTCCACGCATCCTTCGACAGAGAGACTGCCGCTGTTGAGACACAGGTCATAGTGGTTGGGATCGCCCCATTTGCCGTCGGCATAGTAGTTGTAGTAATTGGCACGGGTCTTGTCCGTCTTTTTGAGCAGGGAATGTGCCTTATCGATACTTACGGAAAGACGGCGGGCAATCCGTTCGGCACGAATGGCTTCCGGAGCACAGATGAACACCCGCACACAGTCTTTGCGGTCGTTCAGTACATAGTCCGCACAGCGACCTACAATGACGCACGGCTCCTCCGCCGCTTGCCGGATGATATTGTGTTGGAGCAGGTACAGACGGTCGTTGATAGGGATGTTCGGAGACGTGCCGTAATCACTGCTGACAGCAGCAGAAGCACCGATTGAGAGGGTATACAGCAGACTGTTGGTTGCCTTTTCATCGTATTTCTCCAAATGTTCTTCGCTGACGCCGCTTTGCTGTGCCGCCAGCGTGATGAGCTCTTTGTCGTAAAAACCGATGGACAGCCGTTCGGACAGAGCTTTGCCGATTGCCCGTCCCTGACTGCCGAATTGTCTTGCGATCGTGATGACCATGATATTGTCACCTCTTTGATTCCCTCATGAGATTCCGTCGCCGAAGGCGGCGTCACGCCCCTTCGGCAGCTTGTACTCATTATAGCATATTTTAGCGGGAAAGAAAATAGCGGACGCAACTTTTTTTATCAGCGGGATGCGATTTTTTCCGCAAAGAAAAAATCAGGACCGCTCTCATCGGCACGGAATATGATGCCCGTGACGTTCGGAGCGGATACATAATACCGCTGTTCGGTATAGAGGGGATAGAAGATACCTTTGGCGGTGAGAAACGCTTCAGCATGAACAAGCGTGTCCTCCCACTGTGACGGGTCACTGTGTTGGATGGTATGCAGAAGGGCATCGAAGGACGTGTCAGACAGCAGAGAATAACGGCTGTCTGAACGGAAGAAGGACAGCAGTGTTTCCGGATGATTCCGTTCAGTCGTCAGCGGGACTAAAGCAGCGGGAGCCTGTCCGTCCGCAAGCTGCTGCGTCAGTACTTCGGCAGATACGGGTCGTTTGTTGCTATAAGTGCCCGTCAGTTCGTTCCACGTTTGCAGGATGTTGTTGACGATGCGTTGGGTCGCATCATCTTCCGGACACAAAAGTGTCAGCTTGGGAGGGGAGTCGAGGTGATATTCCTGCAGAGCTTTTTGCCAGACTTCATCAGCGTGGGGGTCGTAGGACAGATACGTTGATGATGATGCGGGAAATTGTTCGGGAAGGAGGTGCTCGGCAGGGCGGCACCCTTCCGGCAGTGTTTGTAGGATGAACGGCCGGTCAAGGGACGACAGCAGTGCACGGCGAAGAGATTCATAGGGCAGTCCATTCTCCTGTGTTTGGAAGGCGATGCCCCAGACGGTTTCGCCAACGGCTGTCAGAGGTAAACCGCATTGTTGGGCTTGTTTTTGTTCGTCACGGGGCAGCCGGCAGCAGTCGGTCAGTCCTTCCGCAATTGCCTGACAAGCCTCTTTCGGGCTGTCATCGATCATCACGGTCACACCGGCGGGAATGGGCGTATCGGCACCGTGATAAGACGGATTACGGCGTAGTGACAGCCGTTTGCCGTGCAGCCAGCTATTGGTGCCGTTCAGGCAGAAGGCACCGTTGCTGATGAGTTGGTCACCTTCCCGTCCATAGCGTCCGCCGGACGCGGTAAAAAACGCCTTTTGGCAGGGCATAGCGACCGGTTTGGTCAGAGACAGCAAAAAGCGTGAGGCAGGTTCCCGCAGGCGGATGATGAGCCGTCCGGGTTCGGCATACACGCCAAGAGAAGAAAGCGGCAGTTTGCCTTGATGAATCTCTTCGGCGTTTTGGATGTCGTACAGTACACAGGCATCCGGTGCCCCTGTGGACGGGTCAATGGCTCGCTGCAAGCCAAAGGCACAGTCATCAGCGGTCACCGCCTCACCGTTGCTCCAACAGGCTTCTTCCCGCAGGAAGAAGGTGTAGGTGGTGCCGTCCTCCGAGACCGTCCAGTCTTTGGCGACACCGGGCACAGGCTGTCCATCGGCATCACGGCGTACCAGTCCCTCGAACAGATTGGTTATCAGCACAGCGGCATCCGTCTCTGCAATCTGTGGATCCAGTGTATCCGGTTCGGAGGGTACGCGGTAGAAGATAACCGCATCGGCGGGGGACTTTTCCCGGTTGTGGCAGGCACCAACTGTGAAGGCCAGCGTACAGCATGCCAGGATGACGAGGGGGATTTTCAAACTTCTCATACTTGCACACTTCCTTTCCTTCTCCCTCACTCATGATGCTCATTGTACCATGTCTGCCCTGATTTTTTTGTCTAATAGTGTAGCGGCGGCGGGGTCCCCCCGCTGTGTACTTGGGCTTTTTGCAGTCATCAACAGCCAAAAAACGGCGTTCCTCGGACACTTTTTTAACGCATCTGGACGGGCAGGCGGGCGGCGTCCCGCCGCTGTGTGCGTGGGCTTTTTGCAGTCGCTGACAGCCAAAACGATTGTG
>CACZZU010000087.1 GCA_902785765.1 uncultured Ruminococcus sp.
ACAATAAGTATCTTCATACCGATGTCTCCTTTCTAGTTAGCACTCCCCATATCATACTGAGATATTATAGCACACCCACACAACATATTGCTACTACAAATTATAATTACACAATATATTGTTACATATTGCCTAAAATGCTATATATCTTATGCGCAATTGAATGAAGGGGAAGCTGGTATTCAACTGCTCCTATATCATAGGCCGCCTTAGGCATTCCATATACAACAGAGGATTCCTCATCCTGACCTATTGTATGTCCACCTGCTCTTCTAATAGAAAGCAACCCATCTGCACCGTCTTTGCCCATTCCAGTAAGAAGAGCGGCAACAGCGTGACGACCTGCCACTCTTGCAACAGATTCAAACATAGCATCAACAGATGGGCAGTGACCACTAACCTTTGGGCCAGTCTTACATTCAACTGCGAATCTGTCTCCATTTCTTACAAGCCTCATATGCTTATCACCTGGTGCAATAAGCACAAGTCCTGGTCTTAATATATCACCTGTATTAGCTTCCTTAACATTAACTGCGCATTGGCTATTAAGTCTCTCAGCATACATCTTGGTAAATCCAGGTGGCATATGCTGTGTAACAATTGTTCCTGGAATATCACTACGAAATCCCATAATTACATCACATAAAGCTTCTGTTCCACCTGTAGAAGCACCAAGAGCTACTACAACATGTTCACTGTCAATATTTTTAGAGGATACACTTTTTGGTGCCACCCTCTTCATCTCACCCACATTTACAGTAGATGCAATCTTAATCTTAGTACACAACTCCCTTGATAGATAATTAAGAATCTCATCCTTAGTCATATTAACTGGCTTAGATATAAAATCAACTGCTCCAGCATTCAATGCATCGAAGACCTTATCACTCAATGCACTTACCATAACAATTGGGATAGGATACTGTGGCATTAGTCTCTGTGTGAATTCAAGTCCGTCCATCCTTGGCATCTCAATATCGAGAGTCATAACGTCTGGCTTATACTTAAGTATCATATCTCGTGCTTCAAAAGGATCTGCGGCAACTGCTACAACCGCGAATATGACGGCTATGTGTTCGTGGATGCGATGGGGAACATTTTCAATCCCCGTAATCTGAGCAGCAATTTCAGCAAGCTGCTGGAAATGAAAGGCCTGCGGCATATCCGTTTCCACGATCTCCGGCATAGCTGCGCCTCGCTGCTGCTGGCCAACCACGTGCCCATGAAGCAGATTCAGGAATGGCTGGGGCACAGCGACATCAGCACTACGGCGAACATCTACAGCCATTTGGATTATAAGCCCAAGCTTACGTCCGCAAACGTTATGGACAACGTTCTGACCTTGCCGGACACCGAGGCCGTCGGATGGCAGACATGATTTTTGGCCGAAAATTATGTGCAGCTATGGCAGATTAGCAAAAAGAAAAGCCCAGTCATATGGGCGCAAAGCCTTGATATGACTGGGTTTTTTGGCGGAGAGTTAGGGATTCGAACCCTAGAGACCTTTCGGTCTACGGCATTTCGAGTGCCGCACCTTCGACCACTCGGACAACTCTCCGTGTATCTCAACTGTTTTCCGTGCGCTGAGAAAATGCAAGAAAAACAGGCAAGAACGATATGAAATTATGAAATTTGAACTGACGAAAACCCTTATAAATCAAGGATTTTCAGCGGAGAAAACGGCCAGAGCCAACGAGCATTTCGAGTCAGGCCCGTTATGACCACTTCGATACGCTTCCACGAGAACAAACCTATTGTACCCGAATTTTCGGGAAATGTCAAGGGCAAAATAACATTTCCTCACGGCAAAAAGTATCCTCCGCAGACGGTCTTACCAGACCTGTTCGATAACGCCGGAAAACAGCCGCATTTTGTTCCGGTCATCTCGGGCAAAGCGAAAGTTTCTGCGG
Source organism: uncultured Ruminococcus sp. (assembly GCA_902785765.1). Taxonomy (GTDB): domain Bacteria; phylum Bacillota; class Clostridia; order Oscillospirales; family Acutalibacteraceae; genus UBA1213. The sequence continues at coordinate 1,911 of CACZZU010000087.1, forward strand.
AAAATCCTGTTCAGCCGTTCGGAAAGCTACAGAGTACCGCACAAATCTACTGATGATAGGCGGCGTTTTCGGCACGGATATAGGCGATCATATCGTCACGCCCGCCCTTTGTCAGCGGAAAGGCTCGTTCGGAGACGATGGCATCCTGACTTTTTTCGTAGCAGAAGACCCCGTGCCAGATACGCACGGTCATGATTTCCTCCTTGACATCGGGCAGAATGATATAGTGGAACAGAAAGTTACATTCGGTATAAGGGTTATCGTTGGCGAACCACTCGATGCCCGGCAAACTGGCACACAGCATAAACATCCTCCCAGCGTTGTATTCTGTTCTCTATCTTACACCTAAACCAAGCCGTTGTCAAATCGCCGCAGCGTAAACCGGTGTCATGTGCGTCCCGTGCACCGTGCCGCAGCATGGCATGAAAAACTGCCCTGAAAAAGGGCAGCCGATTCCGTTGCAGGAGAAAAGCACTCTATAAGAAGCGGTGTACTTTTCTCACAACATTTTTTCGCCGCGTCCGGCAAAAAAATGTGATGCTGATGTAAAAAAGTAGTACAACTTTTCGTGAATGTGTGGTATAATATACAACGTCGGGCTTTAGCACACAAAAGTGTAGAAGGAGATGTCAATATTCCTAAAGTCAGACATACAAACACCGCTCTGTACCGTTCGGCAGGATACGAACAGGAAAATGGTACGTTTGACTGTCAGAAAGGCTCAAACACAGAACAGGCGTCCGAGTGGACGATACAAAAGGAAGGGGGGGCATCCGAATGCAGGTCGCTATTTGTGATGACGACAAGGTGTTTCGTCAGGATCTGAAAGAGAAGATGATACGCTACCGCAAAGAGAAGCGTATCGCAGTGGATATTGTGGAGTTCGATGCTCCGGAAATACTGCTGTCGTCCGAAACGGTGTTTGACATCGTGTTCATGGACTACTGCTTCAAGGACCAAAACGGTCTGGAAGCCGCTAAACAACTGCGGGTAAAAAACTTCACCGGCAGTATTATCTTCGTGACAGGCTATCCACAGTTTGTGTACGATTCGTTTGAGGTACAGCCGTTCCGGTTTTTTGTGAAACCAGTGGAAGAAGACAAGCTGCGTGCAGCGATGGATTCCTATTTGCGGCAGCACACCCTGCTCAACCATATTGTGGTTGTGCAGGACGGAGAACAGATCACGTTGAGTGCAGCGGATATTTTATATCTGGAGGGCAGCGGTAAATACTGCCTGATACGCACCCGTGAGGATACATACCGCAGTTCCAAGACCCTTTCGCAGGTACAGAGGCTTTTGCCGGAATATTGTTTCTACCGCATCCATAAATCCTATGTGGTAAATATGTACAGCGTGGCGGCGATTCAGGGTCACGAACTGCTGTTTGTCAACGGCGAACGAGCCTCTATCGGCCGCAGCCGTCTCAAAGACTTCAAGAAGAGCTATCTCGACTTCGTGAAAAACTACTATGTTCGTCTGTAAAGTCCGTTGGCAGACCACGCCGCAGGGATGTTCTCCGACCGGAGCAAGTATCCTCTCAAGGAACGTGTTTCCGACACTTCACCATCCCATGACGGCATAACGTGAGCAGACAGACGGCAGGAACGATTACAACTATAAGGCGGTGAGAACTATCTACCCGATCATCATGCTCATGGAGCTGATACTTTACTACACAGCGATGACCATCGTATCGGTACGGCTGTTTGGTGCCGAATGTCACCGCAAACGCCTGATACTTTCGTATCTGGTGCTGTTTATCCCTTTGCTGGTGATGGAGCTGACCATGAATGTCTCGTCAGCCAATACCATCGGCATCTGGTTTTTTGTACCTGAAGTGCTGGCACTTCGACTGTGTCTGTCATCGGTGCGTATCCGCACCCTTTTGGCGGAATATTTTTCGCTCTATACGGTGGATATTATCATCACGGCAGCTTTGCTGACGGTGCTGCCCTTTGACGCACCGGTTTCGTGGCTGCTGGAGCTGGCGATACATATCCTGATGTTATGCGTGTGCCTGTTGGCGTGCTATGGTCAGCGACAATTCAAAGTGCGGCTGGTGTTTGCGTGGACACCCAAGAGCACCAAGCGTATTCTGCTTGTGCTGTTGGCCTGCAACGCCTATTTGTCCGTCGTTCTGCTGCACGCCCCTCACCTGACCGATCCGGTACTGGACAATACGGCGAAGGCGGCCTTTCTTGTGCTGCTGCTGACAGACGGTCTGATCGTTTCGGTGCTGTTGGTCTACACCGTCACCAACCGCCACATCCGCAGGGTCTCCGATCAGTATGAAGCACAGCTTCAGGCACAGTCGGATTACTACCGCAAACTGGCAGCATCCGGCTTTGAACTGCGGCGGTTCCGCCACGACAGCCATAATCTGTTTGTCGGACTGGAAAAACTGCTGTCGGAAGGCCGCACGCAAGACGCTCTCGAAATGCTGCACCACGCACAGGAAACACAGCAGCAGATCACCGCCCGCTACAATACCGGCAACGCCATTGTCGATGCCCTGCTGGAAGACAAATCACTGCGGGCACAAGAACAAAACACCCGCATCACCTTTGAAGGAATGGTACCGCCTGACGGTATCCAGCCAACCGATCTGTGTGTGATCTTCGGCAATACATTGGATAATGCCCTCGATGCCTGCGGCAAGCTGCCGCCCGATGACGAGAAGGTCATCACCATTGTCTGCTGTTCCAGCAGCGGCTTTTTGTTCATCGACATCACCAATCCTGTGGACAAACCGGTCGTGATGAACGGTGCCCTGCCCGCTACCACTAAAAAAGACAAAACCGCTCATGGTTTTGGGCTGTACTCCCTCGACAAAAGCGTCAAACACTATCACGGCACCCTTCAATTCACGCCCAGCCCCCAGCACATCACCCTCTCGCTGACACTGGAACTGACGGAAACATCGCAGACGGCAGTGCCGGAAAGTCCGTGCGTACAGAAAACGTGACCCACTGACAAAAAGTGTTCGCCCCGCTGCTTATGTTAAAAGCAGCGGGGCGAAATGATGGGCGGCCGGAAACCCGCCTATCCTTCTCTTTTACGACAGGAAGGAAAACGCCCACTGCTCATTGATGAGAGGCGTATCCTCGTTGATAGGTGTCAGGCGGTCGCCGAATCGGTTCTGAAGGTCTTGATACAGTTCCGGATTGATGGTGGTGGAGCAGTCGTACGCATCGTTCACGAGCACCTGGATCTCCGGCTTTTTATCGGGAGCCGCATAGAAATACAGTGCGGGGGCTTCAATGTCTTTGTGTGTTTCCTGATACCGCAGCAGCACCAATACCTTATAAATCTCGATCAGGCGGTCATCCAATCCGGCATCAAAGATCAGCAGCTTCTCGACCAGTTCGTTCTGAGTGCGTACCAGTCGGATGAGGTAGCCGTCCTGTACAAATTGCTGGAGGGGATCGCCTTCCTCGGACAGTTCATTCAGGAAATCCTGTGCGGCACTGTCTTCGGGAGCGTACTCGATCAGCCATTTATCTTCGGGCTGATGGTACAAAAAGCCGTAATCCACCAGCGTTTCTTCCAGACAGGACGGACAGCAAAAGCGGAACACCGCTTTTTGGCGGACAGCTTCTTTCAGGGAGGGATCAGTGGATGTGTCGATGCTCTGCCATGCCTCTGCTTCGCTGACGGTCTGGCAATAGGGACAGGTCACGCTGATGGTCGTTTTCATAGACATAGGGATACTTCCTTTCTGTTGGTGATCGTTAGCGGGACAGCCCTGCCCGCTGCGGTTTGCTTTTCTTCGGGACAGCACTTGTTCACCGCACGCCGTTGTGTGAAGAGTTGGTGTGTCACCGTGTGCCGGGCGGCACGTCATATTGAGTGGGGGAACGATCGGTCGTGTCTTGCGTGGGGTCATCGTGAAGGGAAGGATGGGCATGAGCAATATGCCGCAGATAGTCAACACGATAATGGTAGGCTTCTACCAAAGCGGCTTGACGATCTGCCTCCAGCAGTGTTCCGCTGCGGGCGAAAATATCCCGCAGTGTCTCTTCGACAGCATACAGCCGGTCGAAGGGAATGAAACGGTAGTCACTCACCAAGCGGAGCTGGTCGGTGTGCTGTGCCTTGAAAGGACGGCACGGTACACTGCGTCCGGCACGGAGAAACGGTGTCGGCAAGTCATAGCCGAAGGACGTGCCATTGTCAAACAGCGGGATGGGACGCAGCCATTGAAGCGTATCCGGATCACGCAGCATCCCGAAGTTACCGAAGTGTCGGTCTTCGTTGGCGATCAGAAAATCCGCCACCAGCATCTCATCCAATGCCGGTACGATATGACGGATGCCAAGCTGCCGGCAGCACGCTGCATAGTGCTGATAGACCGACAGGTTGTTCGGTTTCGGGGCGTGATAATAGATCTGGATGGCGGGAACCATCTCACACGAGGGACTGCTGAAAGTCGGACAAACGCTGAACGGTTCGCCATGATGCCATTGTACGGTATAGGGCGTGTGAGCCACACCGAGTGCCTGCAGTACGGCGGCAGCCGCCGCTTCATTGAAGGGCTGCTGGTAATAGCGGAAACTGCCTGCTTTCAGCAGGCAGGGCTGTCCCTCTACGCATGACCACTTCTTGCGTAGAAAGCCGTCGGTCGTGCTGTCCGGCGAAGACAGTTCGTTCGCCGTGTGCCGCCATCCCAGCAGCACGTCACCCACCTCTTCCGAAAAACCGTGTTCGTACAGGTTCACCTCGTCCCACATCACGGCGGTGTCATCGGGTTTCAGCCAATAGCAGTCGCTCATGCTCAGGGCGAAGCTCTTCAGGCGGAGCTGTCCGACCGTCGTGACACCCAATGCCGACAGACTTTCGGCGACACCGGCACGATCGGACGGCAGAGAACGATCCTCCCACCAGCGGCTCAAAGCCGGACGGTCAACGTGTCCGTGCCGTACCGTGACCCCGATGGGAAGGTGTTCTTCTGCGAAAACGGTGCCGCATCTGGTCAGCCGACCGGTGCGGTCATCTATTGTGACCGCCGCCACGGGCGTGTGTTTGTGCATCAGACAGGCGTTCATGGCTTCGCCTCCTGTACCAGTGAGATGAACAGGCTGTTCAGAGCCTCCCATGACGCCGGCGGCACGGACGGCATCCCCGACAGCCGTTCTTCCGCTTCCGTCAGGAGCGACTGCAAATAACCGCACAGCATTTCGTGACGGGGCAGGATGTCCCGCTCACCGCTTTGTGCCTTCTGCCGCAGTAATGCCTGCACGATGCTTTTCATCCGCTCATCCAGATAACCGTCTGCCAAATCAGACAGACGTACCGGCGGCGGGGTCTGGCGGTCGGCGATCCACCGACACGCCAACAATGGCCGCAAAACGTAGAAGTACCGCTTGAGCTTGACCTGCTCCCGCTGCAGCTCCTCTAGGAAAGTACGTTTGGCGATACCATAGTAGTGATACAGTGCCGTCCTCGGGACAAAGTATTGCGGCAGAAGCGATGTCACCGCCTCCCATGACGGTGTACAGCGGTACACGATGGGTGAACCGTTCCACTCAAACAATGTCGGATTGCTGCGTTGCAGCAGCGACAAGGCTTTTTTCACATCCCAGCCGCTGATGTCCCACACATCATCCAACTGCCACTCGATGACGTCCCTTGTTTTGTCAAGCCGCCAGTAATATTCCGGCGGACGCACATACACGAACCGCACATCATAATCACTGTCCGCAGAGTGTGTACCCCAGGCACGGCTGCCCGCTTCGGCAGCGTATAGAATACGGACGTGTTCGGTGGTCTCAATCTCCCGCAGCTTCTGACGGATAATCTCCTTACTCAAGCGACACCCTCCTTTGTCTGTGATCGTGTTTCTTCTCCGCACCCTTTCGGTGCTTACGCTTATTATACCCGTCCCTTCGTCCGATTGCAAGCAAAAACCACTGCCGCACACGGAAATCAATTTTGTCGGGGCAGTTACACGGGGAAAACCCTTTTCCGGCGGAAAAAGGGTTATTCCC
>CACZZU010000088.1 GCA_902785765.1 uncultured Ruminococcus sp.
CGATGCTGTTGAGCGTAGATAGCAGATAGTCTGTCAGGCGGATGCCTTTTTGTGTGATGGCGGTCAAGCCGGCGATCTGGCGGGCCGCTGCATCGCTGTCGGTTTTCAGCGTTTCAAACGCATCGTTGAGCTGATCGCTGACGCTGTTTTGCAGGACACCAAACACTTCGGCGATATGGGAGATCGCCTCGGTGATCTTGCCCGAAGCGTTGCGGGCGGTGTTGATGGCAGACCGAACATCGGTTGTGACGTTGTCGGATTGAGCGAGGGTCTCCTCGATCTTGGGGAGGAGCCCCTTGTTGTTGTTCGTGAGTTTTTGGAGCATTTTCAGAGTGGAAAGGAACACGTCAATACCTGCGTTGAAGCTGTCGATGTCATGGGTAACATCGGTCAGTGATCCGGTCAGGCTGTCGATGGCGGTATCCTTTTGGCTGCCTAATCCGGCGGCAGTGAGGTTCAGCATCGTAGCCAGCAGATTGGTAACGGTGCTGACGTAGGTGGATTTGACCTCCTGTTCAATGGTTGTGATACCGGCGTTGGTGATCTTGGGAGCGATCGCGTTCTTCTTTTCATTGACGTAGTAATCCAGTTGGGACTCTACAAACTCACCGGTTGTCAGGGAACAGAGGTTCTCACTGAACCGAGCGGGAATGATGACCGCTGCATAGTATTTCCCGTTGGTTACGCCGTCAATGGCTTCCTGTTGGCTCACAAAATCCCAGCCCATTTTTGGGTTGCCTTTGAGTTGATCGATGATCTGCTGACCGGCGTTGATGGTAAGCCCCTGTATGGTGCAGCCCTCGTCCAGATCACACACCGCAAAGGAAATACCGGCGGTGGCGGAATACGGGTCCCAGTTCGAGGCGATATTGAACCATGAATACAGTGCCGGCAGAATCGTGATACCGATCACCACAATGAAGGCGATGATGTTTTTGCAGATGGTTTGCAGATCGTTGGTGAAGATGCGGAGGATCTTTCCCATTATATACTCGCTTCCTTTCCGTCAGGCGGGGCAGAATCCCCCTCGTGTTTTTCGTGTGATGGTTCGTCTTCTTCTTCGCTGTCCGTTTCAGGCAGTTCCAGCATCTCCCGATACATATTATACCGATAGTCTGACCGCAGCATCAATGCCACGCACCACAGGATGGTGATGATCCACAAGATCAGGAACAATACTTTGTCAGGCAGGACGAACATCAGCGTCAGATATACCAGTGCCGATACGATGACGAACACCGCTCCGGCCGTGCGGTACTTGTACCGCTTGTCCTTGTATTCCATATACTTCTCATATAGGCGAAGATAAGCACGATGTTCCCGTTCCTGTACCGACCGGTCTCTGTCGGTTGGCTGTGATGGTTCCTTGGTTAATACAACGGGCGGTGTGGTGTGGCTGTTCATAGTCCTCACTCCGTTTCTGTCAGTTGGTTCCTGTCACTTTTATGTAACAGGACAAATCGTCTTGCTAAAGCAGAACCCTCCGACCATATTGCCGGAGAACTGCCCTTATTATAGGTCAAAAGACACCCGATGTCAAATCGCTTCAGACACAATCTCGCAAATATACAAAAAATCCGCCGACGATGGGAAATATCCTTTGGCTCTTCCGCACCCTTTCGGGTTTCCTGTTTTCCTGCTCGTTTGTCATTTTTCTGACCGAAAAAACATACATAATGGAGAGTGCCGGAGCAGCCGATCGGATAGTCTGGCGGATAGGAGGACGAAGGATGGAGGTCATCGTGAAGTACAACGGCGACATCGTGCAGGCGGCGGAACGTATTGGCGGACGAGCCGAACTGCTGTCACATCAGTATGCCATCGTGACACTGGAGGAAGAACAGGTGCCGCTGCTGTACGGCTATACCGAAGTGGAGGACATCGAACGTGCCAAACGGCTGTACGTTGAGATCAATCGTCAGCTTACGTCTTCCTGTATTACTGCCGTACAGGAACCAACGGCTTTCGATCTGTTAGGACGGGGTACCATCGCCGCTGTCATCGACTCCGGTATCGACTACACACACGTTGACTTCCGCCATGCCGATGGTACGACCCGTATTTTATCCCTATGGGATCAGACGCTGGAGGGAACGCCTCCGGACGGGTTCTTGGAAGGGGCAGAGTTCACCGCCGAACAGATCAATGCTGCCCTGAATGAACCACGGCCGTATACGGTTGTTCCGTCTCGTGACAATCTCGGACACGGTACGGCGGTGACCGGTATCGCAGCCGGTAACGGACAGGCCTCTGGAGAAGATAACAGGGGTGTCGCTCCACAGGCGGATCTTCTTATCGTGAAGGTCGGGCAAAAGGGCAGCGACATTTTTGCCCAGAGTACCGAGATTATGCGGGCGGTGAAGTATGTTATCGACCGTGCCAGAGCTTTTGGGCGGCCGGTCGCCGTCAACCTCAGCTTCGGCATGAATAACGGTGCCCATGATGGGCAGTCGCTCTTTGAAGAATACCTGACCGCTATGAGCAGTGAATGGAAAAGCGTCCTTGTAGTGCCTACCGGCAACGAGGGAGCAGCGGGGCACCATTATGAAGGTGTGGTGACAGCGGAGCGGTCGGAAGAGATCGTTTTCTTCACCGCATCGGGTATTGAACGGTTCTATCTTACTCTCTGGAAAGATTTCACCGACACCTTTGCTGTGGAGCTGGTACTGCCCAATGGCAGTTCCGCCGGTGTTGTGACAGCCGAAGACAGACGTAAGCAGATACGGCTGGGCAACCTGCTCATCACCATCCTGTACGAACAGCCTACCCGTTATTCTGTCCGTCAGGAGATCTTCTTTCAGGTGCAGGCGGTAACCGGTACGATTGCGGCGGGGGCATGGCTGCTGCGTATCTTACCGGTGCGTATTGTGAACGGCGTGTTTCATGTGTGGCTGCCCACGTTGGAAGAGGTTACGGCGAAGACGTATTTTTCCAACCCGACCGTGACCAACACGATGACATTGCCTGCTACTGCCCGAAAGGTCATTCGTGTGGCAGGCTACAACGACCGTATTGGCAGTATCGCTCCGTTTTCGGGTGTTGGTCATCGTGATGACAAAGAACAGATGCCCGATGTGGCTGCACCGGCGGTGAACATTCTGGCACCGCGTGTGGGCGGTGGGTATGACGCCTTCACCGGTACCAGCTTTGCGGCACCATTTGTGACGGGTTCCGCTCTTTTGCTGATGGAGTGGGCTATCGTTAACGGCAACGCCCCTTTTTTCTATGGCGAACGGATACGAGCCTATCTGCGTTCGGGAGCCAGCCGCAGTACGGGTCTTCGTTACCCCAACCCCACCTTCGGCTATGGCCGGCTCTGTTTGGAATCTACCCTGAAAATCAGTGAGCAGGGAGCAGAAATACCGTTGTCAGCGGCACTGTGAAGAGTGAATGGTGTGGGTATGGGGACCCGCAAGGGGGCTGTTGTAAAGGAGCAGAAAAAGGGAGGGGGAGGGTAATGACGCTTGTGAAGTATGGGCAACTTTTCGATCGGGAAGGAGAGAGGATATGGAAGAGGAAGACAGACTGCCGTTGGAGGAGTATGTGAAGCTGCCAACGACAGTAGATTTTCAGGTCATCAACACGCCGCGGTTTCAGGCTTACGCACGGGACAAGCCGTATCTGCATTTCGGTACGGAACTGGCGAACAATTACATCATCGTGTACACGAATGAGAAGTATATTCAAGGGCTGCTCATCGACTTGGGCAGCGATTTCCTTTCGTTCTATCCGAAGATATTGTCGCCGCTGGACAGCATTGGCAACGACCGCAGCGGCATCACGCAGGTGCTTAACCAGCCATTTCTTGATCTGTCGGGGAGAGGGGTCATCATCGGCTTGGTGGACACGGGCATCGACTATACGCAGGATGTTTTTCGATTCGAGGACGGCAGCAGCAAGCTGCTCAACCTATGGGATCAGACACTGGACGGTGCCCGCAGCAGTGACCTTTATTTTGGGGCGGATTTTGACAACGAGAAGATCAACCGTGCTTTGCAAAGTGACGATCCGCGTCAGATCGTACCCTCTGTGGACGAGGACGGACACGGCACTTTTCTTGCGTCCGTAGCAGCGGCCAATGACGTAGGCCGTTACAGTGGAGCTGCTCCCAAAGCGGAGCTCATTGCCGTCAAACTGCGGCGGGCAAGGGATTTCTACATCAAACGGTATCTGCTGTCGCCGGACAATCCGAACCTGTATGAGTCATCGGATTTTCTTTTGGGCATCAAGTACATTCTCGACAGGGCGATCGCCTACAATAAACCGGTGGTGATTTGTATTGGTATGGGCTCAAACACCAGTGCCCATGACGGCAACACACTTTTTGAGGATTACATCTCTTTTGTGTCGCAGCGGGCGGGTATCGCATTTGTTACGGCAGGCGGCAACGAGGCCAACGCCGCTCATCACACGCAGGGAAAGCTGAAAAGCGGCAACACGGTAGACACCATCAGTATCAAAGTGGGGCGTCAGGGAGCCTCTTTTTCGGTGATTATTTTCGGACCTGCCTTCGATAAGCTATCGATCGGCATTGTTTCACCAACCGGTGAGATCATCCCCCGTATGCCCTTCAAATCCGGTTTGGAATACAGCGAGAAGCTGGTGATGGAGGAGACCCGTGTCCACATTCGCTACTTCAAGGACATCAACAACAATATGATCGTGGGTTTGGAACGTGCCACCGAAGGTATCTGGGACATTCGCATCTATGGCGATGCCATCATTGATGGCAGCTATTTTGCATGGCTGCCGATCACCGGACAAGTCTGTGAAGAGGTGGAGTTTCTTAAACCGGTACCAGAGTACACGATCGTTTATCCGGCTGCGGCGATGCGATCCATCACCTGTGGGGCATACAACGCCGAAGATGGCAGCTTGTCCGTGTCCTCGTCATGGGGACCTACCCGTATGCCCATGGTGGCACCGGACTTTGCCGCTCCGGGCGTAGGGATACGGGGAATCTATCCGACGGGGTTCGGTACCATGACCGGTACCAGTGCGGCGGCTGCCATTACAGCCGGTGCGGCGGCCTTGCTGATGGAGTGGGGTATCGTCCAGAACAATATGCCCACCATCAACGGCGATCTCATCAAGAACCTGCTGATTGGCGGCTGTACCCGTGAGGAAGGGATTCCCTATCCCAATAACCAATGGGGATACGGCAAGCTGAACCTCTACGATACCTTCATCTATCTGCGGGAGACGGCGGTCAACTACAACATCAATTGAACAAGGAGGCTATGCTATGGCGAATGGAATACCTGCTGAAGAAACGGGTGCATTCGGCTTGCTGAAGGTAAATACCTTCTATCGGAATATCGGATTTCCGGCGGAGAATGTGCGTGTGACGATCAGCGAATCGGACAGCGGCCGTGTGGTGACCGAACTGACGACCGACACGGAAGGTCAGCTTCCGCCGGTGCGGTTAGCGGCACCGCCCGAAAGTTATGCCCAGAACAGTGAGATGCCCCGACCGTTCAGTCAGTATGATATTCGAGCTGTCCAAAACGATCAGGAAGAGATCGTCATCAGCAACGTTCAAATTTACAGCGGCAGCACTGCCATTCAGAATATTCCTCTGATGAATGAAGACGACACGGTCATCATTCCTTATCCGACCCTATGGGGTGATTTTCCGCCGAAAATACCCGAAGCAGCCATCAAGAAACTGCCTTTCCCCAATAACCTTGTGGTGCTGCCCGAACCGGTTGTGCCAGAGTTTATTGTTGTGCATGACGGTGTTCCGTCCGACCGCAGTGCCCCGGACTATACCGTGCGGTTCAAGGACTATATCAACAATGTTGCCAGCAGCGAGATCTATGCCAGCTGGAACAGGGAAGCCCTCAAAGCCAATATTTTGGCGATCATTTCCTTTACACTGAACCGTGTCTATACCGAATGGTATCGCAGCAAGGGCTACGACTTCACCATTACCAGTTCTACCGCTTACGATCAGGCATTCACCTATGGCCGCAATATTTTCCAAGAGATCGCTGACATCACCGATGAGGTGTTCAACCTCTATATCTCAAAGTCGGACATCAACCAACCGCTTTTCACACAGTACAGCGATGGCATCCGTGTGGTACGGGATGGCTGGTTGAGTCAATGGGGGTCGAACGATTTGGCACGGCAGGGTTACTCGGCCTTCCGTATTCTGCAATATTACTATGGCTATGACATTGTGCTGAAGGAAGCCAAACGGGTACAGGGCATCCCGATCTCCTTCCCGGGGATTTTGCAAAAAGGTTCCAGAGGAGACAATGTGCGGGTCGTTCAGCGGCAGATCAACACGATCGCCCGTAACTATCCGTTGATCCCACGATTGGTGGTGGATGGTCTTTATGGTGACCGAACAGCAGAGAGTGTCCGCATCTTTCAGGAAGTCTTTGGGCTGCCCGTCACGGGTGTTGTCAACTTTCCCACTTGGTACAAGCTTTCGGACATCTTCAATGCTATCAACAGTGCGTGAACGAGTGGGAAGTGCCATGATATGGCGGACAAAGTGTCTGCCTTGAGAGGAACTGCACCTTTCAGGGATGGCACACATAGAAATGTACCAAAGGGAAAGATGACACAGCAGACGGAATAGAGGAGGGACTCGTCAATGCTTCAAGCATTGACACGGCAGCGGCGATGTACTGCCGCTGTGTGAGGCGGCTTTTTCGTTGTCGATGAGGTATCCGACCGTTTCTATCCGGCCAACTCCATTGATACGGAACCAATGGGACTCCCCTTTGTGACAGCAAAGGGGAGTCCCGCACGGTAGACAGAGACTTTGGCTGATTTCCATGGGAATCCCGTTGTGTGAGTGTTGCAAATGCCAAAAGATTGTGCTATACTAGTACAGCATGACATCGGAAGAGAGGAAAGTGGAGGACTATGCCTATCAAAGTACAGAGCGGGCTGCCCGCTCTGAAAACGCTGGAATCGGAGAACATCTTCTATATGACGAACGAACGGGCGGTATCGCAGGATATTCGACCGCTTAAAATTGTCATTGTGAACCTGATGCCGAACAAGATCGAGACAGAAACGCAGCTCCTGCGGCTGCTTGGCAATACACCGCTGCAGGTTGATATAGAACTCCTGCAAATGGCGACCCACGTCTCGAAGAATACATCCGCAGATCATCTGACGAACTTCTACAAAGTCTTTGACGACATCAAAGAGGAGTATTTTGATGGGATGATCATTACCGGTGCACCGGTTGAAAAGCTGGAATATGAGCAGGTAGATTACTGGGAAGAACTGTGTGAGATCATGGAGTGGTCGCTCAGGCACGTTTACAGCACCATGCACATCTGCTGGGGAGCACAAGCAGGTATCTATTATCACTACGGGGTACCGAAGTACACGCTGGATGAAAAGCTGTCTGGTGTGTATGTTCACCGTGTGATGGATATTTTTCATCCGCTGATGCGGGGGTTTGATGATAAGATTCTGCTGCCGCATTCTCGCTATACAGGCGTTCACCGTGCCGATATACGGGAGCACAGTGAGTTGGAGATCCTAGCGTCATCGAATCTGGCTGGTGTAGCGATCGTGGCCAACAAAAACGGTCGGCAGTTTTATGTATTTGGTCATGCCGAATACGACCGCAACACATTGGCGAACGAGTATTTTCGTGACTGCAACAAGGGCTTGAAGCCGCAGCTGCCTTATAATTACTTTCCGGGCAACGACCCGCGAGCCTTGCCTGTTTTGACATGGCGGAGCTATGCCACCATCCTGTACTCTAACTGGCTGAACTATTACGTCTATCAGGGTACGCCGTATGACCTGAATGACCTGAAAAATCTGGCGTGAGAAAATGTCATCATAGACACCGCTGTTCTCGTTTGAAAAAATGGCAGCCGGACATCGCTTTC
>CACZZU010000089.1 GCA_902785765.1 uncultured Ruminococcus sp.
GGAGCCGATACGCTGGGCTTTTTGCCGCCGGATAAGTTGTGCGAGATGCTCGGTCATTGTGAAGCGGGTATCTGCGATGCCTGTTTCTCCGGACAGTATCCCACGAAAATTCCGACCAAGATGCTCGGGGGAAAAGAACGGGGCGGCGTGGATTTTGACAAGAAGCTGCCAGAAAAGGACAACGCCTGTGTCGGGAAACAGGAATCCTGACAGCGGCAAAACTACTGTGAAAGAGGTTGCACTATGGCAAGAGATACCTATGAATCCCCGCTGTCGTCACGATATGCGGACAAGGAAATGAAGTATGTGTTTTCGCCGGACATGAAGTTCAAAACGTGGCGGAAACTGTGGATCGCTCTGGCAGAAGCCGAACATGAGTTGGGACTCAATATCACGCAGGAGCAGATTGATGAGCTGAAAGCTCATGCGGACGATATTAACTATGAGGTTGCCGAAGAGCGAGAAAAGATCGTGCGGCACGATGTGATGTCACACGTCTATGCCTATGGCGTACAGTGTCCCAAAGCCGCCGGCATCATTCATCTGGGAGCGACTTCCTGCTATGTCGGAGATAACACGGATGTCATCATTATGACGGAGGCTCTTAAATTGGTGGAGCAAAAGCTGGTCAGCGTCATCCGTCAGCTGTCAGTTTTTGCGGATAAATATAAGAGCCTGCCGACCTTGGCGTTTACACATTTTCAGCCGGCACAGCCCACAACGGTAGGGAAGAGAGCCACTCTCTGGATACAAGACCTGCTCATGGATCTGGAAGACGTGCAGTATGTTTTGTCCAATATGAAGCTGTTGGGCTGTAAGGGTACGACCGGCACACAGGCCAGTTTCTTGGAACTGTTTGACGGTGACCACGAGAAATGTAAGCAGATCGACAGGCTGATCGCCCAGAAGATGGGCTACACGGACTGTTTCGCTGTGTCGGGTCAGACTTATTCCCGTAAGCTGGACAGCCGTGTGCTGAATGTACTCGCCGGTATCGCCCAGAGTGCCTCCAAATTCTCGAACGATATTCGCCTGCTCCAGCACCTCAAGGAGATCGAAGAACCGTTCGAGAAGAACCAGATCGGTTCCAGTGCGATGGCCTATAAGCGGAACCCGATGCGTTCCGAGCGGATGACCTCGCTGTCCCGCTATGTGATGATCGATGTGCTTAACCCCTATATCACAGCGGCGACCCAGTGGTTCGAGAGAACACTGGACGACTCCGCCAATAAACGCTTGAGCGTACCGGAAGCTTTTCTGGCGGTCGATGCGATCCTGAATCTGTACCTGAATGTCAGTGACGGTCTGGTCGTATATGACAAGGTCATCACGGCACATCTGATGAACGAACTGCCGTTTATGATGACCGAGAACATCATGATGGATGCCGTCAAAGCGGGCGGCGACCGTCAGGAACTGCACGAGATCATTCGTACTTACTCGCAGAAGATCAAGAGCAGCGGCGGCAGGAACGATTTGCTGGAGCGTATTGCGGCCACACCGGTCTTTGGCAAGACGCTGGAAGAGCTGCATGAGCTGTGCCGTCCCGAAAAATATGTGGGTCGGGCACCCGAACAAACCGCCGATTTCCTCAAGGAAGTAGTGGAGCCTGCTCTGGCTCCTTATACCGCTCTCGCCACCGCCAAGGCAGAGATCAACGTGTGACGCAGCCAAATCCTTCGGCAGCCTCGCACAGAAGAAAAAAAGATACGGAGGAGAAGGTACCGTCATCGCTGGAGAAAGTATACGCCTTCTGCGGGAAGAGGGGTACCCTCCCCGTATCACGAACCACCAAAACGAGCGTCTTGCGAAGCCCGCAAAGCAACGGATACATTTAGAGCTGTTCGGTACCCCTGTGTCTCTCCGAATGGTGGAACAGGATTTCCCGCAGAGAACCTCACTTTGTCCGAAATGACTTGAACAAAATGTGGCTGCTTTCTGGTGTTATCGAACAAGTCTATTATCAAACATTGAGACCAAAGAAAGGGGCGAATACCATGATCAACCATAACGTATTCAATAGTACCACAGCACGAAAAGTCACCAATCAACTGGGAATGTTTTCTGTCGTAGAGTATGTCAAGGATATTTCTGTGAGTCCGGCATCCGCACAAACGGCTTATTTTATGTCGAAAATGGGTGTACATAAGCGGCAGGTGATCGCAACCCTGAACCAGCAGGGCGTGATCCTGCAGGCAGGAGCCATGCAGATGGTCGTAGGCGATGTTCAGATGAATACCAATATCAAAGGAGCCGGCGACTTTATGAAAAAGTGGGTCGGCAGCAAGGTGACCAAAGAAAGTGCCATCAAACCACGCTATTTCGGCAGCGGACAGGTTATTTTGGAGCCGACTTACAAATATATTCTCCTAGAGGATATTGCAAAGTGGAACGGTTCCATTGTTATCGAAGACGGGATGTTTCTGGCGTGTCAGGACAGCGTTGAAATGAAGGTCGTGGGTCGTTCCAGCTTTTCGTCTGCTGTTGCCGGCGGCGAAGGGTTATTCAACACCTCGCTGATGGGCAGCGGGATTGTTGCCCTCGAAAGTCCGGTACCGGCCGAAGAACTGTTGGTGTTTGACATCATCAACGATACCCTCAAGATTGATGGCAACATGGCAATCGCTTGGTCTAATTCACTGCAGTTCACGGTAGAGCGTTCCTCGAAAACACTGATCGGTTCGGCTGCCTCCGGCGAAGGACTCGTCAACGTCTATCGCGGCACTGGCCGTGTGCTGGTGGCTCCGGTGAGCTGACCGCATCAATAGCCATCCCTCCTGCTGTTGTCTGGTATCACTGACAGCAGCAGGACGATAGGGGACAAGGTGCCCCATATTCCGGCGGTTTTCCAACAGAAACGAGAACCGCACGAAAGGTAGGTAGAATCCATGGTAAAAGCAATTGTAGGTGCTAACTGGGGCGATGAAGGCAAGGGTAAAATCACCGATATGTTGGCACAAAACTCCGATATGGTCATTCGTTTTCAAGGCGGCAGCAACGCTGGTCATACGATCATCAATCACTACGGCAAGTTCGCCCTTCATCAGCTTCCCTCCGGTGTCTTCAACACGAAAATCGTGAACATCATCGGAAACGGTGTGGCATTGAGCGTGGAAAACCTCGTGACAGAAATTCAAAAACTCCTCGATCAAGGGGTGCCCAAGCCGAACATTCTGGTGTCGGACAGAGCACAGATCGTCATGCCGTACCACAAGCTGTTTGACTGCTATGAAGAGGAACGTCTCGGCGGTAAGAGTTTCGGCTCCACGAAATCTGGTATCGCTCCGTTCTATTCCGATAAATTCTCAAAGATCGGTTTTCAGGTCAACGAGCTGTATGACGATGAAGCCGGTTTGCGGGAGAAGCTGGAACGTATTCTGGAAGTCAAAAACGCCATCGTCCAGAACGTCTACCACAAAGACCCGATCAGCGTGGAGGAGATGTTCGCCAAGCTGATGGAGTACCGTGAAGCTCTGCGTCCCTATGTGGCGAATACGTTCGACATCGTACATGATGCCGTCATGCAGGGCAAAGAGGTTCTGCTGGAGGGGCAGTTAGGTTCCCTGAAGGATACCGACTTTGGCATCTACCCGATGGTGACCTCGTCCAATACGATTGCCGGTTACGGAGCAGTGGGTGCCGGCGGCATCCCGCCCTATGCCATCAAAGATATTATCACGGTCGTGAAAGCCTATTCCAGTTCCGTTGGAGCCGGCGAGTTCGTGAGTGAAATCTTCGGCGAAGAAGCGGAAGAACTGCGGAAGAGAGGCGGCGATGGCGGCGAATACGGTGCGACAACCGGCCGTCCGAGAAGAATGGGCTGGCTGGATCTGGTAGCGACCCGTTACGGCTGTAAGGTACAGGGAGCTACACAGGTAGCGTTTACGGTACTGGATGCCCTCGGCTATCTGGACGAGATACCGGTGTGTGTCGCCTATGAATTGGACGGCGAACGCATCGACTACTTCCCGTCTACCACTAAACTCAAGAGAGCGAAGCCGATCTTGGAGGTATTGCCGGGCTGGAAGTGCGATATCCGCGGTATCCGCCGCTACGAAGAACTGCCGGAAAATTGCCGCCGCTACATTGAATTTGCCGAGAAGGCGGTAGGTGTTCCCTTTACGATGATTTCAAACGGTCCCAAGCGTGAAGACATCATTTACAGATAAACGGGAGGCAAGCGTATGTGTGGTATAGTCGGATATATCGGTGAAGAACAGGCCGCACCGTTTTTGCTCAAAGGTCTGGAAAAGCTGGAATATCGAGGATATGACTCGGCCGGTCTTTGTTTGAATGATGGCGGCAAATTGGTCGTCAAAAAGTCCAAAGGCAAGCTGCAAGAGCTTAAGATACTGACCAATAATGGCGATACCCTGCACGGTACCGTTGGTATCGGTCACACCCGTTGGGCAACGCACGGAGAACCTTCTGATGTCAATGCCCATCCACACTTGAGTGAATCGGGACGTTTTGCGGTGGTGCATAACGGCATCATCGAGAATTACCTTCCTCTGCGGGAAATGCTGACCGAAAAAGGCATCGTCTTCCGCTCCAATACGGACACAGAAGTCATCGCCCAACTGTTTGAATATTACGATCAGGGCAACTTGATGGATACCGTGATCCGTGTCTTGTCAAAGCTGGACGGTTCGTATGCGTTGGGTGTCCTCTGTCGGGATCATCCCGATGAGATCATCGCCGTACGCAAAGAAAGTCCGCTTATCATCGGTTTGGGTGAGCACGAGAACTATATCGCATCCGACATTCCGGCCATTCTGAATAAGACCCGCAACATCTATCGGTTGGAAAACGATGAGATCGCTGTTATCAAACGTGACAGTGTGCAGGTTTTCAACCTCGACAAGGAACCCATTCATAAGGAATTGGAAGTTGTAGATTGGGATATTGCCGCTGCCGAAAAAGGCGGCTACGAACATTTCATGTTCAAAGAGATCATGGAACAGCCCAAGGCCTTCCATGATACAATCACCCCGCACCTCAAAGATGGTCGTGTCGTATTGGATGAGATCCACCTGACCGCCGATCAGATTCGTTCCTTCCGGAAAATCAACATTCTTGCCTGTGGTTCGGCCTATCATGTCGGCGTGGTCGCCAAATATGTTTTCGAGAAGATTCTGAGGATTCCGGTAGAAGCCGATCTGGCTTCGGAGTTCCGCTATCGTGACCCGATCATTGACGACAAGACACTGACAGTCGTCATTAGTCAGTCGGGTGAAACAGCCGATACCAAAGAGGCTATGAAGGAAGCCAAACGCAGAGGTTCCCATGTTATTTCGATCGTCAATGTTTTGGGCAGTGCCATCGCAAAAGAGTCGAATGATGTCATCTATACACTGGCAGGTCCCGAAATTGCCGTAGCGACCACTAAAGCTTACAGCACACAGTTAGCGGTCATCTACCTGATGGCAATTTATTTCGGCGATGTGCTTGGCAAGATCACAGACACGGAGTATCAGTACTATTTGCAGGAACTGCAGGCGATACCGGAAAAGATACAACAGATTCTGGAGCATAAAGAGACTGTTCAGTATCTTGCATCAAAACTGTTCCACTGCAATGACGTGTTCTTTATCGGACGCAATATTGATTATGCTTTGTCGCTGGAAGGCTCCCTCAAGCTCAAAGAGATTTCTTACATCCACTCGGAAGCCTATGCCGCCGGTGAATTGAAGCACGGCACGATCTCATTGATCGAAGACGGCACGTTAGTGATCGCTCTGGCAACCCACGAGGAGCTGATCGGCAAGATCGTCAGCAACATGAAGGAAGTGCAGGCACGCGGAGCATACGTCCTCTGTCTGACCACCGAAAAGCATCAGGAACTGAAAAGCACCTCACAGAGTACGCTTTTCATTCCATCCACCTGTGATATGATGCTGCCGTCTTTGGCGGTGGTACCCCTGCAGTTGTTTGCTTACTATGTTGCAGCACTAAAAGGCTGTGACATCGACAAGCCGCGTAACTTGGCAAAATCCGTGACGGTCGAATAACGGAAAGGACGCTGATGTTCTCTCCGAAAGGAAAGACCGAATCGCTCCTATAAAGCGGTTTCTGCTCACAGTGAAGAAGGGTGTTAATATGGATATCAAAAAAGAATCGATTCTGATCTTGGATTTCGGCGGTCAATACAGTCAATTGATTGCCAGACGGGTACGGGAATGTCATGTGTATTGTGAGCTGAAACCGTACACGATGACCGCCGAAGACATCAAAAAGGGTGGTTATTGCGGCATTATCTTCACCGGAGGTCCTAACAGCACCTATGAAGAAGATGCTCCGAAGTGTGATCCGCAGCTGTTCCAACTGGGTCTTCCCGTGCTGGGCATCTGCTACGGAGCCCAGATGATGGCACAAATGCTCGGCGGTAAGGTACGCAGCAGCGATACCAAAGAATACGGCAAGACGGAAATTGAGTGCAATACCTCTTCGCTGATGTTCCATGCAGCCAAGGACAAGACCGTTTGCTGGATGAGCCACACGGACTATATTTCCGAGATACCGCATGGCTTCAAAATCACTGCCATTTCCGAAGCGTGTCCGGTGGCGGCTATGGAAGACATCAAACGGCGTTTCTTCGCTGTGCAGTTCCATCCGGAAGTACAGCACACCCAAGAGGGGATGTTGTACCTGCAAAATTTCCTGTACAATGCCTGCGGCTGTACGGCGGAGTGGCAGATGACTTCTTTTGTTACCGATACGATCCAGCAACTCAAGAAAAAGATCGGTGACAAAAAGGTACTGTGTGCTTTGTCCGGTGGGGTAGATTCCTCTGTGGCCGCCCTGCTTGTGCACAAAGCTGTGGGACAGCAGCTTACCTGCATCTTTGTTGATCATGGTCTTCTGCGGAAAGACGAAGGTGACCAAGTCGAAAGCGTCTTCCGCAAGCAATTTGACATGAATCTCATCCGCGTGAATGCCCAAGAACGTTTCCTGACCAGATTGGCCGGTGTGACGGAACCGGAAGACAAACGCAAGATCATCGGCGAAGAGTTTATCCGTGTGTTCGAGGAAGAAGCCAAAAAACTCGGTAAAGTCGAGTTTTTGTGTCAGGGCACGATCTATCCCGATGTGGTGGAGAGCGGCGTCGGTGAGGCCGCCGTCATCAAGAGCCATCATAATGTTGGCGGTCTGCCGAAGGATATTGGGTTTGAGGGTCTGATCGAACCTTTGCGTGATCTCTTTAAGGACGAAGTACGGCAAGCTGGTTTAGCCCTCGGTATTCCGGATTTTCTGGTTTTCCGTCAGCCGTTCCCGGGTCCCGGTTTGGCTATCCGCATCATGGGCGATATTACCGCTGAAAAAGTGGCGGTCTTACAAGAAGCCGATGCTATCATGCGGGAAGAATTTATCAACAATGGTCTTGATAAGTGTGTCAACCAGTATTTCGCAGTCCTCACCGGCGTGAAAAGTGTCGGTGTTATGGGGGACGGCCGTACTTATGAAAATACCATCGCTCTGCGTGCCGTGACAACGGATGATTTTATGACTGCCGATTGGGCAAGAGTGCCTTATGACGTGTTGGAGAAAATTTCCAACCGTATCGTCAATGAAGTAGGCGACATCAACCGTGTCGTTTATGATATTACTTCAAAGCCACCCGCAACGGTTGAGTGGGAATAATGCAAATTGTCCCCCGGCCTCGTTCCTCACCCTTTTTCGGGGCACCAAAACTATCTTAGAAAAAAGATAAAGAAGTAAAAAAAGAGACCTTGTAATGTGTGATTTTATGGTCACACTTGCGAGGTCTTTTTTTGTTTTAAATAAAGATAGTTCTGGCTATTATGTAGTACTTCATAATCCTTGTGATACACCAGCTAAGTCTGGGTGAC
>CACZZU010000090.1 GCA_902785765.1 uncultured Ruminococcus sp.
GCACCGCAGTACAAGGCATATTGCACGTTGAAATACGGTGGAAAGTGTGCTACAATGGAAAGCAAATGATCGTGTGTGGAGGGTTAACGATGAGCAAGAATGAAGAATTTGCCAAGCTGCGGGAGGAATGTCTTTCCTGCCGGAAATGTGGGTTATGTGAAGCACGACACAACGTGGTGTTTGGTGTAGGGGTCGATGATGCCGAGGTGATGTTCATCGGAGAGGGTCCCGGAGAAAACGAGGACTTGCAGGGGGAACCGTTCGTGGGACGCGGCGGACAATTGTTGGACAAGATGCTGGCGGCTGTTGACCTTGACCGCCGCAAGAACATCTATATCGCCAATATCGTCAAGTGCCGTCCGCCCAAGAACCGTGACCCGCTGCCGGAGGAACAGGAACAGTGCATCCCGTGGCTGCGAAAGCAATTTGCGGTGCTGCGTCCGAAAATCATTGTCTGTCTGGGGCGGATCGCAGCGGCGAAAATTATCAAGCCTGACATCAAGATCATGAAAGAACACGGACAGTTCTTTGAAAAAGGCGGCGTACTGATGATGCCGATCCTGCATCCGGCGGCCTTACTGCGTAATCCCAACAACAAGCCGGCGGCCTTTCAGGATTTTCTGAATTTACAGCAAAAAATCAAGGAAGTCTGTGACCATACTTATCCCAAAGAAGATGACACAGCAGGATGAATGTCAATGTGACAGGCGAACCATGGAGGTGGGGGACTTTCTCTTGAAAGTCCCCCTGACTTTTTTCGGAAGGGCTTTACTTTTCGGGGAAATAGTTGTAGAATAAAAGCATAAGGCAGTCCTGCTGCGAATTTATCACAAAGGAGATACCAACCATGAAGATCCTCGTTGAAACATCGGCACGTCACGTTCATGTTACGGCAGAAGCACTGGCTACCCTGTTTGGTGCAGACGCTTCCCTGACAAACAAAAAAGACCTCTCCCAGCCCGGTCAGTTCCTGTGCTATGAGAAAGTAACAGTCGTTGGCCCCAAGGGTGAGCTGGCCTGTTCTATTCTTGGTCCCGAAAGACCGGAATGTCAGGTGGAGCTGTCCTTTACGGACGCTCGTAAGCTGGGTATCGTTCCTCCCGTTAAGGAGTCCGGCGATCTGGCAGGTACACCCGGATGTAAGATCGTTGGTCCCAAGGGTGAAGTGGAGATCGACCACGGTGTGATCGTTGCCAAGAGGCATATTCATTTTGACCCCAAATCAGCAGAAGAGTACGGCTTGAAGGACAAGCAGGTTGTCAGCGTAGCTGTTGGCGGCGAAGGCAGAAAGCTCGTCTTCGGTGACGTTGTTGTTAGAGTCAGCCCCAAGTTTGCTCCCGCTATGCACATTGATACCGATGAAGCAAATGCAGCCGCAATTGCCGGTAATGTCGAGGGCGAGATCATTCCCTGAATGACAGCACACGAGTACCTGTTGTAATTCCTTACAAACCGTTTGTCCCGTCTGCGGACAAGCGGTTTTTGTCTATCCGGAGGAAAACAACCTATCGTATAGAATACGCGAATAATACGAAACGTATTATTCGCCGCCCTGCCAATGTGCCTTCCGCTAACATTTTACCATGAAACGTATTGTTATCGTCATAAGGAAACTATCTTTTGTATAAAACACACAGATGATACTATTTGTATCACAAGTGGTAAGGCGATGACCTGTATGTTAGCAAAACGTCATGATGTAGGTACATTACTATCTGTACAAAACACTTGAGATATACACTATGTATAATAAAACGTGTTCCATGGATGTTGATGCCGTGCCTGTGTTACCGTGATGAGTGGTCTATGTCAGCGGCACGCTGACGGAATATGTGACACGATGGTGCAGGGGGATTACTCTCTGTATAAAACATACAGATAATACTGCTTGTATCAAAAGCGGTAGGTTGTGGGTATGGTGGTGTCGGCGTGATGCAGACATTGTGAGTCAGTGTGTTGGCGGCGTGGAGCCGCTGCATTATATATCAGAGAGAGAAAGGACAGGTTGCCATGAAATTAGAACCCATCGTTACTTCGCTGTTGGATACGGACCTGTACAAGTTCAACATGGATCAGGTCATCTTCCATAAGCACACCGACCTTTGCGGCGAATATTACTTCAAGTGCCGCAACGAGGGGGTTGTATTTTCCGAAGAGATTGTGCAGGAGATCAACGAACAGATCGACCATCTCTGCACCCTGCGTTTTATGAAGGAGGAGTTGGACTATCTGCGGTCGATTCGCTTCATCAAGCGTGACTATGTAGAGTTTTTGCGGCTGTGGTGTCCGATCCGTGAATATGTCACCGTGACACGGCACGAGGACGGCACCCTCGATATTATCGTCAAGGGACCGCTGTTTTCTGCCATGCAGTTCGAGATCTTTCTGTTGGAGATCGTCAACGAAGTGTACTTCCGCATGACCTATGACTACGAAACGCTCAAGCGTTCTGCGGAAGAACGGCTCAACCAGAAGATCGCAGACTTCCGCAGCGGTAAATATACCTTTCCGTTTGCGGAATTCGGCTGCCGCAGAAGATTGTCCCGTGAGTGGGAAGATACGGTGGTACACCGGCTGACGACCGAAACAGACCGTTGTGTGGGTACGTCCAACGTCTATCTGGCAATGAAGTATGACCTCACACCCATCGGTACCTATGCCCACGAGTTTGTGCAGATGTATCAGGGCATCGATTCCATCCCCCTTGCCTATACCAATCACTACGCTATGAACGACTGGTATGACGAATACCAAGGCGATAACGGTACTGCTTTGACCGATACAATCACCACCGACCTGTTCCTGCTGGACTTCAACCGCTCAATGGTGAATAACTATTCCGGTGTGCGGCACGACAGCGGTGACCCTTATGCGTGGGGCGAAAAGATGCTTGCTCACTATCGGCGGTACGGCGTTGACCCCAAAAGCAAACTGCTGCTGTTCAGCGACAGTCTCGACTTCAACAAGGCACAGCAGCTCTACGATCACTTCAAAGACCGCACGAAAGTGTCTTTTGGCATCGGTACATTCTGCTCTAACGATACGGAAGTGCCCGCCCTGAATATCGTCATCAAGCTGCAGTATGTCAATGGCCGTCCGGTGGCGAAGCTGTCGGATACGCCCGGCAAGGCGATGTGCCGTGACACCAACTATCTGGACTATCTGAAACGTTCGGTAGCCTTCCGCTTACAGCGGGAAAGCGGCCGATAATACCGCTGTGGGGATATGTCCATACGCTATTGGGTGGTGCAGCGTTGTGCAGGATAGTGCCTATCGCTGTTGAGCGATAGGCTGAATGATAAAAAACATCGGATGGTGTTCTGTCTGATGGAGAAATGCCGCCGGTGACACCCCTATACAATATAAGAGGAGGAAAACGTGATGAAACACTTTCTGGTTGTAGTGGATATGCAAAAAGACTTTGTGGACGGCAGTCTGGGTACCGCTGAGGCGGTCGCTGTCGTGCCGAATGTCGTCAATAAGATTCGTGACTTCAAGGGCGAAATTTTCGCTACCTACGACACCCACTTTGACAACTATATGGATACCGCCGAAGGCAAAAAGCTGCCGGTGCCGCACTGCATCAAGGGTACTGCCGGTTGGCAGTTAGACACCCAAGTGGCACAAGCACTCAACGAAAAGGGCTATACCGCCGTGGAAAAATACACCTTCGGTTCGGTCGATCTGCCCAATCTGATTCGGCAAGCCGCTGGCGGGGAGGACTTCACTATCGAGTTGGTCGGCTTATGTACGGATATTTGCGTGGTGTCGAATGCGTTGCTGCTCAAGGCACATTTCCCCGAAGTACCGATCCGTGTGGATGCTGCGTGTTGTGCGGGTGTGACACCTGCCCTGCATGAGGCTGCTCTGCTGACCTTGCAAAGCTGCCAGATCGATCGGGTATAATGTTCGGTGTGAGTGTACCGGAAGAGATATGAAGTGTGACCACAAATTTGTAAACAAACTGTGAACGAATGGAAAAAGTGCTTGAAATCTCCCACAAATCTGGTATAATTGTAGTAACTGTTATCCTAACACAATGGGAGGGAGTATCAGTATGAACGAAACAACAAAGCGTTCACAGAAGAAGGCGTTGTTCTTTAGTGCATTGGCGATGATTCTGTCATTCACCATGCTGCTGGGAACAACCTACGCATGGTTCACGGACTCGGTTGTATCTTCCGGAAACCGTATCCAGAGCGGCAAACTGCAAGTCGGGCTGGAGTATCGCACAGTCGGTACAGATGGTACCTTTGGTGAGTGGAAAGATGCCAACGGTGCCAAAGACATCCTCGACCCCGAAGCTCTGTACGAGCCGGGCTATGTCAGCATGACCCTGCTCAAGGTGAAGAACAAGGGTACCTTGGCTCTCAAGTATCAGCTTGCCATGGTCAAAGAGGCCGCCGAGAAGACAGCCGTCAATGTGCACGGTAAAACCTTCAAGCTGTCGGACTATCTGGTCTTCAAGTTCGTGAAGCTGGATGAGACAACCGCTGTGAAGGCTTCCGATGCCAAGACGAAGACAACTTTCACCCGTGAAGACGCATTGGCTCTGGTCGGTGCGGATGCCCCGATGGGTTTGAACGTACAGACAACGGTTGATGCCGTACTGGCGGACAGCGATACAGAGCCGGACTATGTAGCACTGGTTATCACCATGCCCGAAACCGTTGGCAACGCAGCCATGTATGACCCCGACAAGTCCGAAGCACCGCAGCTCAAGCTGGATTTCAAACTGGTAGCGACACAGTATTCGTATGAGAAGGATTCCTTCGATGAGTACTATGACCAAAAGGCGTACAACGCCGATTGGAATGTCTATCAGACCCTCAAAGGTGACATCAGCAAGGGCTTGTCCGCTTATGACAAGGACGGCGATGAGCAGAACCGTTATGAAGTCGTGACTGTAACGGGTACAAAGCCCAACAACGTGACCTTGCGTGTAGCGGAGTGCAATGCCCCTGTTGGCTTGACCGTACAGGCTGGCACGACTTACAAGTCCTATGACATTTCCGTCAAGGACGACAGCGGCAATACCCCCGAAGATACCTACACCGTGAAGATGTTCATTGGCAAAGACTTGCCCGCTCACGGAATTAAGCTGTACCATAATACGAACGAGATTACCGAGAAGACCTATGACGCAGCGACAGGTTATGTTACCTTCACCACCACTACTTTCAGCCCGTTTACGGCAGTAGTAGCTGGCGTTGCGGCAAGGGTTGGCAATACATAGTATGACAATGTTCCTGACGCCTTTGCCGCCGCCAAGCAGACTGATGATAAGACGGTTGTCCTGACTGCAAAAGAGAGTAAGCTTGACCAGACTTTGAAGGTGAATGCAGACGAGAAAGTTATCCTTGACCTGAACGGATGTTCTTTGAAGGCTTCTGTACTGAAAGCAGTAGATAACATGGGTACCCTGACTATTAAAGACGACTCCGCAAAGAGCAACGGTGTGGTTTCTGCCACGGATGGTACAATTTCCTTGGATACGACCGAAGATCAGGCCCTTACATTCATTGATTCATCAGGTACGCTGAATATTGAAAGCGGCAGGATTTACGCTTCTGCAGATTATGCTGTCAAGAATAACAGACGCTTTATCACCGTCAATAATAATGGTGAACTCAATATGACTGGCGGTCAGGTTGTTGCCGTTTGTACTCGCACAGATATGAATGATAGTGGTTGTGTATTCGGTATCTATACCTCATCAAATAGTACAACTCCGGCTCGTTTGAATATGTCAGGCGGTACTGTTAGCGTTACTGCCAAGTCCGGTTCGGCTTGTGGTGTACAGGCTTGGCTCAACACGAAAGTGAACATTACCGGTGGTGAGGTCGTGGTTGACCTCAATGGTTCACAGTGCTATGGTATTACTGTTGATAATAACGATACAACGAAGTGTACACAGTGCAACATCTCCAATGTGGCGGTTAAATGCAGTAACACCGTTCCAGAAGGAAAGGACGGTTCTAACTTTGCAAGAGGCATTCAACTTGCGAACAATATTGAACAGGTATCTATCAACAATGTTACCGTTGATGTAACAGCGAAAGGCTGTGGTGCGTTTGGTATCTTTGATGCTTCAAAGGGTGCCAACAGTTACACCATATCTGACGATACCATTAAGGCGGTTTCGGATACAAGTGTGTATGCTATCCAGTTGGACAATGCGGTTGTTCCAGATCGTGCGGTAACAAAGACGATTGAAAACACAAACATCACTGCCGTTACGAAGAATTGTCATGCGAATGCGGTGGTCAACGGCGTTTATATCAGAAACAAAGCACCGATTACGGTGGAATTGACTAATTGTACCCTGACAGCTAGCTCTGAAAATTATATCGCTTGTGGTGTTGCCAACAGTAATGATGCAACGGTCAGACTGGTGAGCGGCAATAAGGCGGATATTTCCGGTGACAGAGAGTTGAAGGTGGCAGGTGCGAATGTGGATTTGGGTTCTAGTACCTACAGTGTAATGGAAACTCATCACATTGTGTGGTCAAACTAATCCCTGGCTTACAAGTAAAACCCGTATAACACCTACAAGCGGCTGCAAGTGAGAGCTTGCGGTCGCTTTGCGGTTTGTGAAGAGAAAAAAGCAAAAAGGAGCAACAACATGAAGAAACGTTTTATCATCCTGAATGTGCTGATTATAGCGATAATCGCCGTCACGGTGTGTATGGTTCTGTTCGGTGCGGATCACTACACTCTGCATACCCGCTATTATATGGGGGACGAAGGCTTCGATCCCCAAACCACTCGGGTCATTTTCAGTCGTGAAGATGTGCTGAAAGCGGAAGAAATCCGCGAAGAAGGCGGAGAAGTGGTCGTTGATCTGTCTTCCCATAACGGCAGCGGCGAAGTGACAATGCAACTGTTGACGCACTACGTCTATGACAGCCTGACGGGGAAGGCATCGTACAATTCCGGGCATATGACCTACTCCTTCTATGTGACCCATACGGGTGCTATTATCGACCGAACCAACACTATCATCAACTTTGCGGGCGTTCAGAACGTGATCTTTGAGTTTTTGTTCATCCTGTTGCTGCTGATCGTCTTTATGACGGCGTCGTTTGTGTCCGACGTGAAAAAAGGAGCATTCTCCTATTCACTTGTCGCTTATGGCGGTTTGATGTTGTACAGTGGTCTGCTGTTGCTCTTTCTTATCTACAAAATGCTCAATAACGTGGTGAACACTTTTTCGGATGTTGCATATATCATACGAGAAACCGGTGTTTACTATATCGTTGCGATGACACCGGTGATGATGGTTATGGCTGTGGCAGTGTCGGTCAGCAACATTTGGCTGATACGTCACGAAGGCCGCCGTCCTGTCAATGCTCTTGGCATCGCTGCCAGTATTGTATGGCTGATTGGATCGGTCGTGGTGTTGGAATTCAACACCCTGTTCGTATGGATGCCGCCGCTGCTGGCAGGGGTGATGCGTATTATCTGTACTTATGTGCTGGGTTATTTCGAGGCGATGATCGTGTCGACCAGTGTGTGTGCGTTCCTGTCGACACTGTATCGTCCGGCGTATGATAAGGACTATATCCTGATCCTTGGCTGTGCTATTCGTGACGATGGTTCTCTCACACCCCTGCTGAAAGGACGTGCCGACCGTGCACTCCGCTTCGAGAAGGAGCAGTTTGCCAAAACAGGACGCCATGCGGTGTTTGTGCCGTCCGGCGGACAAGGAAGCGATGAAATCATCTCGGAAGGGGAAGCGATGGAACGCTATCTGTTGGAACAGGGGATTCCTGCCGAACGAATCCTG
>CACZZU010000091.1 GCA_902785765.1 uncultured Ruminococcus sp.
TATAAAAATGATTTTCTGGAAAATGTTTAAAACTAATAAAACATGTAAGTGCGGCACAACACATTATTACGCACGATAAGATAAAAGCTGAGATGCTTTAAAAAGCATCTCAGCTTTTCTGCATTTAGCCGCTTATATCACACTTGACAAACGGCGCCGTTTGTGCTAAAATGCAACGCGAAAAATAAATAAAAACGGACACGATACATGCTGTGCAGCCGCACCGCAGATACGACACAGGCGGCAGCGGTATCGATGTTTTATTGCCTTTTTGCCGCCGCCGGGCGGCTGTTTTTATTCCTCTCCCGCGTCGAGTCCCAACAGCTCGTCCGCTTCGCTGCGGTCCATTGTTTCCACGGCGCGCAGCTTCTTTTGAATGATGTTGTTGCGGCTTTGCGCGTCGTCTAAGCTGCGGCCGGCTTCGTCGATTTTCTTTCTCGCCTTGTCGAGCTGCAGGCCGAATTTTTCATACTGCACCTTGGCCGCCGCCAAAAGCGTGCGCACCTCCTTGGCTTTTTCGTTGATCGCCATGGCGCGAAAGCCGATGGACAGCGAATTGAGCAGCGCCGTGATCGTGCTCGGGCCGGCGAGCATCACGCCGCATTCGTTCTGGCAGCGCTCGGCGATGCCGTTTTTGGACGAGAGGATCTCGCTGTAAAGTCCCTCTGTTGCCAGATACATGATGGCAAACGGTGTGGTGACCGGCTCGTTGATGACACGGGGCTTATTGATAGCGACCGGAATGGCTGACGAAGCCAGCACCGCTTTGCCCATGTCAACGGTCAGTACATCGACTACACCGTCATGGCGGTAGGCTTTCAGGGTCTTGATACCGCTCAAGGTCTCGATCTTGACGGTGTCACCCTGTACCATGTTGTGGTCGAACAGATACTTACCGACACAGCGGATACCGTTGCCGCACATCTTGCCTTCGCTGCCGTCCAGATTGAACATCCGCATCTTGGCATCGGCTACATCGGACGGGCAGATCAGGATCACGCCGTCACCGCCAATACCATACCGTCTGTCGGCAAAGCGGACGCTCAAGCCTTCGGGGTTGTTGATCTTCTGATGGAAGCAGTTGAAGTAGATGTAGTCGTTGCCGCAGCCCTGCATCTTTGTGAAGCGGAGCTTCATCTTCTGCGTTCTCATGTTATTGATGTCAACCAACTCGGTGCTGTACTCGGAGTAGCGGCTCTTGAGCGAGTCTGCCAGAGCATTTGCGGTGTCGATGGAGGTCAGGCAGGGGATGTTCCGCTCTACCGTCTTACGGCGGATCTTCACGCTGTCACGGGTGGGGATCCTGCCCTTCGAGGAAGTCGAGATCACATAGTTGATCTTGCCGCTCTCGATGAGGGTCAAGGTGTTCTCCTTGTCGTTTTCGTGGATCTTGTCTACCTCGATGACATCCAGACCATAGTTCCGGAGGGTCTGTGCGGTGCCCTTCGTTGCATAGAGCGTGAATCCGAGAGCCACATATTTCTTTGCCACGTCACCGATCTCTTTCTTATCGGGGTTACGAACGGTGATGAATACACCGCCTTGTTTGGTCATCTTATATCCGGCAGCGATCAGACCTTTGTACAAAGCTTCTTCCAGCGTGTTGGCGATACCCAGCACCTCGCCGGTGGATTTCATTTCCGGTCCCAGTTGGTTATCTACGTTGATAAGCTTCTCGAAGGAGAATACCGGCACCTTCACCGCTACATACGGAGAACGGCGGAACAAACCGGTACCATAGCCCATGTCGGCCAGTTTTTCGCCCAACATGGCACGCGTCGCCAGATCGACCATCGGTACACCGGTCACCTTACTGATGTAAGGAATGGTACGGGACGAACGGGGGTTCACCTCGATGACATACAGGGTGTCTTCATAGATCAGATACTGAATGTTGACAAGCCCTTTGGTTTTCAGAGAAACCGCCAGATTTTTGGAGGTAGTGATGATGTTCTGGGTCATCTCATCACTGATGTTCCATGCCGGATAAACAGCGATGGAGTCACCGGAGTGAATACCGGCTCTTTCAACGTGCTGCATGATACCGGGGATGAGAATGTCTTCACCGTCACAGATGGCATCAACTTCCAGCTCTGTACCGGACAGGTACTTGTCGATGAGGATCGGGTTCTCGATGTTCTGGGCGAGGATGATCGCCATGTACTCCTTGATGTCAGCTTCGTTGAAGGCGATGATCATATTCTGACCGCCCAATACATAGGACGGACGCATGAGGACAGGATAACCGATACGTTCAGCAACATCCAGGGCTTCTTCGGTCGTCATCACGGTGAAGCCCTGCGGACGCTTAACGTGGTGCAGTTCCAGCAGTTCGTCAAAACGCTCTCTGTCTTCTGCCATGTCAATGCTGTCGGCAGAGGTACCGAGAATATTCACGCCGTTGTCGCTGAGGAACTTCGTCAGCTTGATAGCGGTCTGTCCGCCAAAGGCTACCACCACGCCATAGGGCTTCTCCGTGTGGATGATGCCCATGACATCCTCATTGGTGAGCGGTTCAAAGTACAGACGATCGGCGGTATCAAAGTCGGTCGAAACCGTTTCGGGGTTGTTATTGACGATAACAACATCATACCCCGCCTTTTTCAGTGCCCATACACAGTGTACGGACGCATAGTCGAACTCGATGCCCTGACCGATACGGATGGGACCCGAACCGAAGACAATGATCGTCTGATTCAGGGAGTTTTTCTCCTGAATGAAGGCGGCCGCTTCATTGTCGGTATCATAGGTGGAGTAGAAGTACGGCGTCTCGGCACTGAACTCGGCGGCACAGGTATCCACCATCTTATAGACGGGCACCATCGGGTGTTCGATCGTCTGACCGGACAGGGTCTTGATGGTCTTATCCAAGAAGCCCATCCGCTTCGCACGGCGGTACAGTTCATCGGTCAGCGGCTCTTCTTTCAGAGCTTTCTCACAGCGTACCAGATTTAACAGCTTATTGAGGAACCACTCGTCAATCATGGTGATGTTGTGGATTTCCTCAACGGTGATGCCTCTCTTGAGGGCTTCGTACACGCAGAAGATACGCTCGTCATCGCATACATACAGACGATCATGCAGGTCTTCCAGTGTCATTTCCTCGAACTTGGGAGAGGACAGTGTATCGTGACGAATTTCAGCACCGCGAACCGCCTTCATCATGGCCTGCTCGAACGTGGGAGCGATGGACATGACTTCACCGGTTGCCTTCATCTGGGTGCCGAGGGTTCTTTTAGCATACACGAATTTATCGAACGGCCACTTCGGGAACTTCACGACCACATAGTCGATGGTCGGCTCAAAGCAGGCGTAAGTCGTGCCGGTCACGGCATTCTTGATCTCATCCAGGTTATAGCCGATGGCCAATTTAGCGGCCACCTTTGCGATCGGATAACCGGTCGCTTTGGAAGCCAGAGCAGACGAACGGGAAACACGGGGATTGACCTCGATGACAGCATAGGTGAAACTCTCCGGTTCCAAGGCAAACTGACAATTACAGCCGCCTTCAACACCAAGGGCAGAAACAATATCCAGAGCGGCAGAACGCAGCATTTGGTACTCTTTATCCGCCAAGGTCACTGCCGGAGCGATAACGATAGAGTCACCGGTATGTACGCCGACCGGATCGATGTTTTCCATAGAGCAGACGGTGATGACGTTGCCTTTTCTGTCACGGACAACCTCGAACTCGATCTCCTTCCAACCGGAGATACACTTCTCGACCAATACCTGTGTGATCGGAGACAGTTCCAGACCATTGGAGGTAATTTCACGCAGTTCCACTTCGTTATTGACAATACCGCCGCCGGTACCGCCTAACGTAAAGGCGGGACGAATGATAACCGGATAGCCGATCTCTTTGGCGAAGGCTACGGCAGATTCCACGTCATTGACAACGGTAGACGGGATGACCGGCTGACCGATGGATTCCATCGTATCCTTGAACATCTGGCGGTCTTCCGCCTTGTCAATGGTCTCCGGCTTTGCTCCGAGCAGCTTCACGTTATGTTTCTTGAGGAAGCCTTCCTTGGCGAGCTGCATGGACAGGGTCAGACCGGTCTGACCACCGAGAGTCGACAGCAGCGAGTCAGGCTGCTCCTTGATGATGATACGCTTGACGGTCTCAAGGGTCAGCGGCTCAATATAGACTTTATCCGCCATCGCCTTATCGGTCATGATGGTAGCCGGGTTGGAGTTGACCAGAATGACCTCCAGTCCCTCTTCCTTCAGGGCACGGCACGCCTGTGTGCCGGCATAGTCAAACTCGGCGGCCTGGCCAATAACGATCGGACCTGAACCGATCACGAGTACTCTCTTGATACTGCTGTCTTTAGGCATTGTCTTTTACCTCCTGCATCATGCTAACAAATCTATCGAAAAGGAACGAGGTATCCAGCGGACCGCCGCAGGCTTCCGGATGGAACTGCACACTGAACATCGGACGGTCGGTATAAGTGATACCTTCACAAGTGCCGTCATTGGCATTGATGAAGCTGACCTTTGCATGAGCGGGCAGCGAATCGCTGACAACCGCATAACCGTGGTTCTGACTGGTTACATACACACGACCCGTCTGCAAATCAGTCGCAGGCTGGTTAGCACCACGGTGACCGTATTTCAGTTTGGTAGTGGCGGCACCCTGTGACAGAGCCAGCAGTTGGTGTCCCAGACAGATACCGAACGTCGGGATACCCGATTCACTCAAGATACGGAGCTGCTCGATGATCTCGGGGTTATCTTTTGGGTCACCCGGGCCGTTGCTCAACATAATGCCGTCCGGACGCATGGCGATGATTTCTTCGGCTGTTGTCCAGGACGGCACCACCGTCACGTCACAGCCCAGCTTCATCAAATTGCGGCGGATACGTCTTTTCGCACCGAAGTCCATCAGCACAACATGGTACTTACTGTCTTTCGCCTTATGCTCTTCCGGCTGCTGTACCGTAACCGACTTGACAGCGTCCACGATACGGTAGTCCTTGAGCGTTTTCGCTTCCTCGGCTGTCGGACGGGTATAGGTGAGCTTGGCGTTCATGACACCATACTCACGCACCGTTTTCGTCAGACAGCGAGTGTCGATACCGTACAGTCCCGGGACGTTATTTTCCTTTAAAAAAGCGTCAAGCTGACCCTCACAACGGAAGTTGGAAGGCTGCTGACACCACTCTCTTACAATATACGCACGAAGTGCCGGATGACCGCTTTCAAAATCAGCGGGAATGACACCATAGTTACCAATCAGCGGAAAGGTCTGGCATACGATCTGTCCGAAATAGCTTGGGTCGGTCAGCGTTTCCAGGTAGCCTGTCATCGCTGTGGTGAACACCAACTCGCCAACTACCTCCTTTTCTGCACCGAATGAATAGCCTTCATAGACATCTCCATTCTCCAAAATCAGATAGGCTCTTTTTTCCATTTTCTACCAATCCTTTCTTTTGTATTGGGGAATCGCTGGGGCTGCTCCGTAAACACCCGCCTCAAGACGGTGTTCCCACCGCTATGAACAGAATGAAATGCCGCACAAAACATGGCAAGTCATTTTCCTTGACAGTGCAAACCCTTTTGCAGAAAGGATTTGCAAGCACATCACCTTGACAGCTCAAAAGTGCTCCGCAAGAAACTGTGTGAAGGCTTTTTGACGATGTTTGTGCAGTCGACACAAAGAAAGCCCGCACTTTTTCAGCAGTCAATAGAAAATAAGGTGTGTCATGGAGACATCCCCAAGCTGTTAAGGACATAGCCTTAACAGGAGTCGAGACGTTACGCCGTGTTGATAAGGAAGCTATCACGGTCAAAAATGTACCCTACATCAGTACTCATAGGTGCTGATCAGGCGTTTGGCCACTTCCAGCTTGGTGATACGCAAATCCATCGCCTGTTTCTCAAGGTATTTGTGTGCCTGCGGCTCCGTCATGGACAAGTACTCCATGAGTACACTCTTGGCACGGTTGATGATCTTCGTTTCACCGATCTGTTGCTGCAGCCGCTGGTTCTCGCTTTGCAGGGCTTTCATCCGGTACTCGGCCGCTTCCAGCAGCCGCAGGGCTTTTTGAAACCACACCCTGCCGACCGGCTTCGACAAGACAAAAACCCCATAAGGCATCACCTTGTCTTCTGTCACCTTTTCGGCTTCTCCATTGACAAACAACATCAGTCCTGCCGGCGTTTTAGTCGCCAGTTCGATCGCCAAGTCCACGGCCGACCCGTCCCGCAAAGGAGCATTGATAAGAATTGTCTGGTACTCCTTCTCTGCTGCCGCTTGCCGACAGGCGGCGGCACTTTCGGCGGTATCCGTTTCGGTCACAGTTTCTTCGGCAGACAACAACTGCAGAATAGCCGACAGGCTCTTGGGATTGGAGGAAACGACCAGTATCTTCTCCGACAGCATGATCTTTCCTCCTTGTCTTTTCCTGTGCAGCGGTCTGACAGTCTTTGTCCCCTGCGTCCTCGTTTCGCTGTCTGACGACTTCGCAGGCGTACATTCGGGTCGAACCACCCCTATACTCAATTCATTATCATAGCAGATTTTTGTCCTTTTGTCTATCGTATTTCGTTCACATTTTGTGGTTTTATCAACTTTCTCGTCCAAAAAGACAAAGAGCTGTCGTTGGGACGACAATTTTGCCGCATCAGCAGCAGAATTGTCGGTTTTACCGTTCTTCATTGTGCGTTTATTTCACGCAAGACAACACACTCCCCTCCTGTTGGCAGGAATGTGCCATCCGCTCGATGGGCCGCCCGCTCAAGGCCATCGGATAGGAAAGATTTTTTGCCGTACAAAAAACCTACCGGCGACCATTGAACTCCCCCAACGCTGCATCGTTCCCACGATACAGCACCTCCCTCCAAGGGAAAGAACTGGCAGCGAGTCCCCCACCCCCCAACACCTCAACGACTCATCCCGTCTCTCTGGACAGGTGTGTGTCCGGATGGCATCTTCTCTTCCGCCAAGGGGGAACCAAGAGCGGGACACACTCTACTCTACTCTGCTCTTCTTTTCTCTTCTCTTTTCTTCTCTGTCGGATTACCGGCGAAGTAATCGGGGTTTCTGTTGCAGAAACCCCTGTTTCTGCGTCAAAAACAGGGGTTTGGGGTGCACTTTTGAAAGCCGCCGGAGAGGGCTTTTTTCCGGCAGCCGATGTATGGTGTTATGAACCTTGCTCCTCACAGCCGCTTCGGAATCGCGTTGCCGGATTCTTACAGAGGTGATAACAGCTTGTGACAGGAGGACACGATGGAACGGTCCTATCTCCGCACAAAGCCATATCACTTGCTGCACAGGGTCGTTTGTCTCGCTCCACCTATTCCCGACCAGTCCAATTGACAGAGAAGCGGACGTATCTCAAGGAATTTCCGGAACACAACTCACTTTAGGGCACGGGACGAAACACCCCTTCGTCTCTGTTCAAACCTCTCGTTTGAATGCACCCCTTCACCCATCCCTCCCATACAGCTAAAATTCGACCTCCAGAGGTCGAATTTTGGAAAACTTTCACAAAAATTTCGTCCGCCATACCGGCAGGACCAAATATGTCCGCAGGATGCGGCAGTTTACCTGTTGGTTACGCCTCCATTTCTTTCGAGAGAAAACTTGCCGGTCACACCTATTGGTTCATGGCAAAGAGACGGGTCTTCGTTCCGAAGTATGTCAGCCCACAGAAACAGGAAGATCAGGTACCGTTTATCATAATGGATGGATGTTCACCGGTCTTCGGGATGTGTCCCATGCGATCAAGCATGACACCGGCGATGGTGTCGTTCTCATCTTCGGGGGGGAAGGAAATTCCCGTCAGGGCTTCGATCTCGTCCAGCGGCGTGGCTCCATCCACTTGGAAGGATGACAAGAACGGAGCGGCACTTGCGGCCAGAGCGTATCACAAACTTGTGCTTTCAGCAAGTTATAAGGAACGGGAGCGGAATTGTCCTGCGTAGTCACACGCCTGCTTGATTTGTTGAGGAAAGAATGGTATAATGAGAAGGAAAAACAGTAGAAGAGGGTGAGGTTGTATATGCCGGTCAGTTTGTCCGGTGCAGACGAAGTATCTGTATCCTTTCTTGTCATAGGCAGTGCCGTTTTGCTGCTGTTGTGCGGGTTGATCTACCTGTCGGCACTGTGTTTCTATACGGTCGATCACGCCGCTGTCAGTAACTTGAAGGCACTGCCCGATACGGCCGCTGTACAAAAGGCCATCGCCATCAAAAACAACGGGGCGGCTTACAGCCGCCGTCTCAAGTCCTGTGTGTTGTTCCATACGGTTACAGCCGTGTGGCTGACGGTCCTTTTGTATTGGCAGCCATTAGGGAAACTCTGCCAAGCGGCTTTGTCCGATCCCACTTGGTCGCTGATTGTGTCCGGTGTTTTGCTGGGGCTGTTATTGTTGACGATACTGTTGACCCTGGTGGAATTTTTACCTATGAAGGCTGCCGCCACAACACCAGAGAAATACCTTTTGCGGTGGCGTGGACTCATTACCTTCTGGGGGATCGTGTTCTTGCCGCTGACACTGCTCGGCACAGGATTGTCGGACGCTTTAGCTCACCTGTTCCTGCGGGAGGATAAACAAGTGCCTCCGCCCGAAAATCCTACCGAGGAAAAGATACTGATGATGGTCGATGAAGGTGAAGTCAACGGCACTATCGAAGTCAACACCAAGAGTATGATCGAGAACGTCTTCGACTTTGACGACACGACCGTGGGAGAGATCATGACCCACCGCAAAGATATTGTAGCGGTGCAGGAAGACGACACCCTCACAAAATTGCGGCAATTAGCCGTTGAGAGCGGCTGTTCCCGTATCCCCGTCTATCACGAGGACATCGACGACATCATCGGCGTAATATACGTCAAAGACCTCCTGCCATATATCGGCTGTGACAACCTGCCAGATACTCCAGCTAAAAAACTGCTCCGGCCGGCGGTCTATGTACCCGTTTCCAAAAGCTGCAGCGAGATGTTCCGCTACATGACCGCCCACAAAACGCAGATCGCGGTCGTGGTAGACGAATTTGGCGGTACAGCCGGACTCATCACGATGGAAGACCTTATCGAGTCTATACTCGGCAACATTCAGGACGAATACGACCATGAAGACGACAGCATCCGCAAGGTCGATGAGTACAGCTTCCAAGTGGATGGAGCCACTCCGCTGGACGAGATCGAAGCCCTGACGGGAATTTCCTTCCCCGAAGATGAGAACGACACCATCGCCGGTGTCATGCTTGATCGCATGGGACACATCCCGCAGCGGCGTATTTCCCGTGTGCTTATCGTGAAGCATCACCAACCGACACCGCCCACACCGCAGACACAAGGTGTCTGATGGATACACATTCCTTATCCCATATATGAATATGACACGCTCCTGTGTGCACAGGAAGCCCCTCCGCCGCCCTTTCTTTCACGGGAAACGGGCGGTTTTTTGCGTCAGAACCGCCCGTTATCGTTCGACAAGACTGACCCATTGTGCGATCGTACTTGGTGTTCCCTATCTCCTCTCCGAAAAAAGTTGTCGGAACGACAAGGAAGGGGGTTGACAAATAGAGTAAGATGTGTTAAACTAATCGTGGTCAAGCAAACGGAATTGCCTGACCATCATTTTGATCATCTAGTTAGATAAATCTAATTTTATACCGCAAGGAGGACACTATGAGCGTAGTAATCGTAGGAGGCAACGAATGTATGGTACGGGAGTACATTGAGTTGTGCAAGGCGTATGACCATAAGGCGAAGGTTTATCCCAAGATGTGTCGGGGACTGCAAAATCTCGGTAATCCCGATCTGATGGTGCTGTTCACCAACACGATGTCGCATAAGATGGTAAAGTGTGCCATGGATGGCGTGAAGCACCTGAATATTCCTGTTGAAAGATCACACAATAGTTCCAAGGCTGCTCTCAGAAATATTCTGGATCGGTACGCCAGCTAAACGCAGCGTATCTCTCCCTCATCCCTCACGGAGACTATACAGGAGGTTGGTTATGTCAGAAGAAGTGCTTGTCCGGCATTGTGCCCCTACATTGATGGGGCTGAAAACAGGCAATATGTTTTCCTGCCGTTTTGCAACAAAAGAAGAGGAACACCACAGCCTGACCGAACTGAATCGAAAACTCCGTTCCAAAGGATTGCGTGTCATTCCGCTGCGGCATCTGAAGGGGATGACGTTGGTCTACCTCTATCGGCCATCGAGACTGCAAAAAGACTTGAACGACTGTCAGGCCGTCCGTTTGCTGCGGACGATGGGCTATCAGCAGGAAAGCGTCAATCTCTGTCTGGCGGTGCTGATGAAAAAGCTGCGGCAAAGCGAGGAATTTCCACATGAGATCGGACTGTTTTTGGGCTATCCGCCGGAGGATGTCTGCGGATTCATTCAGCATAAGGGCGGAAGCTGTAAATGCGTTGGCAGTTGGAAGGTCTACGGCGATGAAAACAAAGCCAGACGAACCTTCGAGAAGTACAAACGCTGTACCGAATTGTGCTGTTCTCTGGCCGCCAAAGGCTATCGGGTAGAACATCTGGCGGTATCCGGCTGAATCGTGCTGTCACCGCTGGATCAGTGGAGAGAACGGCGGTATGCCGTTACAGCAAGCGGTACCTGTATTTTCTATGACACGGCAAGGGTCAACAAGGAAACCGGCGGTTTCTTTGTTGACCCTTGCTGCTTTTGTGTCTCGCCGCGTATGGCACGGTGCCTATGAGAAACCGTGCTTTTTTGGTTTTACATCGACTGACGGAAGAAGTACTCGATCTTATCGAACGGAATGACGTCCATCCTGTAGTAGGAGGACAACGGTTTTCATTATGGTATTCAGTTGCCTTTCAGTCCGAGAGTGAATGTATAGGCACAGAGAGGGTCATTCGGTACGGAGAGCCGTTACGGGATCTTTTTTGGCGGCCTTGCGGGAGGGGATAATGCCACCGATCAGTGTCAGCAGGATGCTGAGCAGAAGCAGAGACAGGGCACTCATCCACGGCAGGAAGGCATTGACCGTATCCATTTCCGCAATCGCATGGATGATGGCGTTAATGGGAATCAACAGCAACAGGGATACC
Source organism: uncultured Ruminococcus sp. (assembly GCA_902785765.1). GTDB lineage: Bacteria > Bacillota > Clostridia > Oscillospirales > Acutalibacteraceae > UBA1213. Next base: position 11,053 of record CACZZU010000091.1, read on the forward strand.
CCCAGACCGATCAGACCGGACAGGAGTCCAATGATAAACGTCTCCGCATTGAAGACGTTGGAAATATTCCGTTTAGAGGCTCCCAAGGCACGCAGGATACCAATTTCTTTGGTACGCTCCAGCACGGAAATGTAGGTGATGATACCGATCATAATAGACGACACAATCAGCGACACGGCAACAAATGCCATCAGCACATAGGAGATCACGTTAATGATCGTCGTGATGGACGACATCAGCAAACCGACCAGATCGGTATAGGTGATCTTGTCGTTCTTGTCAGCCGTTTTGTTATACGTCTCAATGCACTCGGCAATTTTCTCCTTGTCCTCGAAACTGTCGGCATACAAAGCGATAGAAGACGGGGCATCTTCACTGACAACACCTAAAGCCGACAGATTGTCGTTATAGCTGCCGGAAGAGATGTACTTGTTGTAGAGACGTACCAACACATCTTTGACCGTTGTCGTATCCTGTTTTAGCAAAAACTGCTCAACCATAGCAGCCATCTGTTCTTCTGTCATAGCAGCAGGGTCAAGCGTCGGCGTGGCAGACACAGGAGAAGAAGGTTTAGCGGCAGCCGTGCCGGACGGCATTTGTCCGCTGTAACTTTGCGACAGGTCATTGTACAGCATCGTGAAGAGAGCCGCTTTTTCGCTGGTTTTCAGCGACAGGATGTACTTTTTGGCTCCTTCTGCCCTTTCGTCATCATTAGCAGCTACAAACGGCAGACCGTTCAGTACGTTCACGGACGGCTGGTTTTTTTGCTGACGAACGATCTCACTCTCCTCTGTGCAGCGGATGATGTAGTCCGTCAGGGCTTTGGTGTAGCCGAGAGGTGACTTTATGAGCCGCTGTTCACTGTCCTCTTTCGGACGGAGGATCGCAGAAATGTGCAGCTTTATCCCCTGCTGTTTGACTTTCTGCTCTGTACGCAGCACGTCTTTGGCGATATGGTCGTAAGTGCCGCTGGCATTTTTCTCGTACAGGTCACAAGCCGGCAGCAGGTAAAATTCCCGTTCGCAGACAGACGCATAGTCCAGTTGATGAACGGGAAGCTGTATTTCTTCGCTCTTGTCGATGCTTTTGAGGATCGTGCGGTACTCTTCCGTAGGCAGGAAACCCAACTTATAGAGTGTCTGGGCGGCCACCTCGTTATGGCTGTCAAGCACCAACACCAACTCATCATAAGACTGCGGCATGGTGCCGTAGACGACATCATAGTTATCGGCGATAGCCTTGCTGATACCGGTACCGTCCGACTGCGGCATGATCTGTGTGTAAACAGACGTACCGCCAAACATACTCGTAGCGGCCGTCGAGTTAAAGGCTTCGGTGCTGCCGTAGGACATCATCATGCCGATGTTGGTCTTGAGCAGTTCGTCATCGATCAGCGTACTGCCGTCCGCATTCACAAAACTGCCCTCCTCGTCATAGCTATACAGGCTGAACTTGGTGGCATAGGAATACACAATACCGTTGTGTCCGATATATTGGTGGATGGGGCTGCTTTTGTCATCGAGATACTGTTTGAACTTTGTGAGGTTGTTCTTCGTGACAGTCGATGACATATCCGCCAACATCTGCATCCGGCGGCTATTCGCATACACCGCATCGTTTGCGTGGGTAACCTCTTCGGCGGTCTTGTCATCTGTCTGCATGAAACTGGCCATGTCGATGGTCTCGGCATCAATGGTGATAGGATAGGAGGACATCGTGTCCCGCTGAATATCCGCGATATAAGCATTTACTCCGGAGGACAGAGATTGTATCAGGGCGATGCCGATAATGCCGATGGAACCGGCAAAGGAGGTCAGGATCGTCCGTCCCTTCTTGGTACGCAGGTTATTGAAACTCAAGGAAAGGGAAGTCAGCAAAGACATGGAAGATTTTCCTATCCGTTTGTGCTGAGGCGGTTCCTGCTGTTCCTGCGGAACGGTGTAGGGATTGGAATCATCCGTGATCTTGCCGTCGCTCAACTTGACAATGCGGTTCGCATACTGCTGTGCCAGTTCAGGGTTGTGTGTGACCATGATGACCAAACGGTCTTTGGCGACTTCCGCCAGCAAGTCCATGACCTGTACGCTCGTCTCGGAATCCAGAGCACCGGTCGGCTCATCCGCCAAGAGAATATCCGGATCGTTTACCAGTGCACGGGCGATCGCCACACGCTGCATCTGTCCGCCGGACATCTGGTTGGGACGTTTGTGGAGCTGATCGCCCAAACCGACCTTTTCAAGGGCTTGTACCGCACGTTTGCGGCGTTCTCCACGAGCAACACCGCCGATCGTCAACGCCAGTTCGACATTGGCCAGCACGGTCTGGTGCGGGATGAGGTTATAGCTCTGGAACACAAAACCGATGGTATGGTTACGGTAGGCATCCCAATCCCTGTCCCTGTATTTCTTGGTGGAAATGCCGTTGATGATGAGGTCACCGCTGTCGTAGCGATCCAGCCCGCCGATCACATTCAGCAGGGTCGTTTTGCCGGAACCGCTGGGTCCCAAGATGGCCACAAATTCGTTGTCACGAAAGTTCAGGCTGACATCGTCCAACGCTGTCTGCGTCAGTTCACCGGTCGTGTATTGCTTTTTGATGTGGTTGATCGTCAGCAAGTGCATCCCTACAGAAGCGTCTTCCGTCACGACGATTCGTTACTCATAACTGCCCACAAGGGCATGATTTTCCTTCGTCTAAAGCGTAGGCGATGCTCAAACACATCGGCAGCGGGAATGCAGCATCCATCGTCTGTTCACCGGTCGGACATAAGCATCCGCTGACGATCCGCCACGAACGATCCGCAAAAGAGACGACCTCCGAAAGCGGCTCCTCCCATGTCAGCGTCAGCGGTTCGGGCACCAGTGTGACGGTTTCCTCCGGAGAGACGGCTGCCCGACAAGCATACAATGCTATCGTGTCCGACTGTGACACCGTTTCTTGCAGGGGACACAGCTCCACCGTGACAGGATCAACAGAAAGACCACTGCCGACGGCTTTGAGCAGACTTTCTTTTCGGCACCAGAGATGATAAAAACGGTAGGCCGGATGCTCACGCATCCACTGCCGTTCCCGTGGCGTGAAGACGTGTTCCGCCACCAAAGGTTCGTAGGCACCAACTGGCTCAATATCTATCCCAACGGGCGTATGGTGACGCACAAAGACAGCCGTTGTACCGGCATGGGACAGGTTGAAAAACGGTTGTCCGGTGACAAAGGGCTTGCCATTGTCGGTATGCCGGAGGTCTTTTTCGTCCACCGGCAGCAAATGATGCAGAAGAAGCCCTGCCCCCCAACACAACAGACGGTCTTTTTCAAAGCGGAACCGCTCCGCCCGCCGACAGCGTTCCGGCATGATGTGATGGAACCAAGACACAGGACAAGCGGCTGTCTCTTGGTTCGTAAGAAAATATACCTCCATCTGTCAGCCTTCCTTCGTCGGGCGAACGGTCAGCAGCAAACGGTTTTCTCCGCTGCGGCGTTGGTAGAACAAGTGGCTGGCGGTCTGTTTGACAAGAAGCAGACCCATACCGCCGGTATCCCAATCGTCAAAGTCCTTGTCGGTATCGGGCTCCTGCAAGGGATCGAAGGGCTTTCCGTTATCGCTGAACAGCAGCGTGATGCCGTCCTCTTCCCATTCACAGGTGAATGAAACGGCAGTGGCTTCCGCATAGCTGACGATATTCGTAAAGACTTCATCGCAGACCAGCATGGTGCGTTTCAGCAGGCCGCTGTCTTCTGTGAGAGCCATCAGACATTCCTTTATGACCGGCAGTTCTTCCAAAGAGGGACGTAATGTGCGGGTAACGGCCGTCTCACGGCAGAAGACCGACAAAATCGTCAAGTCATCGAACGTCTCCCGTCCGTTATAAAAGCGGCCAACGGCTGTTTGAACGGCCTGCGTGGCTTGTGACGCATCCGACACGCCTTCCAGTGCCTGCAAGAGCCGCTGTTCTCCGAAGAAATGGTTCTGCGGGTCGACCGCCTCGGTCACACCGTCCGTATAGAGCAGAAGCCCCTCGCCGGGCGAGAGCAGCGTACCGTCCTCTTGGATACCGGCCTCTTCAAACAAACCGATGGCGATACCGGCATCCACTGTCCCCATTCCCACTTTTTCCCGCAGGAAGACAGGCGGGGTGTGTCCGGCATTCGCAAAGGACAATCGACCGGTTTTGAGGTACAGTACAGCAACAAACACGGTAGCGAACAAGCCTTCGGGATTCGCCTGACAGATCTCGTCATTGACCGTATTCAGCACTTCGGCTGGTGACAAACCGCTCATCAGCTTTTCCCGAATCGCCGTCTTCGTCATCACCATGAACAGAGCTGCCGTCACACCTTTGCCGGAAACGTCCCCGACTACGAGACATAGCTCATCCTCTCCCCGAAGAAAACAATCGTAGAAATCGCCGCCCACTTCCTTG
>CACZZU010000092.1 GCA_902785765.1 uncultured Ruminococcus sp.
GGGACGGTTCAGCCCGAATTTACGCCTGTGGAGTTAGTAGGTTACGAGGACGATGAAGCAGGAAGCCCATTGGCTTTAGACAATGGGTAGTTCACAAGTAAAAAACTGCGTCCCATGAAAAAGTGTCGGATGAGTCGGATGCGGAGACGTGAGAAAACACAGCCGTGAAAAAAACGGTGTACCCCTGTGAACAGAAACACACCGTTTTTGTGTGTCGACCGATGAAAAACACGCCGGAAGACAATTTTTTTCGGCGTGAACGGTCGAATGATGGTTGACATTGGGGCGTTGGGGAGGTACAATAAAACAGTATCTTGTCGGTCGGCTGCCGCCGGACGGCAAGAATCAGGAAAAGGAGAGTGAGCGTATGAAAATAAAGGTCATACTCTTGGTGGCTGCTTTGGCAGTGACCGCATTGTTCGGCGGTTGTTCCGGTTCTAACGGTACGACGGCTTCTTCTGCCGTTTCTGCGGACACATCGACAGTTGTTTCACAAGGAGATACGTCTTCCGCAGACACAGAAAGTACTGCCGAGGGTGTTGAGAGTGCAGAAGGTCAGGAAAGTACCAAGAGCACCGAGAGTACAGAAAGTACCGAGGATACGGATAGCCGTACAGAAGTGTCGGAAGGGGAAGAATCTGACCAGCCGACCGGCGTGTCCGAAGATACCCCTGCCGGAGAAGCCGTAGCTGCCGCTTGGTTTGACGATGCCCTGTTTATCGGTGACAGTGTGACGTTGAAGCTGTCCTACTATGCCGATACTGGAGCAGTGGGAGAGGCAGCCTTTTTATGTGCCGGCAGTCTGGGCTACAACAACTGCTTGTGGGACATCGACCGTGAAGACAACGTCCATCCCGTGTATGAGGGTGTGAAGTACACCATCTTTGATGGAGCCGAAATGCTCCAACCGAAGAAGATGTTCGTCATGTTGGGCATGAACGACATTGGTCTGTATGGCGTAGACGGTGCCGCCGAAGCGATGGAAGAGGTCGTGGACAAGCTCAAGGAACGCTGTCCCGATACGGTCATCTACATCGAGTCAGTTACTCCGATGTTGGAGAATATGCAGCTTACCGATCTGAATAACACGACCATCGCCCAATTCAACGAGAAGGCGAAGGTGATTGCCGAAGAAAAGGGCTGTCGCTGGCTCAATGTAGCTTCCGCTATGGAAGACGGCAACGGCAATTTGGTATATGAATACTGCGGTGACCCCGATGCGATGGGACTGCATTTCTCCGACACCGGCTGCGGTGTTTGGGTAGACTACTTGAAGACCCACGTTCAGTAAAAACGAACGATAGAGATTCGTGACGCACACGCAGCGTCCGGTCAGGAAACTCCGCCGAGAGGATTGTCTGTCCGACAATGCCGGTACAGCACACTGCACAGCAGAGACACCACTTTGCGGAGGAAAATGTTCGTCAGGATGGACAGCAAGCAGAAAGGAACTGCTGACTGTCCGCTCAACAATACGCTGCTGTGCAGCGTCAAACATACCGATAAGCCACTCTGTGGCTTGATTAAACAACTATATATGAAAAGAGAGAAAGGAACATGACCATGAAGAAGATTTTTATTGCTCTAACCGCTGCCGCTCTTGCCCTGACACTGTGTGCCTGCGGCGGCAACAGCAACAGCACCACCACTGCCAGCAGCACCACACCGGCTTCCACCACGGCAAGCACGGCCGCTTCTGACACTACCGAGAGTACGCCTGCCGAAGGTACTTCTGTCTTGTCAACAGCCCTAACCGCTGTGAAAGCACAGGTGACCTTCCCGGGCGATACGTCTGATTATACCGCCAAACGTATTCAGCGTACCTTTGGTATCACCGAAGAGCAGATGGATGACTTTGCCGGTATGTACTGCAACGATGGTGTCACCCAGGATCAGGTGATCTACATCAAGGCAAAGGCGGACAGCGACATCAAGGATATTCAGGACAAGCTGCAGGCCAACCTTGATTCCATTTACAATGTTATCAAGAACTACACCCCTGAACAGGTCGCTATGATTGAGAAGGCAACCGTGGATACCAACGGTCAGTATGTGTGTCTGGTGATCTCCAACAACGCGGACGACATCAAGAAGATCTTCAACGACAGCATCAAGGGCTGATAAAGGATGGCTGACGGCATCTTTCGCAGAAAGGTGCCGCCTTAAAGAAAACAGTCACGGGCGGCGGACGGCTGTTGGAATAAAAACAGCGGTTCGCCCACGCTTGACCTGTCATTATCGAATGTTGCCGGAGGATGGGAATGCCTCTGTCTTGCCGCCGCTGTGCATAGGTGAAGTGCATTTTGTGGGCCAAGATGACCTGCAGGGACGGCACGAACCATTTCCATCCGTTGTGGGCAACATTTCGTTTTTCGTGTGTTCAAATCCGTTCTGCCTTTGTGCGAACGGATTTCATTCTGTTTAAGAGGGGTGGTTCTTTGGTCTTTTCCAGCTTTATCTTCCTGTTTGTGTTTCTGCCGATTGTGCTGGTGCTCTACTATATTACACCCAGACGCTTTCGGAATCTGACACTCTTTGTCGTTGACCTTGTGTTTTATTCATGGGGCGAGCCCATGCTGGTACTGCTGATGATGGTGTCGGTCGTTATCAACTACGTTGCCGGTATCCTGTTGGGGGCTCGACGACAAAAAAAGAGCTTGTCCAAGCTTATTCTAGTGATCGCTGTGATCCTGAACCTCGGTTTGCTCGGCTTCTTCAAGTATGTGGGCTTTTTGGGAGAGACACTGCAGTTTGTGCTGCCGTTCCTGAACATCCCGATACTGGAGATTTCTCTTCCCATCGGTATTTCCTTCTATACCTTCCAGACGATGTCTTACACGATTGATGTCTACCGCAATACCGTGAAGGTGCAGAAGAATTTCATCGACTTTGGCACCTATGTCTCACTGTTCCCGCAGTTGATTGCAGGACCGATCGTCCGTTATCAGGATGTGGCCGAACAGTTGGTGCACCGCCGTGAGAACTTACAGCAGTTCACGGACGGCGTGAAGCTGTTTTTGATCGGTCTGGCGAAGAAGGTATTGTTGGCAAACCAGATGGGCGTGTTGTGGGATACCCTCCGCAAGAGTGGTGAATCGGCTGGTGCGTTGGGGGCATGGGTCGGCATCATCGCCTACACCTTCCAAATCTACTTCGACTTCAGCGGCTACTCCGATATGGCCATTGGTCTGGGCAAGATGTTTGGCTTCGAGTTCATCAAGAACTTTGATTACCCGTATATCTCCAAGAGTATCACGGAATTTTGGCGGCGATGGCACATCTCTCTCGGCACATGGTTCCGTGAGTATGTCTATATTCCGTTGGGCGGCAACCGGAAGGGATTGGGACGGCAAATCATCAACATGAGCGTCGTGTGGTTCCTGACCGGTCTGTGGCACGGGGCAAGCTGGAACTTCATCCTGTGGGGCGTTTATTTCGGTCTCCTGCTGATCATCGAGAAGTCTTTCCTACTGAAACTGCTCAAAAAACTGCCGGCGGTGTGCGGGCACATTTACGCCCTGATCTTTATTGTGCTGGGCTGGGTGCTGTTTTACTTCGAGGATATGTCCGAGATGATGCGGTTTGCAGCACGGCTGTTTGGAGCGAACGGCTGGATGATGAGCAGCGAGGTGCTGCCAACGGTTATTGCCTATATTCCGTTGCTGATAGCGGCATTGTTGGTGTCTACGCCCTTGTTCACCACGATTTACCACAAAATCAAGTGGCAGCCCTTGCGGATGGTTGTGGATAACGTGGGCTGCGTGCTGTCCATGCTGCTCTGCACGGCTTCCTTGGCCAGCAGCAGCTATAACCCGTTTTTGTACTTCAAGTTCTGACAGAAGGGAGCGGTACGCCTATGAAGGCTGTTAAATATCTGCCGACATTTCTGTTTGTCGGGTTCATTTTCACGATGATGGTGTTATGGCTCGTCCTGCCGAAGGACAGCTATTCTCCGCAAGAAAAACGCACCCTTGCTGCGTTTCCGGAATGTAACACGGAGACACTGACCGATGGTACATTTCAAAAAAGTCTGGATACATGGTTGTCCGACCATATGCCGGCCCGCAGTTTTTTTGTCGGACTGAATGCCGACTACGATCTTTTGTCCGGACGCAACGGAGCCAAGGGTATCTACCTCGGACAGGACAACTATCTGTTCCCGAAGCCGGTACAGGACGGTGAAACGCTGCTGAAAAACGCTGGCTACATTCAGGAGTTTGCTGATGACCTTGACAATATTCCTGTGTATATGACGGTCGTTCCGTCTTCCGGAGCGGTCAACAGCGACAAACTGCCCGCTGTTCACGAGACGTATAGGGATGCCGAGTGGATCACCGCTTTCCGTGAAAAACTGGGCAAGAATGTCCGTTTTGTCGATGTGCAGCAAGACTTCGCCAAAGCAGCCGCCAAGCGGCAGCTTTACTATAAGACCGACCATCACTGGACGTCCTACGGTGCCTTTGAATGTTACCGTTTGTTAGGAGCGGCGATGGGCTACACCCCGTTGGCCGAAAGGGACTTTGACAAAGAGAAAGTCAAGGGTTTCTACGGCACATCCTACGCCAAAGCCGCTTTGTGGTTCCTGCCCCCTGATACGGTAGAACTGTGGTCGAACCATCAGCAGCCCGATGATGCTGTCACAGTAGCCATTCATGACGGACAGGACAACAAGACCGGCAGCAGCTATTTCTTCCGGGAACAGCTTAAAAATGACGACAAGTACCCCGTCTTTTTGGACGGCAACCATAGTCTGGTGCGTATCACCAATACGGCTGCCGAAGGCGGTACACTCATCGTCATCAAAGATTCCTATGCCCATACGTTGGTGCCGTTCCTGTCGCAGCATTACCGGAATATTGTTATGGTTGACCTGCGATACTACAAGAAGGAAGTCTCCGCTCTGGTCGAACAGGAAAAGGCCGATGCGGTTTTGCTGTTGTACTCGCTGGACAATCTGGCCGCCGATACCAACCTGTCCTATCTGTTCTGATCGGACGGCAGACAGGCGTTCACGGACAGACCAACGGGGGAGAACCTTTGGACAAAGGTTCTCCCCCTGCACTATTTTGCCGCTTTTACCACAAGGTCGAGATACCCGCCCTTGTGGTGCACAGACGAAAGGGGTGGTTGTTATGTCGACCGGCAAAGTGAAAAGCTCCTATCGGGCGATCCTGTATATTATCCTGTCGGCGTTCTGCTTCGCAGTGATGAATTTGTTCGTAAGAATGTCGGGGGACATCCCCGCCTTCCAGAAGAGTTTTTTCCGCAATCTGGTGGCAATGTTTTTTGCTGCTGCGGTGATTATTCGCCGTAAAAGCAGCTTCCGCTGGCAGAAAGGCAACTTGAAGTTCCTGCTGCTGCGGGCATCGCTTGGCACGATCGGCATCGTTTGCAATTTCTACGCCTTGGGGCATATCCCGCTCTCGGATGCCTCTATTCTCAACAAGATGTCGCCGTTCTTCGTGATTCTGTTCTCGTTCCTGCTGCTGAAAGAGCGGCTGACATTCTTTCAGGGGGCGGCGGTGCTGATCGCATTCATCGGATCGTTGTTTGTCATCAAACCCTCTTTTCAGAATGTGGACGTCCTTCCGTCCCTCATTGGTCTGATGGGCGGTCTGTGTGCCGGTTTTGCCTACACGATGGTGCGGATACTTGGCAATCGAGGGGAAAACGGTTCCCTCATCGTGTTCTTCTTTTCGGCATTTTCCTGCTTGAGTATGCTGCCGTTTTTAGTGTTTGACTACCACCCTATGGCGTGGTGGCAGCTTTTAATGCTGCTGGGAGCCGGTTTAGCGGCGACCGGCGGACAGTTCAGCATTACGGCAGCGTACTATCATGCCCCTGCCCGTGAGATCAGCGTCTACGATTACTCGCAGATCATCTTTGCGACTCTGTTGGGTGTGATCTTCTTGGGAGAACTGCCCGATATGTACAGCATCATCGGCTATGTGGTCATCGTAGCGATGGCGGTGCTGATGTTCCTGTACAACAACGACAAACCGCCGTTTATCCGTCTTCGTCAGCGGGAACGAGCGAAAGCACAGGCGAAAGCCAATGCCGCAGAGACCGCTTCCGAAAAACGGTAAAGCGGTGGGCATCTCCCTCTTCTTGGAGAGAGGGAGATTTTTTTGCGGAAAATGTGAACAATATATATGGAGTGATACGTTGGGGAGGGAATGGTTTTCTTCGTGGAGCTGACGGCTCAAAACAGCACGGAAATCAATTTTCAAAATCTGATAGCTGAAAGAACAGTGATCCAATTGGGGGGGACGCTGCTTTTGCAAATATTTCTTACAAAAACGCAACGGTTTTAGGAAAGGGGCATGGGGAAAACCCTTTTTCCGCTAGAAAAGGGTTTTCCCCATGTAACTGCCCGACCAAACTTGATTTCCGTGTCAAAACAGGGGAGGTTCTTGCTATTGGGAGCGGAATCGTGTATAATGGAGGAAGAAAGTCACCGAATCATCAGGAGGAAACGATATGTTCAGAGAAATTGTCCGGCAGAAACAAGCATTGTCCCGTGAGGAATGTGTTGCTCTGCTGAAAAACGAGCGGCGGGGTGTTTTGTCCGTCATCGGCGATGACGGCTATCCCTATGGGCTGCCCATTAACCACTATTACTGTCCAGAGGACGGCAGGCTGTACTTCCACAGCGGCAGGACAGGGCACAAGGTCGATGCCTTTCTGCGGGAGCCGAAAGCGTCCTTCTGTGTGTATGACAGTGGCACACCCCGTGAAGGCAGTTGGTCACTGGACTTCCGCAGTGTCATTGTCTTCGGGCAAATAGAGATCGTTGCCGATCACGCTGAAGCAATCGACATTTGCCGCCGTTTGAGTCTGTGTTTTACCAGCGACAACGACTATATCGACAACGAGATCAAGCACTTCGGGGCAGGTGTGCTGGTCTTTGCTCTCACGCCGGAACACATTACCGGAAAGCGTGTCAACGAATCGTGACCGACAACGGAAAGGAGCTGTCATAGCATGAAGCAAGTGGAACTGTTTACGGATGGAGCCTGCAGCGGCAATCCGGGGCCGGGCGGCTGGGGTGCCATCCTCCGCTATCATGGACATGAGAAAGAACTGTCCGGCGGAGAACCTGCTACCACCAACAACCGCATGGAACTGATGGCTGTTATCGAGGGACTCAAGGCCCTCAAGGAACCCTGTGCCGTACACCTTACCAGCGACTCGCAGTATGTCTGCAACGCCATCACCAAGGGGTGGGCGAAGTCGTGGAAGAAAAACAACTGGGTCAAGAGCGACAAGACCAAGGCAAAAAACGCTGAACTATGGGACGAACTGCTGTCCCTGTTGGAGGTGCACCACTTGACCGTCACATGGGTGCGGGGGCACAACGGACACCCCGAAAACGAACGCTGTGACGCTCTTGCCGTCCAACAAAGGGACACCTTTTCTATGGGCTGACCGGTCATTTTGGGTGTACTGTTTGGTATCGGACAGGGGAGGTGACTGCGGCATGAGAAAGAGCAAGGCGTATCACTATCTGTTGGGGATAGCCGCTTTGTGTATCGGAGGGATGATAGGCTGGAAGGCCATCATAGACATCGTGCAGGAGGAACAGGTGGGACAGATAGCGATGGGGTCACCGGTTGGTTTTGTCGGCGTGGTGTACCTTGTGGCGGCTGTTTTGTGTATTGCAGCAGGGATTTTGTCCATCCGCAGAGCAAGCAAAAATAGCAGGAATGACCGCTGACAGGGAGGAAACTATGTGA
>CACZZU010000093.1 GCA_902785765.1 uncultured Ruminococcus sp.
GGAGAAGTGCCGTATTACGCAGGATATTTTGTGCCGGGCGAAGCGTCTCGAGTGCAGCACTACTTGGTGTAATGCAAGGGAGAGACACAAAGCCCGGCGCAGAAGAGACAAGTAAGACGGTGCTTCGGAAGTTTCCGAGGAAGTCTATTTTTGGTATCCTCTTCTGATACGCTTTGATGCCTTTCTGCTCCCCCTCTCGGTAAACACCACATCATACCGAACATACCTATTCCACACCACATACTCATCAGACAGCAGTCTGCCCATGCCCGTTCTTCGACCGTCAGAAATGAATAATCAGCAGGGACATTGTGCAAGATGCTAAAAGCATGATCTTATGAGTCAGGAGACAAGTGGTATCCTCACAACAGTCAACCGACCGATTTTTAGGTCGTTGACTATTTAGTACTATCGTGCCCTCTCCCTTCGCTTCATTTGAGAAAGCTGTCGTCAGAGGCTTTTTTCTGTCAAGAATTTAACAAAAAGGCAGGAAAATCTGCACAAAGTCATCTTCTGCTTTTGCACTTTAGTTGTGCATTTCAATGATGTGCATAAAAAATCCATCTTTTTGTATAAATTTAGGCTTGTAATTGAGACACAGGTGTGGTAAGATGAAAGTAGCGTTAGACGGTAATATTTTGGACTTTACCGCCGGGCGAACATGCGTATGATCGGACACCAACCGATAAACAGGTGCATCCTTTTTCTGTTTATGTTGCATCAGGCAGGACACCCTGTGATCCGTTGACCATGTTACAGCACAAACATCCTAACTGTTAAAGGGGGTAAACACTATTATGTTTTGGAAGAGGTTTTACAATCTATGCCTGCAGTACGGCAAGCGTCCGAATCCCATCGGAAAAGAGATCGGCTTATCTTCCGGTATTATCAGCAAGTGGAAAAACGGAGGGATCCCGAACGGCGAAACATTGATGAAGCTGGCAAAATATTTTGACGTGTCGGTCGACTATCTTCTTGGCTTGAGTCCGTATATCAAGATCAACGGTGAAATAGTGGCCATGGAAAACACAGACCGGGAACTCAAGGACTTGATTACAAAAAGCGCTGACCTGCTGAACAACGAAGGTCTGTCCAAAGTATCCTCCTATGCACAAGACCTTATCGACAGCGGCAAGTATGCAAAGCAAAGCGAGATACCTTCGAACACTTCACAAAACTATCCTGAATATCCGCAAGAACCAGCGGATGAGTGATCTTTCATCAACAGGCGGTCACCGGACACAGGCGGGTCGTTATTAAGGGGGAACCATCCACTGTATCAACAGACCGTTCAGCAGAACAAAAGACAGTCGGTATCGTGCAGCCGTTTTTATCGGCTGCACGATGCCGACTTTTTGCTCTTCACAAAATAATCACGCCCTTCACAGGAATAGTACCTGTGAAGGGCGTTTTTGGATAGGTAAGTATATCTGTGCTGCAAATGCACAGGTGTGTGTCGTGTCAAGCAACACAGAAGACGGGTCACTTCGTGACTTTCACAACGTAGTAGTTCTTGGCGATCTTGCCGGTGCTGTCCTTCACTTTGACACATACGTCGTATGAAGTGGCAGCGGCCGGTTTAATAACGATGGCACGGTTCGTGTTGTATGACTGAACGGTCGTCCATGTGTCTTTGCTCGTTTTTTTGTAGTATACGCCGTAGGTGTAAGGCGTGCTGCCGCCCGTTGCAGAAGCAGTCACACGGATGGTGTCGCCCAATGTGATTGTCGTAGCGGACAATTTAGAGGTATTCGTCAGACCGCTGTCTGTGACCTTCAGGCTGAAGGTCTTTTTAACGATCGTGCCGCTGCTGTCCTTCACTTTGATAAGTATATCATAAGTCCCCGCTGCAATCGGTTTGAATGTGTAAGAAGACGTTGTGCTGTAGTCTTTCAGTTTAGAATAAGCCGATGCGGTACTCTTTTTGTACCAGTAGGTGTACTGATAGGTACCCGTGCCGCCGGTGGCACTGCCTTTGAGTGTCACCGTATTGCCCAACGTGATCGAGGCGGCGGACACCGCAGAGGTATTATTCAAAGTCGCCACAGACGAGGTGACCGTCAGCGGGAACGTCTTGGAAATGATCGTGCCGGCACTGTCTTTGACTTTGATGAGCAGCGTATAGGTACCAGCGGCAGTCGGCTGATAAGTCACACTGGCCGTTGTGCTGTAATCTTTGATGCGGGTATAAGCAGAGGCGGATGCTTTCTTGTAGTAGTAAGCGTACTGATACGGGGTTTTGCCGCCGACAGCCGCCCCTTTCAAGGTCACACTGCTGCCCAGTTTAAGCTCACTGCTGCTGACACTGGCATTGGAGGTCAGAGTGCCGGAAGCAGTCACCGTGATAACGGCGGTCGAAGTAATGCTTAAAGCACTGTCCTGTGCTTTGACAGCCACGGTATACGTACCGGCTTTGGTCGGCGTCCAGGTACAGCTATTCGCCGTAGAAGCCGCCTTGAGGGTCGTCCCGTCATTCAGCAGGAACGTGTACTTCACGGTACCGTTCGCATTGGCGGCAGCGGCTTTCAACGTCACGGTCTGACCCACAGATGCTTTGGTGACGGAAGGAGTCAGATCCACGGAAAGCGTCTTCACAGAGGCAGGCAGATCAACCAGTTTCTGATCCTTGAACAGCTTCTTGGCAGTCGCACTTTGTGCCAGTCCGGTACCACTGGGATACTGTACGCCGGAACCGTTGTTGAAGATGATGTTGACGCTGCCGGTAAATTTGGAGGGAAATTCATAACTCCAGTAGTCGTTTTGTTCCTGACTCATCAATTCCCCCGGCCAGCCGGCATTATTGACAACAGAACTGCCCGACTCATCGTATACATAGCAGTAGACCTTCGCCCAGCCATAGCCGGCATTGTCAAAGACGACACCGCCTTTGTTCAGGGTGGGATACTCTGAACTGATGACCTTCTTGGTGAAGGTGTAGGTCTTGGTCTTGGTAATACCGTCCTTGGTGCCGGTCATCGTGATCGACACATTATCACCGGTAGCGGTATAGTTGCCGACTGTGATGGTTTTGGTCGTGGTTGAGAAGGTGCCTGAGATACCTTCGGAGGTGGTATACTTCACGGTACTGCCGCCCGGGTTGTTCATCGTGACCGCCACATTGTCAGTGGTGAAGATATTCGAGCCAGTGGCAGATTCCGCCGACAAACGAATGACAGTGGGTTCCACCGGATTGACTTTGCCGTAGTCCTTGGAAGGATTGTAAACTACGGCGATACCGTCTGCATTCTTGACCGTACCCTTGACAACACCGCCCGATACGGTGAACTTTTCGCCCGTGATCTGGTCGTAGTAGGTGCCGTCCTGCATCCCTACACTTAAAGAAACTGCACCGGGTCCTTCTCCTCTGACGATGACAATACCCGTCTTGCCGCGAAGGTTATAAGCGGTATGACCAGAGGAACCGAGTTTCTCACTCTGTCCGACAAAGTAGTTGCGGAAACGGTTGGCGGCCACAACCGCCGGATCAGCCCATGTGAGCGTACCTACATCACCGAGCTGTGTTTGTTCGTCAATATTTTCAAGAATAGTCGCATAAGACTGCCGGGCTTTAGAAACATCCCCTGCCAGAATGTCTTTGGAGTAGTACGGACGGGCAAAGAACAGACCGGTCGCATCTTTGCGGGAGGCGATAATTGCCCACACCTGCTTGATGACACGATCATTCGCATCATAGGATGAACCGCCGCCCATATAGGTATCGTGCGATTCAGGCCACAGGACACAGTGATCGCCTTTGCCATGGATATAGCTGTTGAAGCCGCTGTCTGCCAACGCTTCCACACTGCCGTGCATCACACTGTTGCGGAGATTGTCACTTTTTGAGTTATCGGTGATGGACATTTTGCTCAGATAGTAGTTCTCGGCGTTGACATCGTCCAGACGGTTCAGAACCTCACCGTAGAAATACACCCCGTCATAGCCGTTGACTTTCTTGTAGTAGTCTCTGGCACCGTCCAGCACCACATCCCAGAAGTCGCTGGCAAAAGCGGCATTATCTTTCGGTGTCTCGATATGTTTAGCGGCATCGAAGCGGAAGCCGTCTGCACCGCAGTCGATACACTCTTTCAGCAGATTCAGCACCATCTGCTGTACTTTCTTGTCACCTGTGTTCAGGTCGGGCATTCCCATGTTGCCTTGTGTAACGTCAAAACGACCGTCGCTGCTGTGCGTCCATGAGGTGCTGATGTGCCAGTAACTCGGGTCGGTCAGCATGGCCTTGTTCCAAAATTCACCGACCTGCGGCGAAATGTCATCCATGACAGCCTTTTGCTGTTCTGCCAGCGACTGACTTTTGTCAGCGATTTTGTAGCCCTGAATGTTGCCCATGTGATTGGCGACAATATCCACGATCACACGGACACCATATTTTTCTGCCTCATCACACATTGCCTTAAATTCGGCCTTGTTGCCGTACCAGGTATAGCCGTTGTCGCAGATAGAGAAGGTCACAGGCTGATAGGCTTTCCACCAGTTGCCTTCATAACCGCCGGTACCATCGGGAATCCCTACGTTGCCATAGGCAACGCCTTCCCAGTAGTAATCCTTCGGCTGCTGCACAGGGGACGTCTGGATGGAGGTGAAGCCGGCCGCCGCAATATCTTTCATATACTTGCGGATGTTATTGTACGACCAGTTCCAACAATGCAGGGTCACACCCTGTTGAGAGGTGCCCGCCAAACCGTAATCGGTGGCAGTTGTGGCGGCAAAAGCGGATGTTGCCGCGGAAGCAGCGGCGGCTTCCGGTGTAAAGGCGGCCGTGCTGCCCAGCCCTGCCGCCGCACCACCCAGAATAGTCAGTGACAACAAAGCACTGCCTACACGGGACGGAAGCCCTCTGCGTGTTTGTTCTTTGTTCAAAATAAAACACTCTCCTGTCGTCTTAAATTCGGGACGTTGTAAAAACGACCCGTCGCTATACTGATTGTACCCCATTTCCCACCGTTTGTAAAACACGATTTTCCACAAGTCGTGGAAGACGGAGGTCGTTTTCTTTCGGCAAAAAAACGAACTGTCAGCATACCGCACAACAAGAGAGTGCACTTTTTATTCAGTTTGTCATATTTACGTCGTGGTTTTCACCACTTTGCACAATTTCCCACCATGGATTTTTTATTTCCTGACAAAAGCACCTGTTCCGGCGAAGGCATGGGCACGGCTGTTTTATCATACGCCCCGACAGTCACAGCATGAGATGGTCAGTATCTTTCGGCCGGTTTCCTTTCTCACTTCTTATGCAGCACTCGCCGCAGAAGGATCCGGTTTCTTCGCATTGGGAGCAGAACGCAGGTCCTTGTCCGAGACGGCTGCCTTGCTGACCGTTCCGTCCTTCAAAGAGACGGTAACGCTTTTGGCCTGATAGGTGTCCTCCGTCCGATGGAAGGTGTAGGTAATCGTTACCGTGTTGTCCTGCCACTCGGCTTCGTATTCCCCCATCAAAAACGGCAGGTATTTATCGGTGGGAATTTCCGCCAGCCGGTTATCGGTATCATCCGCACGATAGACCTCAAACCCCGTACTTTCACGGGAGGCATACTCTTTGATAAGCAAGACCGTACCGTCCTCTCCGGATAAGGAATATTCCGTATATCGCCGGATATTCACATAGTCCTGCATCATGTTGACCGACACCAAAAAGACCAGAATACCCGATGCGATCAGGGCAAAAAAACAGGTCAACAAGATCGAGATCGTCAGAGCGTTTTCGGGGGCCTTCATTTTTTTCATCACCAATGAAGTGACAATGCCCGCCCCGATCAGGATGCCGCAAATGATCAGCAAGATGACCATGACTGTGTTATCCATGTGTTGTTTCCTCCTCTGCTGCCGCCGCAGGAGCGGCACATTCTTGACAAATACCGTAAAAGACCGTCCGCAGGGGGTCGATGGCAAAACCGTGTTCGGCGTAGATATGGTTCGCCAACTCCTTTGCGAAATGGCACTCCAGATGGATGAGTTTGCCGCATCGTTCACATTTGAGATGGTAGTGTTCATGGCACTGACGGTCAGGCGTCACGAACTGAAAGCAAGCTCCGGTCGAAGCATCGACCATATATTTGCGTACCATGCCCTGTTCGACCAGTTTTTCCAAATGCCGATAGATCGTCGCTGTGCCAACAGGCGTTCCTTGTTGAGATAAGTAGTCACTGATGGTGTTGACCGTGACATGACTGTCTTTGTGTTCGGTCATATACCGCAGGATCGACTCCCTCTGTCGTGTTTTATATCCGCTTGTGCCGCTCATACGTTCCTCATGCCCTCTCCTTCTCCAAAATCATCTCCTATCCTACACCATCCCCCTCCAAAAGTCAAGAACGTGGATGCCCCTGCAAACGATTCCTCTGCTGTTCCCGATGACCCGCTGAACCCCCTGTACTGTGCATTCTTACAGCAAAAACTCATCCTCCCATGTGACTGACCGGACAGCGTTGATTTCCATGGGTAAAATCATAGACAAAGAAGTCACTGTGTGCTATAATAGCAGTAAAAGAGGTGTTGTCCGGAGGAAGACTCCCTCGTTCTTCCTCACAAGACCCTACTTTTTGACGTAAAGGAGTGTTGACGATGAAGTCCACCAAGTTATCTGCTCTGGCAATGACTCTGTTTCTGTCCGTCAGTATGCTGACGGCCTGCTCCAGCGGCAATCAAACCTCCCACAGCGGCGGTACTGCTCCCTTGAATCCTCTTGATCCCACTGCGGTGAGCAATCCTCCGCCAACACAAACAAGCCTGCCGACGCCCTCCACCGGTCTTCCTGACGGCAGTGATACGACCGGACTGCCTTCTGCTGTAAATGGTCTGGAGTGGTCAACTTACAGCGACCAGTATGTCAGTCTGCAAGCCCCCAAGGGCTGGAATGTTACCGTCCGTGACCTGTATCAAAACGGCGATACCGGTTCGGGCACGATCGTTAGTGTAAAAGATCCCAGCGGCGACTATATGGTCGATTATATCGACTTTTACACCGTGGCCGCCTTCACGATGAAATCACCGACCGTTGAGTCCTTTTTTGTCGATGCCGTAGCGGGTGCGGACAGTACCATTACCTCCTGTACCGTGACAAGTGCCATTCAGACAGACGAACAAAAGCGGTTCGCTGCCGAACATCCGGACACTTATCTGGATGCCAAGCTGCTGACAATGGATGTGGTACAAAACGGTAAAACCTACGAAGGATACTACACCGCCACCCTGCTCAACAACGGTTCACAGCTCACGGGTCTGTACGGTGTCGTCAGTGCGAAAGACATGATTGCTCCCAAAGGACAGCTCACAGCTTATCAGGATGTCCTCTCACAGATCCTCTCTTCCATCCAGATCAACCAAACCCGCTATGGAAACGGCAACACCATCACCGCTACCATAAACTAAAGGCGGAACGCAAGAACCCATAACGAAAAAATCACAAGCAGCAAAACAGCGGACACCTTCTCGTGCTGCACGAGGAGGTGTCCGCTGCTGCATGGGAAATCCCGCAGGCCAATCACATTGCTGTCAGCAAAGTGAGCCTGCCTGCTCCTCTTCCGTCCAGCAAAGGTCGGTAGATTTTCCGTCGAAACCACATTCCGTGGACGGGAAAAGAGCCGTCGCCTGCGGAAGAAAGACTTCCGGATCGGGCATGGATGGGCTGAAATGTGTCAGCCAGAGTCGCCTGACATTAGCCTGCTGTGCCAGACGAGCCGCTTCGGCATAGAGCATATGACCGGATGAACAGGTCGCTGTTTTGGGCGAATCGAACGATATTGGGCGTGGGACGGGTATCGGTCGTGAAGGTGACTTTTATTCCCTTGCGGGGAGGTCCCAGAATCATATCAGCGGTGTAGTGCTGTCCCTCCCACTCTGCCGTGCCTTCGTGCTGGAGAACAGACCAAACTCGCATCGGAACACCGTTTTGCAGGGCTTTTTCACGATCAAACTGACCGGCTCGCGGCAGAGTAAAGCTATATCCGAGACACGGCACACCGTGACGAACACGGAAGGGACGTATCTCGATGGATGAGGACATGACCATCACCGTATCATCGGTGACTTCACGAAACCGCAAATCAAACGGCAGATTCGGCGTGATAGTACACAGGGCATGAACATACCGCTCTACGCCGACAGGACCAATGATCGTCAGCGGTTCGGTGCGGCCATCGTTCCCCAGCGTCAGCAGAAACCCCGGCAAACCGGACACATGATCCGCATGAAAATGCGTCAGACAAATGGTGTCGATAGGCTTTGACTTCTGTTCTGCCCACTTGAGAGCGATCTGTGTGCCTTCACCGCAATCCACCAGAATGGCATGACCATTATAGGCTAACAAACAACTGGACAGCCAGCGGTTTTTCAGCGGCATCGTGCCGCCAGTTCCCAGCAGTGTTACTTTCCACATGGTGCGGTGTCACCTCCTTCTTCGTTCATCAATCGTGCAAGTTCGTCACGCGTCATCAAACAGTTCAGCACCGCCAACAGCGAATTGGCCGTCAGCTTCTGCGGCAGATTCAGCCGCTTCTTGAGTTTGTCACGATTGGCGGCCGCCCGTTCACCGCCCGACAGCCCGAACAGATAGAGGTCGGTTTTGGTAATATCGCCGGAAGCAGGATGGCGGTGATCGGTCACGGTGCAGGTTGCTCCCGAACGGATAATCGCTTCAGACAGCATGGCTTCTGACAGTCCTTCGACCCCCAGTTTGCCTTCTTTAGAAGGAGCGACCTTGCGTTTTTCCTTGCCGAACACATCCGGAATGTAAGCGTGTTTGATCTGTTCGGGCGGCACGATCCCTTTGAGGAAACTGCGGATAACAAAACCGGCTCCGTCACTGTCCGTCAGCACCAACAATCCTCTCACTTGTGCCAAGTGACGGATCATCTGTTGTTTTTCCTTATCTTTGAAAACGCCAAAACCTTCGGTGGTAATGATCAGCCCGTCAATGAAATTCGACAGCTTGATCTTGTCGTACTTGCCCTCGACAATGACGGCTTCTTTGATGGTAATCAAATCAAAGCCTCCCCTCAACGCTGTTTTTTGGTTTCCAACAACAGGCGAGCCAACAGCGTTTCCAACAAAATGCGGGCATCCAGCGGTTTGCTTTTGAGGCGGATGTCTGTTTCGAGAATCGCCTGCAGCATTCGACGAAGCGTATCGGTACTGTATCGGGAGGCTCTGGCGGAAGCATTTTTCAGCAGAAAACCACGGCGGCCATATTTCAAGTCATTGGCCAGCGTATCCAGTGATTGCCCGCTCTCGGCGGCCACCTTCGCCCGATACATATCGACAAATACTGAACTCAGAACCGAAAGGATGACCTCCGGTTTTTCGTTTTGTTCAAACAGTCCGTACAACTGTTGGTAGGCTCCCTGATAGTTATTCGCCATGATCGCATCGGACAGGGCGAAAATACGCACCTCCGTATTCTTGATGACCAACAACTGCACCATCTCTGCCGTGATTTCCTGTCCATCGGCATAGGCACACAGCTTGGCGATCTCGTTGTGAAGCGTTGTCATGTCTGTTCCGCACAGACTGAGAATTTTGGCGGCGGTCAGCATCGACAGGGAACAGCCGTTTTTCTCCGCCCAACTGACGAGCTGCCGTTCGAGGGCGATCTCGTCCCGGCGGGGCAGTTCCAACACTGTACCACACTTTTGCAGGGCGGTAACTGCTTTCTGCCACTTCGTGGCTTTTTTGTCACCGGATCGCTTTGCTTCCATAGAAAGAGTCGGCATCGTGAAGATCAAGACGGTCGAGGGAGCGATGTCTTCGCAGAAGGTCAGCAATTGCTTGGCGTCACTGTCCGACAACTCTTCAAAGCGGTAGTCTGACACAACGACACACTTATACTCGCTAAACAGCGGGAACTGTTCGCAAGCATCCATGATGTCCTGACAGTTGGCTCCTGCCGACAGCTTCACATAGTCAAATTCAGACGGCTTTTTGCCGACAATCTTTTCGCACAAACGGGCGGTATAGTGTTTGACGAGGTATTTCTCCTCCCCATAGATCAGATAGACAGGACTGAATTTTCCGCCGGTCAATGACCGTTTGAAGTCCTGTTCCGTCAGCTTACCCAAAGCCGTTCCCTCCTTATTTCCGTTGCATGATCGGGCGACAGGCGTACCACGATATGCTGTCCATCCCATGTATACCAGATATTTTCCCGCTGTGCCAGCGACAAATACTGCCGGGCATGATCGGCTCGGTCGGCTACGATCGCGGCGTTGTAAGAAAGTACCTGCTTGTTGTCGATGCGTCCGTGCAGGATCAGCAGATCACCTTGCTGCCAGTCATCCGGCAGCAGGGCGGCATCCATCTCGCCCTGACACATCAGGATATGATACCCATTCAGATCAGCATAGACCGCATGATGCGTTTTGTCTTTGTAAGCGATGAGCGTCTTGTCCTTGTACATCAACTGTTGACGCGGTGCTGTTTTGCTGTCGCAGCACTGTGCATAGTTGACATTCGTTAAGGCTTGCTGCAGCGAATCCGGCCATCGCTGCAGGTCATAGACCAGCACGGTATCGGTCGGAAAGTCTGACAAAAGCCGCTCACCATAAGCCGAACACGACCACCCTCTGTCCGTGAGCATCAACAGCGAAAGTGACTTTGTTTGGGTGCCGTTCAGGTAGTCTTTGACGATATTGTACCCGTTATAGTCCCCGCCGCAGGATAATACCGCTGCCTCATGTTCCTGTAATAACAGCACCGTCATTCCTTCGCCCGTATCCAGTACGGCAATACGAACGACCTGCCGGTCAAACAACTCCGTCAATGTCGTTCCCAGCACCAGTGTTGTCACGGCTATCACGGCAAACAGCCGACGGCGGTACCGCTTACCTTTGAACAACAACAGCAGTACCGCCAATAGTGCCATACCGGCCAGCCACCATGGAATAAACCGCTGTGACAGCGTCAAAACGGACAGTGGCCATTGTTCGATCTGTTCGGCGACCGTGTTGACGTACTGTACAAGAAAACCAACAACAGCGGGCAGGAAAATGCCACCATGCAGCATCAGCAGCAGCACCGCTGATACCATCAGCAAGGGCAGTATCGGTGCCACCGCCAAATTAGTCAGTACGGCATACAGCGGCAGGCGGCGAAAATACAGAAGCGTGACCGGCAGCGTAAATACAACCGCCGCAGCCGTCAAGCCAATAAGCCCCACCAAATACTGGTACAGTGCATGAATCACACGCAGCCAGAAGCGTTGCTTCTGCTCCGGTTCTAGTTTCCCACGTTCTTTCTGGACCTTTTGGAATAGATTCGCCACAAAAATCATGCCAAGTGTAGCAGAAAAGGACAGCAAGAGTCCAACGTCCATCGCCGCATACGGATTACGCAGCAGCATGACAAGTACGGTAAGTCCCAACGAATGATAGGAATCACTCGTTTCGCCCAACAGCCATCCTGCCAGTGTGACCAACTGCATGATACCCGCCCGCACGATGGAAGCGGAAAAGCCGGCGATGGCCATATACAGCACGACCAAGACCATGGAAATCCCGATCGACACATTACGGTGTCCCAACACACGTTTCAGCACCCACAGGCACAGTGCCGTCAGAAAAGACAGGTGCATACCGGAGACAACCAGAATGTGGGACAAACCAACCGACCGCAAGTTTTCCTGCACAGCAGCATCCACATCACTTTTCTCCCCCAACAGCAAAGCAGAAACGAACTTTGCCTGTTCTGACGGCAGGGTATCATCAAAAATGCCTGCCAAGGCAGCACGGATTTTCAAGACATGGTAAAATAGCGGCTTTTGCCTCACAGGTATCACGACTGCTTCTTCCGGACGGGGCAGATAACCCGTCAGCAGAACGCCCTTCGCCAGACGATAATCGGCGGTGGTGTTACTGAAATGCACCTCGGCAGAAAGACGGTCAAAATAGTCCATCGCCAGCGGTTCGGACGAAGACACCAGCACACGAACGTGCTGCACGTTCGTACCGTCTGACAGACGCAGACTTTGTGCCCGCAGATGATAGTAATAACGGTCGTACTGCTCGTAAGGACTCTCACACAGTTCCGCTTCCATGGCTGCGGTCTGACCGTGACAAATGTCTGTCGGCGTGATAAACACGCCCGTGTAGAACCAGAGCATTCCCATCGCACACAAGGCAGTCACCAAAACAGTCGGCACCACCAGCGTACGCCGCAGCCGTGAGCTTTTCAGGGCGACAGCCAAGCCCAACAGCAGCGTAATCGACAAAACGCCCAACGCAGACAGTCCCAAAAAGAAAGCGACCACCAAGGCAGCCAGATAAGTATAGCCGATCACCGCCAGCGGTCGCTTCATGGTACTCCCTCCGTATCAGCACATCTCTGTCTTCAGCGGCTGACCGCCCAACAAGTGGAAGTGCAGGTGGAAGACTGTCTGTCCTGCATTGGCTCCGCAGTTGGAAACCATACGATAGCCGCTCTCTGCCACACCCAGTTCCTTTGCCAATCGGGCAGCGACTTCATAGATATGGGCGATGACCGCACTGTTTTCAGGTGTCACTTCGTTCATAGACGCAATATGCGTCTTCGGGACGATCAATACATG
>CACZZU010000094.1 GCA_902785765.1 uncultured Ruminococcus sp.
TTTGAACCTTGAAATATATAATATTACTATCATAAAAGACATTATTACATATATTGTCGTATATATAGAATGTATGTTTCTTTCTACTATTGTCTGCTCATATCTTTCGACAAGGTATAAGCCGCATTATGACAGAGATTATATTATAATTCTCGGCTGTGGTATCAGAAAAGACGGAACTCTTACTCCACTGCTCAAGGGCAGAGCTGACAGTGCAATTGCTTTTGAGAAAGCACAGTATGAAAAAAACGGCAAGCACGCTGTATTTGTTCCGTCAGGCGGACAAGGCTCCGATGAAATAATTTCGGAGGGAGAGGCTATAGAGCGTTATCTTCTCAGTCAGGGGATTCCTGCCGAACGAATCCTGCGGGAAGATAAGAGCGTCAACACGAACCAGAACTTCGGATTTTCTTACAAGGTCATCAGTGAGCATACTGATCACCCCGAAGAGAAAAAGATCGCCTTTGCGACTACGAACTACCACATCTTCCGAGGATATATTCTGTCGGCTAAAAACGGCTTTCGGGCGGAGGGATTATCTGCTAAAACGAAGTGGTACTTTTTCCCGAATGCTTTCCTGCGAGAGTTTATTGGTCTGCTGTATGACCGCCGTTTGCAGCATCTCGTCCATCTTGTGCTGATTATTCTGCTGGCACTGTTTATGTGATCGGGCATACCGGGCGGTGCTTGTGTTGGTGGCAGAGGGCCGAACGATGCAACGCCATAGAATATTTTGCGGCAGAACACAGGGTGAACTTTTTGACAACAAAAAGCTCACCCTTCTGTTTTTAGGTAAGGTGTGGCAGCGTGGAAGGAAACTGACTTGTGAATGATCGCCGCGTTATAGGTGATGTGAGTGAAAGGCTTGCAAAGTGTCCGGGAATCAGCTATAATACTTTGGTGCCGCACAACGGAAAGGGGGAAGGTTATATGGGAAAAAGTTCGCCGCAAAAGCGGGAAGATTTGCGTCAGCTTTTCGAAAGGAACGGGCTTCTTGCTTATGAAGATTGGCTGTTGTTGGGGCAGGCTCTCCGCTATTGTGCCTCCGATGACCGGGTTGTTATGCTCATCAAGAAGCTGATAAACACCTGTGACCATCCGACACGGGTGTTTGATCTGCCCCTCATTGTACAGGAAGAGCTGGGGCTGAATCTCAATGAACGAACATTGTTGAAGCTGGTGCCGACACTGTGCAGAAGATACTACCAGTGCAGCGAAAAACCGCAATCCAAGAGAGGTTGGACGAACGAGGAGATTCAGCGGATGTTGTTTCCCTACTTCATCGGTAAAAATGAAGAGCATGTGCTTCTGCTGCTGGCGGATAACAAATGGCAGATACTGTATTGTGACTTTGTCAGCAAGGGAACCACCTTTTCGTCGGATATTAACTTCAGCGGTATCTTACAGTTGGTTGCGAAATATGAGGCACGTTATGTGGTGCTGGCTCATAATCATCCCAGCGGTATCGCGGCACCATCTCTGGCAGATATTGAGTCTACCCGTAAGCTGCAGAACGCATTGAAGGTGCTGGGGTGTCATCTGTGGGAGCACGGTATTTTTGCAGAAGGAGCCTTCTGTGCGATGTCGTCCTTGGAGGAATTAGCCGATCTGTTCACTTGATCGCTGCAGTGGCAGAGAAGGCTCTCCAACACAAGAGGTTGTATAATAAGGGTGAGAACATAGTGGTGTGTACAATTGACCATGCACTGCGTTACTTATATAAGGTTTCTATGTCACACGCACGGATGATTCTCGGCAATATGAAGGAGGAAACCACCATGAACCGATATTTTCGTAAAAAAACCACAGCGGTGCTGTGTTTATTGGCCATCTTGTGTACCGTGTCTTTGGCGGGCTGCGGAAAAGCCGAGAACGGCTCTCAAACGTCCGACATAATACAAAGCCAAACAGCTAGTGTGACAGGGGAAAGTCCTTCCGCTGCACCGGATGTTTCTTCCGAAGGCTCTGCTGCGGGCGGCAAAACATCATCGGCAGACAGTTTGGCCGGAACTTCGGACGAGAGTGCGGCGGAATCGTCTCAAGACAGCACGGTGTCTGCGGCGGAAAGCAGTCGGACATCGGTCTCTTCGTCTGTGAGTGAAACGGCTGTTTCAGAGAGAAGTGAAGCGGTTTCATCTGCTGTCAGTGACATGCCGAGCCATTTGGCAGATACTTCTGTGACAGATCAGAGCGAATCATCCTCGCAGGAAAGTACGGCTCCCCCCAAAACAGCAGATGATTTTACTTACACGACCGGAGCGGACGGACAGATCACGCTGACCGGTTACAGCGGACATGACACTGAAGTGATGATACCGTCCACGATAAACGGTCAGTCAGTTACCCACATTGGAAATGGTTGCTTTCAAGGCAGTGCCACCCTTTGCAAGGCGGTGATTCCTGAAAGTGTGACAGCTATCGGCGACTATGCCTTTGAGTGCTGCTATCGGCTGGAGAGTCTGGTGCTGCCGGACGCATTAAAGCAGATCGGCGAAGGAGCGTTTTCCGGCTGTCATAAGCTGTCTGATATGGTCTTGCCGGATGGGGTGGAAGTGATCGAGAAGGGAGCCTTTTTGTATTGTCGGGCACTGCCGCAGGCAGCCCTGCCGAGTGCCCTGCGGGAACTGGGGCACTTTGCTTTCGCCAACTGTTCCGGTATGACAGCCGTGACGTTTCGCGGTACACAGCTCAAGACACTGCCTGATCGGGCATTTTATGGCTGTTCCAAGCTGACAGAAGTCAACGTACCGTATGCTGTTGACACCATCGGTAAGCGAGCTTTTGCCGCATGTAAGGCACTGGAGCGTGTATCATTTGCCGGTCAGGTGCAGTCTGTTGGTGACTACGCCTTCCAACGCTGTGACTCGCTGGCACAAGTATCGCTGCAGGCGGTTTCGTTGGCGGATACGGCATACCGTGGCTGCTACTTGCTGCCCGAAGAGATGAGGCACGAAATACCCGACCGGACGATCTATACCACTCCCGCTGATCAAGGCGGCGATTCCTCTGAAATGTCCCGACCGGCGGTGCTGGGGTCGATTGCAGGCGATCGCAGCTTGTTTGACGAAAGCAAATACGGCGGGTACCGTACGATCAGCAACGAGGCGTATGACGAATGGAGCCAGAAGTATTTGACGTTTTGTGAAAGTAACGGCGTACCGACTGACCGTGATGCGATGCTTTACACGATGCTGTACAAGGGTGAGGTCATTCCCCACTTTATGGGCATGACAGCGGCACAAAACCATGACCCGTCTATGACGGCGGATGCGGTCAATGCCTTCGGCGATGACTTTGAGGAGATGTACCTGATGATGGATCACGGCTTGTTTACAGAACTGCATCGGGGCAAAATGTGTGACGATCTGGTGCTGTACAGCGGCGTATATGACAGCCAATTACAAGCGGCAGCTGGTACGCAGGCTGTTCCGACATTGGAACAGTTGAGGGATGCCATCGGCAACACCTTCACCGACCCGATCATGATCAGCACGACTACCGACATCGAGGTAGCGTGCAATTTTTCCCAAACGCTGTTCATCATCTATGCGTCCCGCAGCAGCATGGATGCTCTTGGAGCCTTGAGCATCGACAGTTTCGTTCGGACGAATGAAAAGGAGATCCTCATGGCGAACAATGCGGTCTACCGTCTGTTGGACGTAGGCACAATGGCGGTTGACAAAGCGGATGGAACGACCCTCTACCGCAACTATGTCAAAGTAGAACTGCTATGATCGGTGAAGCACAGCGAAACTACTTGTGTTGTGGCCGCATGACCGTGTTATGGATTTCCATGAGAGTATCGAAAAACGGCAGGACACTTGCTTGTATCGTAAGCAAGTGTCCCGCCGTTTTGTGAAGGGAGCATTGACAGAAAGTAAGCGTGGGAAAGGATGTAAAACCTTCCCTGCGGAGGGGCTCATAGTAGGGGACTGTTAGAGGACATTCTCACTTTCTGGTGACGTTTTCGCCGTAGATGGTTGTCCAGTCGTTTTTCATCGAAACAGGCGTGTAACCGTTTTCTTCACAGCTGGTTTTCATGCTGTCGGCCTTCTTGAGGTTGCCGTTTTCACGCTCAAGGTCATCGCAGCAAAGCATGAAGGCGGCACTCTTGTAGGGATTGTGGTTGATGGTGAAGTTGGCCATCGCAAAATCGCCGCCGCTGTTGCCGAAGCACAGAACCGGCTGTTCGCCGATCTCTCGTTCGATGGCACTGACCTTGTTCATCTTGAGGTTCTTGATGAGGAACTCACCGCCGGTGATGACCTTATCATCTTTCGTGAAGGTGTAGGACAGACCGTCCTTATCCCCTTGCTGGCTGGCAACCAATGATTCATCCGAGCCGATCATGTGCCCAACGGGGATATTGACGGTGCCTTCGGCTAATCCACGGGTGATCAGACGGTCGGTGCCGCTGATGATATACACGGTAAAGTCATTGGCCTGCAGATAGTCGATCACCTGCAGCATGGGTTGATAGAAGGCCTGACCGTTGGTCAGATTATGGTAGCCTTCCATCGGCTGATCACGGTAGGCTTTGACGTAGGCGTCAAATTCATCGGGGGTCATGCCCTTGAAGGCCGTAGCGACAGCTTTGCCGTGGGTGACATCCAAGCCGCTGGGGTACTCCCCCGTCTCGAAGTAGGTTTTGATAATGGCAGCGGCCGCCTTCTCTTCTTCGCTGGCCTTGTCTTTATAGTCGGGGTCTTCCATGACGCGGTGATACAACAGTTTATGGTCGAAATAGCCGGGGTCTGTCTCACAGCATAGGGTACCATCCATGTCGAACACGGCGATACGGTTCTTGACAGGAATAAAGTCCGCGGAACCTTCGGTGGTGATGGCCTTGATATAGGCGGTGAGCTGGGCTTTCAGCGGAGCGGTCTCCGTCCAGAGGGACAGAGCATCAGCAGGCTGTGTGTCGGATGGTTCTGTCTGCGAAGGGGTCGAAACCACCGTGCTGGTGGTTTGAGAGGGCGTTTCGGCAGGAGTGGCAGTTCGGTTGTTGTTCGTCAGCCCTACAAAATAAAGGCATGACATGGTGATGAGGGCAACTGCCAAAATACCGGACAGAACTTTCCAGCCAAAGGCCGTGTTTGTTTTTTTGTTTTCCATGGGGATCGTTTTCCTCCTTCAAATGTTTTTGCCGAATGACTGTTTCTTGCAGCGGTAGGAGCGAGAGGGCGGTACATCGGCTTCTGCTGATAGCATAGCACGGTTGTTCGCCTGTGTCAATGGGTAGCGACTTACAATTTTTCAGCCATATAGGTCTGGAATGTCTGGTGTGCTGTCGAATCATGGAGGCTGACCGCTGATTTGCTGATGCCATCGACTGCATTTTGGTAAAAACGCTGAAAATCAGCGGAACACTTGACTTTTACCCCTGTATGTGATATGCTCACATACACAAATAGACAACTGTGAAAGGAGCACGAGCGTATGTTTTCTGTCAAAGGCATTGGATTTAAGATTTTCGCCGCCATTATAGCCATCATCGCATTGGGAGCCGGTATCTGGATGACCTTCTTCCAGTCGGCAGGCTTTGAGAAAACCACCGCTACCATTATTTCTATCGCCGATGATCCGGAGGCCGTTGTGGAGGAAGGCAGTACCCCGCCCCGCATCATTATGGTAGAGTACACCGTCAACGGTCAGAAGTATCAGGCTAAACTCGACAGCGACAGCCCCACTTATCAGAAGGGCGGCACCGTCGAGGTACAGTATGACCCCAAAAATCCCGGTACGATCCATTCGGGGATGGGCTTCGGCATCTATCTGATTATCGCCGGCGGCGGGATCCTCGTGATCGTAGTGGTGCTTACCATCGTTAAGAGAGCCTCTCTCAAGAAACTCAAAGAGGTTCAGGGGGAGATCACCTATGCTCCTTCGGAAAAGGGCGAACAGCGGGAACTGTATTTTCTCACGGATCTGGGTACCCCGAAATATGGTCACCGTATTGAGGACAAAAACCGCAAAGTGCTCTACGAAGCCAAGATGACCAAGTTCACGCTGGCGAACCCTTTCGGGTTTGACTTCATTGACCATATTCACAACAAGACCACACCGCACATGATCGGTCATGCCGAGTCAACCGACTGGGATAACTCTCTCCTCCTCGATAACCACTACACCTTCACGCTGGACGGTCAGTACATCTGGAAGCATCTGAAACAGAACGGTATCCATGTGGAGTCGAAGTTCGCCTCCGGCAAGGTGCTGACACCTTCCTATACGATTTTCCGTAATGGCGAAGAAATCGCCTATGTAGAGTCAACCAGCCAGTATGTGCACGAAGAGGACGCCGAACAGCACAAGGTGCAGAGCAAGATCCCCGTACAAGGCTTCTACCGTATCCATACCGCCGAGAAGAATCTTGACCTGCTGTTTGTCGTTCTGTTGGCATTTGCCCGCAGCGGTGCGACCGATGACAAGGGCGGCAGCCGCCGTATTTTGTTCAACACTTTGAAAGGCAACTAATGGGGCAGGTGTGTGACGGACAGCCCCATGCCGGCCACGCAGAACCGGCTGTACGGACGATGGAACAGCACAGGAACACTGCTCTTTGTAGGGCGGTCAGCTCATCGTCTATGATTATCAACACGCCGCAAGGGGGACTTTTTCCGGAAAGTCCCCCTTGCCATTGATACAGGGACGTGGTATCATCGAACTGAAACAGCTTACAGGCTGTTTTTCGGCTTTTGAAAGGAGACGAAAAACATGACAAAAACAACAACCGCTTGGCAGCGGGGACTCACGCTGCTGCTCGGTGCGGCCGCTGCGTTGAGCGTAGTGACAGCGGTATCGGCGGTCGGTACCGATACGTTGCCCGTCCCTGTGGCGGCACAATTGTCGGATAACCACCTTCCGGTGGTGAACATCACTATTAACGAGACGGCCGAGGGTTTTGGTACCATCGACGAGATGAACAACAGTCCCGACCACAGTGTGAAATGTACCGGAACCGTACAAATTGACGTGCCCGAGGGCTATACGGGCGATTACAGTAACACGGTTCTCACCGATACAGAGAAACTGCCGCTGGAATATATTCGTGGCAGGGGCAACACCACTTGGAAGTCGGACAAGAAACCCTACAAACTCAAGCTGGACAAGAAAGCCGATCTGCTCGGCATGGGCAAGAACAACCACTGGGCACTGTTGGCGAACAACAGTGACACCACGCTGCTTCGCAACCGCCTGATGAGCTATATCGGTACCCAACTGGGGATGCCTTATACGCCGAAGATGCTGCCCGTTGACGTGGTGATGAACGGAGAGTATCTCGGCAGCTATTGTCTCAGTGAGTTGGTGCGGGTGGACAAGACCCGTGTCAACATTGACGAGATGACAGCAGAGGACAACGAAGAACCTGCCGTCAGCGGCGGTTATCTGTTGGCACTGTCCCTTGGAAAGACCTCTTCGGATAATGTGTTGGTGACTGACAACAAGGTGACCTTCCAGTTTGAGTCACCCCAGTTTGCTTCGGAAGACCCTGCCGATACGCTTGGTACGGCGGAGCAAAAAGCATACATCACTGACTACCTTCGGCGTATTGAAAATGCCGTTTACGGCACCGGTTTCGTCAACGAAAACGGCGAAACTGTGGAGGAACTGCTGGATCTGACATCGGCAGCGGATTTCTGGTGGGTGCAGGAGTTTTCTGTGAATGTAGATGCTTTCCGTACCGACAGCAACTACCTGTATAAGCCCAGAGGAGAGAAG
>CACZZU010000095.1 GCA_902785765.1 uncultured Ruminococcus sp.
ACAAGTAAGCCGGTGGTTTTGGCGATAGAATCCACCGGTGCGTGGTCTCGCCTGTCGGCTCGGTCGGTGCTTCTGCCTTCGGCAGAGGTGTCCACTGGACACCCGCACCCGCACTGGACGTGTTGGGCTTTTTTTAGTCATCAATAACCAAAACAGTGGTGTTACTCGGACGGCTTTCTTGACATATTTGTATCGTTTCGTAAAAACTTGTGGAACACCACGCTGATAAATGTATTCCTACGGAATAGAAGTGCCGGATGACGATGACAGAGCGACACTCACCAATTGGTGTGGGTTGGGTAGTATAGCCAACGGTTGTATGTTCAACAAGTTTCATGGAGCGTCAGCGGAGTTGTCCAGTGCGGTCACGCACTCCAGTGAGGTCACGCACCGGCGGCGAAATGTCTTAAAATGTTTTGGAGGAAAGAGCCGATCGTGTATTGAAATTGAGGAAGGTTTGCGGTACAATAGTAAGAACAGGTTCTCTGGGAGAACCCCATTATTTGTATCAAACGGAGGGAAAAGAAATGGCTACTTTATTCGAGAAAATCGGCGGTGATGATGCCATTTTCAGTGGCAGCGAGTACCGCAACGATGCCCTGCTGTTCAACTATATCGAATCAGCTCGTTTTACCGATGACTACGATCTTTATAGCGATCATAAAAATGCAGTTATCCTGCTGCCGCATCACGGCAGCAGGGTATGGATATGGACCTCTTCGGCTATCAAGACCGATACCGCAAAGCTCATTGACATTTGTCGCTTTCTGCGTGATGCGGCGATTGTCAAGCCGGAAATCTACCTGAAACATGAGGTATCCGACCATTTTTCGGACTTATATGCACTGGCTTCGCTGGAATATGGCTACGTCGTGAAGGATGAACTGTCACTGGCTGCCTTTGTGTATGAGGGGAACGAATGTACCGAAGAGCACGATGGCGAAACGATCATCCATGTGGACAAAAACAATCCCGAACACGTCCGTTTGGTGACGGAATTCTATCGTGCCTGCTGTGATGAGTTTCACTGGCATGATAAATTTGACCGAAAGGTCAGTGAGTACCTGAATATGCAGCTCTATGCCTATGTGAAGGACGGCAGGATGTTAGCGAATGCCGTTATCGGTGGACACACCGATAACTATATCCGCATCAAGTCGGTGGCGGTGCTGGCGGAAGAACGGCGTAAGGGGATCGGCTATCAGATGTGCTGCTACATCATCAACCGTATCCTGTCCTGCGACAAGAAGCCGGTGCTGTATACACATGTGAAGAATGCGGCAGCTATGGCACTGTTCAAGAAGTCGGGGTTCCGTATGCATGACAAAATCTATCTCATCAAGACGGACGAAACGAACTGATACGGCATATCACCAAACAGGAGGAAACAGCTATGGAAAAACACAATGGAGAGAAATACTATATCACCACCCCTATCTACTACCCCTCGGGCAACCCACATATCGGACACTGCTATACCACGGCTGCCTGCGATTCCATCGCCCGCTACAAGAGAATGCAGGGCTATGATGTCATGTTTCTGACCGGTACGGATGAACATGGACAGAAGATCGAGCAGAAAGCGACCGAAGCAGGAGTGACACCAAAGGAATATGTCGACAAGATTGTCGAAAAGTTCAAAGGACTGTGGCAGTACATGAACATCAGCTACGACCGCTATATCCGTACCACGGACGACTATCATGTGACTGCCGTGCAGAAGATCTTCAAAGATTTGTATGACAAAGGCTACATCTATAAGGGAGAGTACAAGGGCAAGTACTGCACCCCTTGTGAGAGCTTTTGGACGGAATCACAATTGGTGGACGGAAAGTGTCCGGACTGTGGCCGTCCGGTGGTCGAGGCTGCCGAAGAAGCCTACTTCTTCAGAATGTCACCGTTTGCCGATCGCATTGAAAAATTGCTGACAGAAACGGACTATCTGCGTCCCAAAACAAGGGCATTGGAGCTGGTCAATAACTTCATCAAGCCGGGACTGGCGGATCTGTGCGTGTCCCGTACCAGTTTCAAGTGGGGGATTCCTGTTACGTTCGATACCAATCATGTGGTGTATGTGTGGATTGATGCCCTGTCAAACTATATCACCGCGCTCGGCTATGACAACGATCGGTACGATGATTACCGCACCTTCTGGCCGGCAGACGTGCACATGGTGGCGAAAGATATTATGCGGTTCCATGCGATCATCTGGCCAGCTATGCTCATGGCACTGGAACAGCCCCTGCCCAAGCATCTCGCCGTGCACGGCTGGATTACCTTTGATGGGAAAAAGATGGGTAAGTCCCTTGGTAACGTAGTTGACCCCTTTATGCTGGGTCAGCGTTATGGAGCAGATGCCATCCGTTACCATATCCTGCGGGAGATGGCACTCGGTGCGGACAGCTCCTTCTCGAATGAAATTATGATAAACCGTATCAACACCGACCTAGCGAATGGGTTAGGCAATCTGGTTTCCCGTACCGTGGCGATGGTCGATAAATACTTCGGCGGTACCTTGCCTGCCGAACAGAAGAGCGGCGAATTTGACGATGACCTGATCGCACAGGTGACAGCTCTCAGCGGCAAGGTGGATGAGTATGTAGACAAGACCCAGCTCAATAAGGCACTGGAGGAGATTTTCAATGTAGTTTCCCGTGCTAACAAGTATATTGACGAGACGACTCCATGGGTACTCGGCAAGGACAAAGACAGCTATCCCCGCTTGGCGTGTGTGCTGTATAATCTGTTGGAGACGATTCGTATTGTATCGGTACTGCTGTCAGCGTTCATGCCGTCCACCATGCCCATCGTGTGGGAACAGATCGGTGCCGATGAAACAACGACTGCGTATGACACGGTGGATACCTTCGGCACCCTGCCCCGTACGGTGACCGTGCACAAGGGAAAAATCATCTTCCCGCGTATTGATGTGGAAAAGGAGATCGAAGAGCTGAACCAGCTTATCAGTGCCGCTCAAGCGGGCACCGTGCCTGCGGCACAAAAGACCGAACCGTCCAAAGACGTTCAGAAGGACGTGAAAACAGACGCATCGGCTGAAAATATTGCCCTGATCGGCATTGAAGATTTCGCCAAAGTACGGCTGTGTGCGGCCAAAGTCGTTGCGTGTGAGCCGGTCAAGAGAGCCAAAAAGCTGCTCAAGCTGACACTGGATGACGGTGTCGGCGAACGCACGGTGGCCAGCGGTATTGCCCAATACTACACCCCTGATGACCTGATTGGCAAGACGGTGGTGTTAGTGTCGAACCTCAAGCCCGCCACCCTGTGCGGCATCGAGAGCAACGGTATGATTCTGGCTGCCGATGACAACGGTACGGTCAAAGTCCTCTTCCTGGACGGTATTAACCCCGGTGCCCTTATCCGATAAGTCTGTCCTTCAACAAACTGACAGAAAATATGCTCCCTGCTCCATGCTTTTGACCGGAAGGCAGGTTGGATAGCCGATGACCGTTCAGGCGGTTGACGGAGCGTTAGATGCCGGCTGCGGAGGTGATTGTCGTGCGTACACCGAATTGGAATGAAAAGCTCACTTTCAAAAAGGGCGTGATAGCCGCTGTCACCATACTGTTGCTGTTGTTGCTGATCGGTGTGGGTGAGTTCCTTCAGTGGAAGGTGCTGACAGGCTGTGTCGATGCTGTCTTGCCAGAAAATCAACTGCCGTCTGCGGGCGTGTGGCATTGTCCTGCCGCACGGATTGTCGTGGATATGGGTGCTGCCACAACCGATAACACCATCCAATACAGCGAATCTTCCGTGCAGGTGTATGACTATGCCCGCTGTACGATGGATCCGGACGGAACGATGTTTTTTGAGCCACTGGCTTCGCAGGATGTGGCGATTGCAGTGACGGGGGAGTACCATCTGGTGAATGAAGACACCTTCACCCTCACAACAGAACAGGGTGATGTCTATACCTTCCGGCGAACCAACGCCGCCTCGTTGAAGGAATGGCTGCAAAATGTGTCGGTGCCTGTTTCTGCTGAAGAGGAATAGATAACAGACAAGGGTCTGTCCCACCTTGCGGTGTGGCAGACCCTTTTTTTGAGCGTGAAAAGGCTTGCATCGGTTTCCTATCCTGCCAACACAAATCCCCCGACCATTAACTAATGACCGGAGGATCAGTGTTTTTTAGGAGGAATGTATATGAAGAGAAACGTGTAAGCGAGGCGGCAGCGAGGTGCTGCCGGTTTAGGAGGAATGTATATATGAAGAATACTTGTAAGCGAATAAAGCGGTTCGACCGCCGTTTGACACCCCACCGCTATTCAAAGAAGAACAGCTCTTCAAACCGTTTGTCCAGTGCGATACAGATGAGCAACGCCAGCCGGGCACTCGGACAGAACTGGTTATTCTCGATCGAGCTGATCGTTTGGCGGGATACGCCGACCATCTCCGCCAAGTCACCCTGTGAGATGCGTTTTTCGGCTCGTGCTACACGCAGGCGGTTTTGAAAGATGATCTCGTCATTCATAGTCTGTTCACCCAAAAGAACAGTCCGGCACACAAAACAGCGGCCAGTCCGGCTCCGATTCCTGCCACCAGATAAAAGGGCTTGCGAATGCTCTTATACTGGTACAGAAAGGTCGTACACAAGTAGGCGGTGATGATAGTGACATATTCGTAAAAATACAGGTGCTGAAACGCACGGTACACGCTGAACAGCAGGCACAGGACACCCACCACCACCGCTCCAAAGCCAAAAGAAGAGCGGTATACACGCTGTTCTCTTTCGTCCAGCGATTTGCGGTTTTGTTTCTTGTTTTTTGCAAGAATCTCCTTCTTGTCCATTCAAAAAACCTCCGTCACACGCAGGAACATCCATCAAAGCACCGTCCGGTGCAGCGGTCTTGCGGTCAAGTGGTGTTGTTGAGGGTGGCAACCGCCGTTTGTGGTTCGGTGGGGGCGGTTCATTTCCTTGTGCTTACATCGTACCATATACTTTGCAAACTGTCAAGTATCCTTGACAAAATTTCTGCCAAACTGGGCATTACAGTTTTGATACCGTTGGTAAAAAAGCTGTTATCCGGCGGGCGGGCGGCGGCGGCATCCTGCCGCTCTGTACTTGGGCTTTTTGCAGTTATTGACAAACAAAACAGCGGTGTTTCTCGGACACTTTCTTGACATATCTGTGTCGGTTCGTAAGGACTTGTGGGACACCACGCTGATGAATGTTTTCCTACGGAACGGAAGTGACAGATGACGATAACAGAGCGACACTCACCAATTAGTGTAGGTTGGGTAGTTTAGCCAATGGTTGTGTGTTCAGCAATACATTTCAGTAGCTTTTCTCGCTCTTCTATGGTAAGATGGGCATAGTGGCTCATTGCTGTCTCTCCCTTCTGCGTTTCTGGACAATTCGTATTGTAAGGGATTCTCGGCTCTGAGCCCACTCTTTTTTTGCTTCTCCTCCTCTGTTGCACTTCTATTGTAAATTCAAGGATGAAAAAAGGTTGACAGGGATTTTTGGGTGTGCTATACTGACTGTGTGATATTTTCTATAAAATTCTTCCAAAGGGGTTGACAAACCTATGCTGTTCGCCTACAATCAGACAGACAGACAGACAGACAGACAGACAGACAGACAGACAGACAGACAGACAGGATAGTTATACCCTTTTTGCAGGTGAATATTATATACAAACGCACGTTTGCGGGATAAGTATGTCCCGTGGACGTGCGTTTTTTCGGTTGGCAGGTGCGTTTACGGTTAATCGGCGGCGGAGTGTGTTGTGAAGCCGCTTGTTAATAAATCTTTATGACGAAAGGAGTCAAAAACAATGTCACAAGAAAAACGTGTGACCAAACGAGCCATCGTAGCGAGTCTGCTATCGCTGTCGATTTGCGGCAGTATGCTCATCGGCACGACCTACGCATGGTTCACCGACACCGTTACCTCTTCGGGTAACATCATCAAGTCCGGTACCTTACAGGTCGGGCTCAACTGGAAAGATGGTGATGAGGCACCAGACAACACTACCGTCTGGAAAGATGCCGAAACAGACGCTATCTTCGGCTATGATCTGTGGGAGCCGGGCTATACACAGGTCAGACACCTTCAGGTCGTCAACAGCGGTACCCTTGCGTTGAAGTATCGCTTCACCATCCTGCCGACCGGAGCAATCGACCCCGCAACGGCTGACCTCGCAGAGGTTATTGATGTGTACTTCAAGAATCCGGCTGTCACGGTCGCAGACCGCAGTGAAGTCGAGACGAAACTTGAAAAAATCGGTACGCTCCGAGAGATTTTGAACGACACTTCTGTCCTGTCTGTAGCGACCGAAGGTCATCTTGCCGCCGGCGAGTCTGCCCCCACTACGAACGAGGTCACAATTGCCCTCAAGATGCAGGAGGGAGCCGGCAATGAGTATCAGGGTCTTGAGGTTAATCAGGGCTTTGCCGTGAAACTGTATGCGACACAGGATACGGTCGAGTCTGACAGCTTCGATAAGATGTACGATGAGCAGGCTGCCTATGACCACAATGATGACGATCCGGCGGTTACCGTGAAGGATGACCCGACAGACGTCACCATCGGTATTCCTGCCGGTGTAGCTTCTCCTGTTGATACTTACAAAGTTGTTGTGAACGATTACGAGACAGCTACCAATGCAGAAGGCACCACCACCCTTTCCATGGACATTTCTCTTGAGAGAAATGGTATTGTGGTCACCGACTTTGACGGCACGACCGAATACTCTGTAAAGGTCTTTGTCGGCAAGGGTCTGATGGTAGATGCAGTGTACCACAACGAACTGAAGGTAGAGCCGTTTACTTACGATGCAGTGACGGGTTACATCAGCTTCACTACAACGAGCTTCAGTCCCTTCTCAGTTGTTTATCACGAGCCGCAAACCCTGACCTTTGACAAGAATGATGCTAACGCCACCGGTACCATGGAGACACAGAACATCTATGCAGGTGTCAAGGCGGCTATCAGCGTCAATCAGTTCAGTAAGGTGGGTTATACCTTCACCGGCTGGAAAGACAGCGAAGGTAATGACTACCACGATGGCGAAGAGTATTCCTTTGCGGGCAACACAACACTCTACGCACAGTGGGCACCAAATGATTACCCGCTCCAGTACTGGAAGAATATCGCCGCAGGTGAGACCGTTTATATCCAGACAAACTTCACCTTTGACAAGCCTTTTACCGTAGCGGCTTGTGAGGACACAAGAACCGGTTACAACTTCGTGAACTGGAACACAAAGGCAGACGGCAGCGGCGACAGCTACAACGCAGGCGAGACCGCTACTATCTCCAAAGATGAAACCGTTGCCCTCTACGCACAGTGGCAGGCGAAGGATTACGATGTCACATTCGATGCTAACGGCGGCACAGGCACGATGACCGCACAGACCATCACCTTTGATGCGACAGCGAACCTGATCGCCAATGCGTTCACCAAGACAGGCTACACCTTTGCAGGTTGGGCAAAATCCGCTGATGAACCCTATACTTATGAGGACAAGGCTCCGTATACCATGGAGACGGAGGGTGCTACTCTCTATGCAAAGTGGTCTGCGAACCCCTATGAGGTTACCTTTAACGCTAACGGCGGCGAAGGTACGATGGACGCACAGACCATCTACTATGATGCGTCTGCCGACCTGACGGCTAACACCTTCACCAGAACCGGCTACACCTTCAAGGGATGGAACACCAAGGCAGACGGCACAGGTACTTCCTATGCTGACCAGTGGCAGGCAAATAACTACGATGTTACTTTCGATGCGAACGGCGGTACAGGTACCATGTCCGCACAGACCATCACCTTTGATGCAACTGCCGCTCTCAAGGAGAACACCTTCACCAGAACCGGCTACACCTTCAAGGGCTGGAACACCAAGGCAGACGGCACAGGTACTTCCTATGCTGACAACGCATCCTATACCATGACAACCGAAGGAACAACTCTCTATGCCCAGTGGGAAAAGCTGTACGCCTACCTTGCCTATGATGAAGCAACCGGTACCTTCAAGAGAGAAGAACACACTGCAAAGCCGCTCACTTCCTCCAGCTCTATTTCGGGCAATTCTGATGGTTGGTATGTTGTTGAAGGAGAGATCACCTTCGCGAAGAGAGTGTTTTTCAATGGCAACTGCCATTTGATTCTTTCTGATGGTGCTACGATGAATGCAAACGGCTGCGTAATGGTTGCCCGTGACAGCGTTCTGAATATCTATGGTCAGGAAAACGGCACAGGCAAACTGATCGCTAAAGATGCTCTCCCGAGCGGTTATAGTGGTGAGGGTTCTGCTGCCATCGGCGGTCATGCGGCTACCAGTTTACCTACTGGCAGCATAAACATTTATGGCGGCACGATTATTGCTACGGGTGCTAGTAATGCAGCCGGTATTGGCGGCGGCAAAGGACAAGCCCCGAAAACTATCAACATTTACGGCGGTACTGTCACAGCCAAGGGCGGCAGCAATGCAGCCGGTATTGGCGGCGGTCTCAACGGCGGCGGCGGGAACGTCAATATTTACGGCGGTACTGTTACAGCCACAGGTAGCTATGGTGCAGCCGGTATCGGTTGTGGCAGCGGCGGAGCCAACGATGGTAACGTCAATATTTATGGTGGTACTGTCACAGCAACGGGCGGCAACAATGTATCCGGTATTTCCGGCAAC
Source organism: uncultured Ruminococcus sp. (assembly GCA_902785765.1). Taxonomy (GTDB): domain Bacteria; phylum Bacillota; class Clostridia; order Oscillospirales; family Acutalibacteraceae; genus UBA1213. The sequence goes on from CACZZU010000095.1 coordinate 8,652, forward strand.
CTCACAGTTTCCAGTAGTCTGGCGGTTCTCGGCGGCAGCAGTGCCAACCCGACAACCGAGATTGCAAGCCCCTATAACTCCAGACCGCAGTATATGGTTGTGAAGGCTAAGCCTCCTCTGTATGCCGATAAGGTTGTTGCTGTCACAAATCATAGTCAGAGATTCATGGATTCTGGGGTATGCAATCAGACCCAAGGATATCTTGGACAACCGCTTACATTTGAACAAGCATTGGCACTGTCAACTTACTTAGAAGCAACAACAGGCAAAAAAGTTGTTGTTGCTTATGGTGCTATTGTCAGATCGAACCCCGGTTGGTCGAGAATTATTTTTGTAAAAGACGGAGTAAGCAATGACAGTTATTACATGGATGTCGCAATCGCATCCGCTACGGGCAGCAATTACGA
>CACZZU010000096.1 GCA_902785765.1 uncultured Ruminococcus sp.
AAAAATCGCAGAACAAGCCGCTATGCAGTCCCAGCGTGGTATCGTGCCGGCAGTGGACGACTTTACTGACCTGAAAACCGCCGCCGCCTCTCTCTCCTCCTTCCAGAAGAGTATCCTGTTCTACGAAGGCGGTGGGGTACCGCTTCGTTCAGTCATCTCCGAAAACTGCCGTTCGCTGGCGATTTTCACCGGTCCGGAAGGCGGTTTTGAAGAGAAGGAAGTACAACTGTTGACGGAACATGGTGCGATCGTCACTACATTGGGACCCCGTATCTTGCGTGCAGAGACGGCTCCCCTTGCCGCCTTGACCGCTATCTTCTTCCACACCCACAATCTGGAGTGAACAACGGGCAGTGATGCCAACCGCCTGTTTGATACGGCAGAACAAGGCGGCTCGATAAGGCTGTATCCACCATCCGTCACCCACAATCTGGAGTAAACAACGGGCAGTGATACCAACTGCCCGTTTGATACGGCAGAACAGTCGGCTCGATAAGGCTGTGTCCACCATCTGGTCAACGTACCCCTTCCTATTACCATGGTATGCAGAAACGCACCCATCGTTTTATCACAAAACGGTGGGTGCGTTATCCATTGTTTTAGAGCCACTCAATGTCGGTGGCATAGATGACCTCACAAGCCCCATCACCGGTATCGGTACGGGTTGTGCTGGAATGCCACGAAAAGGTTGTGTTATCCGGACGTATACCGTCCACATACACCAGATAGCCTTTCATGCGAATATGGTCGCCGGCACGGATGATTTTGAGCTTCCATCGGACATCATCATCCGCCGGAATGATATGATTGTTGGAAAAGTTCACCTGCAAGCCTGCGTCACCGCCAAACAACGCCTCCTGATTGACGGAGCCGTCCAGCCACAGCATGGTCTTGCGGGACATTTGTGACCAATGAAAATCCACATCCCTGTTGTGTGCCGCTACACTTCCCCATGCCAGCGTCAAGTCTCGGGGAGAAAGCTGGTCACCAACATCCCATGTGAAATAGTCCTTGGTATGAACCACCAATGCCTCGATGTCATAGGCATATTGGCAGGCTATGACCGTCTTGAAGCCCGCCGCTTGGATCAGAAACCGCTCCCGATTGCTTTCCGTTTGATAAGGGGCACGAATCCCCGTGATGGCACGGCGGACACCGACTTTATCCAGTATCGACAGACCGATCGACAGTACAACCGCCGTCAACAATATTCGCCATGCCCACTTTTTGAGATGATAGGTCTGTGTCTGTTCCATCTTGTCACACCCTTTCGTACATGGGATAGGGGAAGACTTCCCTCTCTATGATCGGTCAGCCAACGAGATATTCTCATACGCAGTCCGGCACAAATTCACAAGGTCGGCGTATGTGGCAAGGGTGTTGCATTGTTGACGGAGAGCAGCGGCTCCTTTCATGCCTTTGAAGTACCATGCGGCGTGTTTGCGGGCTTCCCGCATGGCGGCGGCTTCCCCTTTGTCGTCACACATCATGCGGATGTGCCTCAACAGTACTGCGACACGCTCCGCCGGTGAAACAGGCAGAGATGGGCGGTCATGTTCCAACAGCCGGTTGATCTCGCTGAACAGCCACGGGTTCCCAAGGGCTCCCCGACCGATCATCACCATATCACAGCCGGTCTGCTCTAACATACGAGCCGCCGATGCCGCATCCGTAATATCACCGTTGCCGATAACGGGCACCGACACCGCCTTTTTGACCTGTCGGATGATCTCCCAGTCGGCCGGCGGCATATACTGCTGTTCACGGGTACGCCCATGAACGGTGACGGCGTCTGCACCGTTGGCTTCGCAGATTTGAGCAACCATAACTGCGTTGATACAGCGGTTGTCCCAGCCTTTGCGAATCTTCACGGTCACGGGCACGGGCACGGCTTCTTTGACGGCACGAACGAGCCGCCCGCACAGGTCGGGGTCTTTCATCAGGGCAGAGCCACAGCCGTTATTGACGATTTTTGGTGCAGGGCAGCCCATATTGATGTCGATGACATCCGGTCGGTACTGCATCGCTATCCGAGCCGCCTGTGCCATGGTATCCGGTTCGTTCCCAAAAAGCTGCACGGCAGAGGGATGTGTTTTGTCCGGCGTCAGCAGCAGTTCGAGAGATTTTTCGCTATGATAGACAATGCCTTTGGCACTGACCATCTCTCCTACCGTATAGGCCGCTCCAAATTCTGTACACAGCGTGCGGAAGGCGGGGTCTGTCACACCCGCCATGGGTGCCAGTGCCGCACAGCCGTTGATGGTGATGTTGCCGATGTGCATATCCTTTTCCTCTCCTTGTGTGCCTTGTTTCTTCTGCCCCATTATACAACAATTCGAGACGGCGGTCAATCACCAACTGCCAAAGAGTGAGGAGTGAGGAGTGAGGAGTGAGGAATTACCGCAACCGGTAGTTTTTACTCTCGTCTGGGTTGATATTGATGATGTATCCGCAGGGGCAGTCGGTTCCCCGCCACACTGCGGTCTTCTGCGGCAATCCGTTTGGATGTGCGGGGGGCGATGTCGGGAAAAAGGGCGGAAAAGCCGCCCCGCACCCATCATAAGACAGGTGCGGGGCGGGGATATGTGTGGGGTATGCAGGGTATCCCGCAGGGGTGCCTTACGGGACGGGGTTGCTGTTTGAAAACGCTCAATTAGGTTTTTGCAGTTATCATTGATTGGTTAATTTACTAGCACTAGGCAGAACGGGTCAGTCTCCGTACCACTGCCGCTCTCCACTTTAACTCCTTGCCCTTGATTCCAAGTTGTATAAAGTGCATAGGACGTTCTTCCTGCGGAGTGATAGAAGTCATACCAATGATAGTCGGATCTATAGCGGACATCATATTTCCTTCCGGCGGGCATAGACTTGGTTGCTTTTGAACTATTATAAACGAAGTAGAATGGTTCGGTAAGATAGACGGTTTGACCATTTTGTAACACATCGCCGACCTTGATCGAGGTGTAGGTTACGACTTCGACACTGCAAGAAGCACTTTTGCCGTTAGAAGTTGTTGCTGTGATTTGGACTGTGCCTGCTTTTACAGCAGTAACTTTACCATTAGCATCTACGGTAGCAATGGAAGAATCGCTGGAAGTCCATGTGACGGTCTTGTCCGTTGTATCATCGGGTGCTACGGTAGCTGTGAGTGTCTCGGAAGCACCGACACCGAGCATCAACGTTCTCTTATTAAGGGTGACGCTTGTCGCAAGGACAGGTTGTTTAACAACCATATACTGCGGTCTGCTGCTGTTGTAGTCGATGGGAGTTGTCGGGTCGGCGTTACTGCCGCCCAAAACGATCAGCCCATTAGTGACTGTCAGGTTTACGGTGCCTGTCGCATTCTCACTTTTACCGATACCTTGAGCATTTGTTCCTCCGCTCGAAGCAATGACTGTACCGCCGTTGATGATAACATTTAACGATTTGCTTACTTTCTCTCCGATACCAATGCCTGCACCTTGTTGCGTACTACGATAACCGGCGGTAGCTGTTACGATACCGCCGTTGATGGTGATGTCACCATTGTTTCCTTTGTTTCCGTTATAAACGGAACCGATAGCAGGGCTGTTCCAGCCAGAAGTAGCAGTGATTTTACCGCCATGGATGGTAATGTCGCCACAGCATTGACCTCCATTTTCAGTGCCGATGCCGGGATAACTGCCGCTACATAAAGCGTTCAAAGCTCCTTGTGCATCGCCAGTGGACTGTGCGTAAATGTTCAGCGTATTGCCTGCATCAACGCCAACACGCAATCCGTTCAACACCGTATTGTCACAGAGAACAAGATTAACAGTTCCCTTTATACTGAGGAGATCACCATAGTTAAAATCCTCTGTAACCGCGTACCAACCATCCTTCAAGGTGGTTGTTGTGCTGTTCTTGGGTGCTGAAGAGATCGGTACTGCACTCGCTGTCATAGACTCAAATGACTTTGTCGCAGCGTCATAAGCGAGATAGCTGACGTCGACCGTAGAAGGTTCTACTGTCAGTGCACAGGTTGCCGTTACATTACTGTTACCGTTGCAGGTGGCGGTAATGGTGGCTGTGCCGGCTTTTTTAGCGGTGACTTTACCATGTTTGTCCACAATGGCAATGTTTGTATCGCTGGAGGCAAAGGAAACCGTCCGATCAAGTGCTGTGTCGGGTGCTACCGTTGCGGTCAGTGTGAAGGACTCATTGTCCTTGATTGTCTTGCTTGTTTCGTTAAGCGTGATGCCTGTGGGCTTGATTTCTTCCCACTGGGCATAGAGAGTTACTGTCTCTGTGCTTGCCATGGTGTAGGACGCTTTGTCAGCATAGGAAGTACCTGTGCCGTCTGCCTTGGTGTTCCAGCCCTTGAAGGTGTAGCCGGTTCTGGTGAAGGCATTAGCCGTCAGGTTGGCAGACTCACCAAAAGTGATGGTCTGATTGTCCATCGTACCTGTGCCTTCGTTGGCATCAAAGGTGACAGTGTAGTCATTTGCCTGCCACTGGGCATAAAGCTTCAGATTGTCTGTGCCATTGTAGTGGTCACCGGGCTGATAAGCTGTGCCGCCGCCGTTCTTTTCGGTCGTCCATTTCACAAAGCTGTAGCCTGTCTTTTTGAAATTGACGGCACTAGCCGAGAGAATGTCAACGCCCGTTGCATAGGTAAAAGTGTTGTTTTGGGGTTCAAACGAACTTGCACCCTCGTCGCTGTTGCTGTAGTAAGTGATGGTGTACACATCCTCATCCCAAAGGGCAGTGAGGGTGGCGTTTCCTGCGGGGGTGTAGGTATCGCCCGCCTGATAGACAGTGTTGTCCGCATCCTGCCAGCCCGTGAAGGTACTTCCCGTCTTGGTGGTTGTGGGCAGAGTGAGGGATACGCCGTTAAAAGTATCCACGCTGTTGACCGGTTCGCCGCCGTCTGAATCAAACGAAACGGTCGCAGGCACCTTATACTTCACATAGAAGGGGCTGAACGACTCGGTTTCAAAGCTGATGATACCCGTTGCGGCATCATACTCGAAATTGGTGATTTCGTCCGTGTTGTGGAATACCGAGAAGGCATCCTTGGTCAGACCGATAACGCCGGTATTGATCTCAACGGCGTACTTCGTACCGTCTGCGGTCACGGCGGTGCCGTTCTTCTTCAGGCTGATTTCAGAGGTCACGGTGTAGGTACCGTCTGCTGCGGGACCTTCCGTATTGGTGGTAGCTTCCAGCAGGAACTTATCCAGACCGGTTGACGCATCTTCCGGAACGGTAACCGCTACCTCATTCTTCATATAGCGTCTTGCACCTGTCTTTCCGGCTTCCTCTTCGAAGTCGGCGTCCTTGTCATATAGTTCATCGAAGGTATCTTCTTCCACGGTTGCCTGTGTTGCGAACAGCTTCACGACAAAGCCGCCCAACACATCCTTGTTCTGATACTTGTTGCCGGCAGTTTCCTGCATTCTCAACACGATGGTAACATTCTCCGAGTCACCTTCGGTGCCCTTGGCTTTCAACACACCCTGTGTAGACGAAGAAATGATGGTCGGGTCGTCAATGACCTGACGGAGTGTGCCGATGTAGTCGAACTGATCGTCGTTGATGGCATCACGGTTCGCCACGGTAACGGCGGGATTGGCGTAGTACACGTCAATGACCTCTGCCAGATCAACGGCATCACCCGCCGCCGGCGTAGTGTCTTCGGGCAGAACGGTCAGGGTGTACTTGAGAGCCAGCGTACCCTTGTTGACGACCTGAATGTGCCGTGCTATGGTGTAGCCCGGCTCCCACAGATCATAGTCGTCAAAAATAGGGTCGGTGTCTTGTTCCTCGACATCGTTCCATTCGGTAGTGGCGGCGGGGTCTTCCGTACCCTCCGCCCAGCTCATGCCGACCTGTAAGGTACCGGACTTGATGATGTTACCCGAAGAGGTAACGGTGTCGGTGAACCATGCGTAGGTCGTGCCAATGAGCATACTGCTGCAAATCGACAGCGACAGCAAACTCGCTACGATGGCTCGTTTGGTCACACGTTTCTTTTGTGCCTGTTGTGACATTGTTTTTGACTCCTTTCGTCAGAAAAATTTATTAACAAGCGGCTTCACAACACATTCCACCGCCGATTAACCGTAAACGCACCTGCCAACCGAAAAAAACGCACGTCCACGGGACATACTTATCCCGCAAACGTGCGTTTGTATATAATATTCACCCACCAAAAGGGTACAACTATCCTGTCTGTCTGTCTGTCTGTCTGTCTGTCTGTCTGTCTGTCTGTCTGTCTGTCTGACTGATTATAGGCGAACAGCATAGGTTTGTCAACCCCCTTTGGAAAAATTTTATGGGAAATACCACATGGTCAGTATAACACACCAAAAAATCCCTGTCAACGGAGTTTTTCGTCACAAACAGGGCGTTCGCCAAGATGTGGCAGGCAGCTGATCCCCTACACAGGTATGTCAAGAAAGCCGCCCGCGTAACACCGCTGTGACGGCTTCCTCACTCCTCACTTATTTGCGGACGGCTTTCCGCTCACCAATAGGGATGACGGCGGCACACACAACCGATTCGGCACAATGAAACGCCCGCCCCCCTGTGAACCGGAGGCATGACCGACCTGCAAAAAAGACGGCCGCACCCACTTCATGCGGGCAACAACCCGCCCACGCTCTTCGACCTTGATGTATAGCCCCTCCATCTGGTCAGAAAGACCTGTCGGGGAAGGGAACGGCACCGTATTCGGACAGCCCCTCTGAAAATTTTGCAGATAGTAAGGCGTGATATAGCGGGAAACAGTTAGGAGAGACAGCAAGTCTTCCTGCCGATGCAGTACCCCTTCAAACAGTACCGGCACCGAATAAACGGGCAGGGTATGCAGAAGCTGGCGGCGACCTACCGTATCCAAAAAGCACTGCTGTTCCTTGTCCCATACATCGAACTCCAGAAAATAATGGGGCAAGGCATCGTAGAACAGGGTATGCTTGGCGTATAGCCACTCGCCATACAGAATATAACGGTGGCTCAACACCCTAAAAAGTGCCCGTTGATGCACACGCACCCAATGCCTGAACAGGGTATAGTGGCTGTCACGATTGCCATGACCGATATAACGGTCACCGGTTTGGAGGAAACTTTCGCCGTTGGCCGTAAAGAACAGCCCCGTGTTGGCTCCGTCCATTTTTTCTTCGACCACAAGGTGCCGTCCCTGTATCGCCCGAAAAGGTATTGGGGGAATGGCATCTTTTTCCAGCGGTAAACAGGCTCCCTCCATGTAAGGTGTGGGAGGATATTTTATCAAGTAGATCGGTCCCATGACAGATACCTCCTTCCGGAAAGATGTTCCCGACAATAAACAATACCACCCATACATGGTGTATCACTCGTTGTGTGTCACTTGTTTTGTCTGTGCCATTCGTTTTGCCTGTGCCACTCGTTTTGCCCATGTCACATTGGCGAAAGAGTCCACCATCCTTTTTCACTGACACAGACGAGGGCACTGCTTACAGCCGCAGAACCCTCTACCTGCCGGTATGATGTTTTTTTATCCTCCCCCGGCGAGAAGACTCCGACCTCTATAGGTCGGGGATGAATTGCCGTCAGCCCGTAGGGCTGAGAATAGCTTGACATCTTAAAAATATGATGATACGATACAATTTAATGAGGTGAGGAGCATTGAACAAAGCATATAAATTCAGAATATATCCAA
>CACZZU010000097.1 GCA_902785765.1 uncultured Ruminococcus sp.
GATGAATGTTTTCCTACGGAATAGAAGTGACCGATGACGGCGGCAGAGCGACACTCACCAACTAACGGTGGGTTGGGTAGTATAGCCAACGGTTGTGTGTTCCGCAAGTGGTCGGGAGCGGCAGCAGAGTTGAGAGCGGAGGCACTCCGCCGGAGTTGACAGCGGAGGCACTCCGCCGGAGGTGAAGAAAGCCTGTCGTTTGCACGGCAGGCTTTCGGAAAGTTATTTGTTGCTGAAGATCTTCATGATGTCCATGTAGGAATCATCAGAGTCGCCGCCTCTGTTGCTGGAAGGAGCAGCAGGCTGATTCATCCCGCCTCTTGTGCTGGCATTCGGATATACCGGTGCGGAAGGAACATCTTCGGCCGGTGCAGATGGCTGACCGTAAGCAGGCTGCTGGTACATCTGACCTCTGGAACGGCTATCCTGTGCTCTGCCCTGATTGCCGCCAAAACGGGACATATCCGGCTTGGGAGCCGCAGGAGCACCATACTGGAACGGCGATCTTCTGTCATCCTTCTTCGCAGGCATGATGGGCGGCATATAGTTATCCGTGGTCGGGAAACCGGTCGCAATAACGATCACACAGAGGGTATCCTCCATCTCCTCATCCAAAGCAGCACCCCAGATGATGATCGCATTTTCGTCTGCCTGCTCCGAAATCATGGTCGAAGCGTCCTGAATCTCGTCCAGACCAATGTCCGGCGAAGCCTTGATATTGACGATCAAGCCCTTGGCACCCTGAATGGAAGTGCCGAGCAGCGGACTGGAAATTGCATTTTGAGCAGCCAGCTTGGCCTTATCCTTACCGGAAGCTACGCCAACACCCATGAGGGCATAACCGGCATCCTTCATAACAGAGGTCACGTCTGCGAAGTCCAGATTGACCAGACCCGGAATAACGATCAGGTCAGTGATGCTCTGAACGCCCTGACGGAGCACATCGTCCGCCGCACGGAAAGCATTCTGGAGGGTGATCTTCTCTTCGCTGATATGTTTCAGACGTTCGTTAGGAATCACGATGAGGGAATCCACGTTCTCTCTCAAACGCTGGATACCGTTTTCAGCCTGATCCATCCGGCGTTTGCCTTCAAACAGGAACGGCGTTGTGACAATACCAACCGTCAGAATACCCATCTGCTTGGCAATTTCAGCCACGACCGGAGCCGCACCTGTACCCGTGCCACCGCCCATACCTGCGGTGATAAACACCATATCCGTATCCTTGAGCAGTTCGGAGATCACTTCACGGCTCTCCTCGGCCGCCTTTTCGCCAACTTCCGGTTTGGAACCGGCTCCCTTGCCGTGAGTGATTTTCTCACCTATCTGTACCTTCTGCGAAGCCTTGGAGCGGTTGAGAGCCTGCTGATCTGTATTGATAGAGATGAACTCGACACCTGTCACATACTCTACCATGCGGTCTACTGCGTTGCCGCCGCCGCCACCGACGCCGACCACCTTGATGTTCACTACATTCTCCATGTCATTTTCAAACTCGTAAGGCATTGTTTTACTCCCTTCAATATTAACATCTGACAGAATGTCCCCTAAACCTACTCTCCATTCTGGCATTGTTGTTGATTGATATATATACAGCTACTCCTAATGTACCACTTTTCCCGAAAAAATTCAATACGCCGGACAGGATTTTCAACAGATTTATCAATCTTACCGTACAATCGGACGAGAATCGTCCGACTTTTTGTGCGTGTTGCCAAACATTTTCAACATCCATCATGTTTCATCTGCATGGCTGTTTTCATTCGGTGTGTCATTACCCGTGTAGCCGCCGTTATCCGGCGTATCATATCCCGTGTCGCCGCCGTTATCCGGCGTATCATACCCCGTGTCGCCGCCGTTATCCGGCATATCATACCCCGTGTCGCCGCCGTTATCCGGCGTGTCGTTGCCGGTGTCATCGGACAAACTGCTGTCCACGTTGTCCGGCTGGGATGACTCGGACGATTCTTCCGGCGGAACCGAAGTCGTCGCGGAAGGCTGTGAACTTTCCTGTGACGTCTGACCGGACGTCTGCGAAACAGGCGGCTTGGACGTTTCGGGCTTCTGACTGACCTGTGAAGACGATGGTTCGGGCTTCTTGGAACTGAAATAGGACTTGCCGCCCTCTTCGGCACTCAACGATACGTCCAGTGTACCAACATCGCCGGAAGGGACATCCTTCCGCATGATTTTCTTGGCGGTCATCATCTTGTGACGGATAGATTCGGGCTTGCCCAAAATGATATGGAAGCCCTCCTTGGTTTCGAGGGTAATGTTGGACAGTTTGGTGATGTTGATGACCTTGAGTTCCCCCAGTTTATACTCTGCGGCAGCATCAAGTATCTCCTGCAGATAGCCCTCGACCTTCTCGTCCTGATATTTCACTGTCGCCGACAGCGTAGGTGCCGCCAATTGGGCACCCATCACGATAGGAACATCGGCTTTCTGACGGTTGCTGATGTCGATGATCTTGCCGCTCTCGCTCAACAGCACATACTTGCCTTCACTCTCTATCGCAGAGGTCGGTATGGCCTGCTGTACGTTGATAACGATCTGGTTGAACAGTCTTTTCTCGATATGTACGGACTCAATGTAGGGAAACGCCTCCCAAATTTTCCGCTCTCCCGGGGATGTACGGCACAGGAAGAAGTTCTCACCCTCCTGTATGCCGGAGGCTTGAATGATCTGGTCGTGCGGGTAGAAAGTATCCCCCGCCACCGTGATCGCTTCGATCTTGAAGAACACGGTAAACGACAGCAGCAATCCCACCGTCACGATAATGATGATCGCCAAGGCACCGAACAGAAACCGCTTGAACCGCCGCCGATAAGGGCTGATCGGTGCTTTGGCAGGCGGCAGCGGAGCGGTATAGTGCAGGGCACTCTCATGGGGCCTTTTCTTGAGGTAGTTCTCGGCATCGGTGTCGAAACCGTCCGCATTGTAGCGGTCGCCGTAATCGGTATTGCCCTCCAGCCGCAGCTCGTTGCGTTTGAGCTTTCGCTGGCGGCGGGAAGGCGGCGGACGTTTGCTGGGATCGGTGCGGGAAGCCGCTTGCGGAGACTTCGCCGCCTTCACCGAAGGAGTCGGCTGACGGGGCGGCTCTTTGGAACGACCTTTGCCCGTTGGTTTTTTACTCATCATGTGTTCCCTCCGCCGGTATCAGGACTGTTGACTTTTGGAAGCGGAAAGCACCTCGATGATGACGGAGTAGATTCGCTTGGAGGCATCGCTGATCGCCATTTGACGGGCATTTTCGGCATACGCCGACAGCCGCTGCGGGTCAGAGGCCAGCTTATCGATCTCTTCGGTCAGCTTTTCAGGCGTGAGGTCTTTTTCTTCGATCATCACCGCCGCCTCCTGCTTAACCAGTGACATAGCGTTATGGAACTGATGGTTCTCGGCCACGTTCGGCGATGGTATCAGGATAGAAGGCTTGCCCTTGACCTGAATTTCACTCAAGGTGATCGCACCGGCACGGGCGATGACCAGATCGGCTGCTGCCAGACACACGGGCATATCATTGATGTACTCCCGCACATCGAGATTTTTGGCAGCGGAAAGATCCGCTCCCTTTTCAGCCAAGAGGTCGGGGAACCACTTGCCATATTGTCCATAGGCATGGATGTGCTGGTAACGGCCGTCTTTGGCACTGCGGGCGATGACATCCGCCAACGCCTCGTTGATCTTCCTCGCTCCCAGACTGCCGCCAAAAGACAGAATGACCGGACGGCTGTCCAATCCGAGCTGACGGCGGGCAGCGGCTTTTTCCTGCACGAGGATCTCGCCCCGCACAGGGTTGCCCGTATCCACAAAACGGCATGGACCTTTGAAGTGCTGTCGGGCATCGGGCATCGCCAGCATCACACGGGTCGCGTGTTTGGCGAGCATTTTATTGGTCACGCCCGGATAGGCGTTTTGTTCATGTATCAGGGTCGGGATTCCCATTTTGGCCGCCGTCCGCAAGACAGGACCGCTGACATAGCCGCCTGTCCCGATGCAAATATCCGGCTGAAACGCCTCGATAATTTTCTTGGCTTCCCGACTGGCCGAGATGGCCTTTTTCACCGTCACGATGTTCTCCTTCAGGGCCTGAAGGGAGATTTTCCGCCGGAAGCCCTGCACGGTGATCCCACGGAAATCAAAACCGGCCTGCGGCACCAGACGTTCTTCCATGCCGCCCTTGGCTCCGATGTAGAGAATCTCCGCATCGGGCTGGCGTTCCCTGACGTAACCGGCAATCGCTAATGCCGGATTGATGTGTCCGGCGGTACCGCCGCCGGCAAACAGTAGTTTCATCACACAACACGCTCCTATGCTTTATCCAGATTCGCTGTTCGGGAGATCGACAGAATAATGCCCATCTGTGCCAACAGCATGACGAGAGACGAACCGCCGAAACTGAAAAACGGCAGGCTGATGCCCGTATTCGGCAGCCAATCGGTGATGACCATGATGTTGAGGATCACCTGCAGACCGATTTGTGCCGAAAGACCAATGCCCAGCAGCGACCCGAACTTGTCTTGTGCCCGCATCGAAATGGTGATGCCCCGCCAGACCAGCAAGGCGAACAAACACAGGATGATGGCCGCCCCGATAAAGCCCAGCTCTTCGCACACGACCGCAAACACAAAGTCATTCTGCACTTCGGGAATGTAGAGGTATTTCTGACGGGACTGTCCGAGTCCTAACCCCCAGAAACCGCCGGAACCGATGGCATAGAGGGAGTTGCGTGTCTGATAGGTTTCCTGCCAGAGCTGTTCGTCTACATAGGTCAACGCCTGTCCCCAGCCATGCAGGCGGGTCATCGCATAGCCCAGGTTGCCGGTGATGGCCAGACCGATGACCAACACGGCGATCAAAGCAAAGAGGATCACAAAATACCGCAGCTTCACGCCGCTGATGAACATCATCAGCACGATGAGGGAGCCAATGATGGCAATGCCGGAATAGTGCGGCTCCTCCAACAGCAAAAAGCCGATGCCCCCCATGAGCAGGATCGGCGGCAGCACGCCATAGCGGAACGTGTCCATTTTCTTGAAGTACACCGATCCCCAATGTGCCAGAAAGAGGATGACCGCCAGTTTGGCGATTTCGGAGGCCTGTACCGTGAAGAGTTTGAAGTCTATCCAGCGTCTCACACCGTTCGATGGCATCACCAGCACATAAACCAGTCCGCCTAACGCCAGGATCAGCATCGGTATCGCAAACTTATGCAGGTGATGGTAGTCCAGATAGGAGAGGAACACCATCGCTCCCAGTCCCAATCCGGCAAAGATGAGCTGCCTTTGCAGATACACCAGACTGCTTCCCGTTTCTTCATACGAAGACGGATAACTGGCCGAGAACATCATAATCATTCCGATGATGAGCAGCGTCAGCACCAAAAACAGGAAGGTCAGGTCAATGCCCCGCCTGACAGAGAACCACTTGAGTTTTTTCTTGACTTTTTTCAGTACCGTTGGCCGCCGGTTCGTTTGTCTCGGCGGCAGCCGCTGCGGCTGCGGCAGCGTATCCGGCAATCGCCTTGCCGGTGCTCCATCCATTCTCATCCTTCCCCACTTCCTTTCCTGTTGGGGCTTTGCCCCAAACCTCAATCGGGGCTTTGCCCCAAACCCCAGCAGGGGGCTTCTCGCCCCCTGCACCCCTCGGCAGGGAACAAGTTCCCTGCACCCGTCGTTTATGCTCTGTGAAGCTCTGACAGATACTTCACTTTCACTCGTTCCGAAACGGTTACGGTTTTTTCGGTCACAAGCTGTCCGCCATACACGTCTTTCTGCGGCATCATCCTGCAAAGGAAGGGACGGAGTAGTTGCCGTAGACGACAATGATGAAGGCAAGGGCCCCGCAAAGGATGGTGAACAAGCTGAACATCACCACAATTTTCATCTCCGACCAACCGCACATTTCAAAATGATGGTGGATCGGGCTCATCTTGAAGAGCCGCTTGCCCTTGGTGGCTTTGAAATAGAGTACCTGCAGGATGACGGAAAACATCTCCAGAATGTAGATGAGCGACACGAGGATCAGCATGATCGGCATATCCATGGCAAACGCCAACGCACACACAAAACCGCCCAGATACAGCGAACCGGTGTCGCCCATGAAGATTTTGGCAGGGTGAAAGTTCCACAGCAAAAAGCCCAGACAACCGCCTGCCAAAGCCGCCGACAGGATCGACACGCCCATCTTGCTGATATAGCTGGCGATCAGCATGAAGAAAATGGCCATGAAAAAGGTCACGGAACCGTCCAGCCCGTCGATGCCGTCTGTCAGGTTCGCCGCATTGACCACACCGACAATCAGAATAGCCGCCAGCGGATAGTACAAAATGCCGATGTCCAGCATCCCATAGAACGGGATGAACGTCTCGGTCTTGCCGCCGAACAAAGCGACCGTGACGAGGTAGGCGATGGCAACAACGAATTGCAGCAGCAGCTTCTGGAGAGCCGTCAGACCAAGGTTGCGTTTCTTGACGGCCTTGATATAGTCATCAATAAAGCCGATGGCACCAAAGGCGGCCGCCATGAACATACCGGCAAACAGCTTGGCCGTCATCAGCGGTGTTTCCTGAATCCCAAAGGCATGGTACAAGAGCACACAAACCGTGCCGGATACAATGCTGGCGGTGATAAACATGAACCCGCCCATGATGGGTGTCCCCTGCTTGCTGTTGTGCCACTGGGGTCCTTCGTCTCGAATGGTCTGTCCAAAATGGATCTTCTTGAGGAACGGCACCAACCAGATTCCCATCACCGAGGCGATGATGAACGCAGCAACCGCTGCCATGACTGTCCATAATCCTGTCATAATTGTTGTTCCACCTTTCACATACCTTCCGCAAACCCCGTTTGCGGGCTGTTTCTTTGCGTCCTGTCCTGCCGGGCGGCTGCCTGCTGTATATCGTTTCACAGCCATGACCCCGCAGCGGTCATATCCTTACGGTGCCGGAAGACGTGTTGACCTGCCTGTCACATTTTCAGGTTCTTCGGAACAGCACTCTTCCACACCGACCGAACATGAGGCATTGGAGAACCGCCAGCGGCGGTCACATAATGCTGTTGTCCTGATTGAACGTGACCGTGATGACCGTGTAGGGATCCACCTCCGTTTGGGGAGCGATGTCCTGCGTCTTGGCATAGCTGCGTCCCTCCGAAGAGAGCGAGCCTTTGATGCTGATATTCAGGGAATAAGCTGCCGCCAATTGGTTGACCTCTGTCAGGGACAGATTGGCAAAATCCGGCACGGTCACTTTGCTGACCGGCGTATTTTCTTCGGTATAAAGCACCACAACACCATCTTTTGGGATCGTGGTATAGGCTCCCGGATTCTGTGCCACAACCGTTTTGCCGCTGCCGATGACGACCGGCTGGAGCTTGTCATTCTCGACAAGGCTCTTGGCCTCCTCCACGGCAGCCCCCACATACGCACCGGTCGTTGTATCCAGCAAACCCAGTTCGGTCGGCGAATAGACCTTCTCCACGCCGAGATACGGCAGTACCTCGCTGAGGATGTTCCGGAAACAGGGACCTGCCACCGCCGAACCATAGTAGTTGATGTCCGGGTCCGGCGTATCGAAGTAACAGATCAGAGCGATCTGCGGGTCATCAGCCGGTGCAAATCCGCAAAATGAACCGATGTAGTCATCGGTGGGGTTGCCGT
>CACZZU010000098.1 GCA_902785765.1 uncultured Ruminococcus sp.
GTTCCTTGTTGTTATTGACACGGTCAAGATCTTCCTGCGTAGCCTTGCGGATCATCTTCTTCAGCGGATGACTGATGGTCGCATCATCTACCTCACGGTTTGCCATCGCCACTTCACCGCATTCTACCCCACGGCTTGTTTCGACGATCACATGGTCGCCTCTATTCAATTGTTCGCCGTTGGGGTCAAAGTAGTAGACCTTCCCGACTTCTCGAAATTTTACTCCAATAATGTCAGCCATAGCTTCCTCCGTTTTCGTTTCTTCTGAGTGCAGCACAAAGCCATGTGCCGTAAAAATTCAGGTTCACATTATAGTTAAGCACACTCCGTGCCTGCTGAACGTTTCGCTGTATTACCGTCAGCCGTCTGCGGGACAGTCCTTCTGCCAAAGATGCCGCTGTCGGTGACACATCCTTGACACCGTAACCGGCTTTGACACATTCTGCCGCCAAATCACACAGACAATTCAGGACACTTAACGCAAAGGCACGGTTCTGCACAATGCGGCTTGTTTGCAGCAGCAGCGGATACTCCGCTGCCATCGGAATGGCACGGTAGATGGCTTCGGCAGCTTGCTGTTCCTCTTCTCCACCGCTGTCCAGCAGCGTGATCGCGGCACCGATATTGCCGCCGGTACGCTGTACCGCTTCGGTCAATTGTTCCAACGGCTGATCGGGACGCATTCGCTGCACTACCTTTGCTGCTTCGTCCACAGAAGGCGGATACAGCGAAAATGTCCGCACACGGGAGCGGATGGTTGGCAATAAAGACGTGGCCGACACCGACGTCAGCACAAACAACACATGAGCAGGCGGTTCTTCCAACACCTTGAGGAACGCATTCTGGGCGGGTATCAGCATCTTTTCGCACTGCAGCAGCACATAGACTTTATTCTCTGCCTCGTTGGGCTTGATGTAGGCTCCGGAACGGATATTCCGTATCGCTTCGATATTCAGAGCACCCGATTGATTGCCATCTGCCCATACAATATCGGGGTGGATACCTTTTTGGGCTTTCAAGCAGTTCGGGCACACCCCGCAGGGACGGTCCCCCTCTGCACTGCATACGGCATATTCCGCCAAGATTCCCGCAAGCGTACGCTTGCCGCATCCTTTTTCTCCCTCGATCAGCACCGCATGGGGCAAGCTCCGGCGGTGCATCGCTTCGGCTAGTTCATATTTCACTTCGGCATTGGCCGCCAGCTCCGACAATCGCATACGATCATTCTCTTTCCCACAAAATTTGCTCTGCTGAACACGGAGACGCCCTTTTTATTATAAACGATTTTCCCGCTGTTGACAAGTTATTCTTCCTACTGCCAACAAAAATTCCTGCAGCAATCTCACAAAGATGCTTCCTTCGTTTGTCTTTGCTATCCATTGTACCTATCGACTCGGTCAGTGCTTCTGCCATTTCTTTACCCATCAACACAGTATCTTCCCTACCATATTTTTCGCCTTTTCCGGGAAGGGCTTGTTCTTCTCATTTATCTTTCATGGACGGCATTACTCATCCTCTTTGGGCTGTGGCTGGTACACTATCGTAACCGATGTGACACGGTTATCTTCGACCTGATCGACTGTCACCGTCAGTTCCTTATACACAAATCGATCTCCTGCGGCGGGTATGTCTCCTAGCTGTTCAATGACCCAGCCGCCCACGGATTTGCTTTCTGTCTCTATGTAGCGGGTATCTTTATCCAACAGTTCCAGCAGATCGTTGATGTTCAAGTCACCGTTGACTTCATAACGATTGTCCGATAACTGACGGTATTTGCTCTCGACCTCTTCGTCTTCATCCCATATATCGCCAACCAACTGCTCCAGCAGGTCTTCCATGGTCACAATACCTAGTGTGCCGCCATAGTCATCGGTCACTACGGCGATATGCAGACGCTTGTATTTGAAATCCGCCAGAATGGCAGACAACTTTTTGGAACGATAGATAAAATACGCCGGTTGAAGCAAAACTTCCAAACTCGGCTGATCGGTGGTCAGCAGAGCTTCCAAATAGTCTCGTGTATGCAGGATACCAATAATGTTATCCACGCTGTCACGGTAGACAGGAATACGAGAGTACCGCTCGTTCAGGATCACTGACTTGATTTTCTCTGCCGAGTCATGTTCCTCGATGGCCGTCATATCTACACGGGGCGTCAAAATATCATAGGCCGTCTTCTCGTCAAAGGCCAGTGCCGACTGCACCAGTTCGCTTTCCTGTTCTTCAAGAACACCCTCATCCTCGATGCTTTCGACAATGTATTTCAATTCATCTTCCGTAACGGTAGGCTCCCGCTGCCCATCAGCGGGAACGGCAACTTTCTTGGCCAATCGGTTCAGTTTAAGCAAGACAAATGTCACCGGCGTTAGCAGTATCATCAGAAAATGCAGTATACCGGCGGAAGACATTGCCGTCTTTTCGCTGTTTTCCTTGGCAAAATTTTTAGGCAATACCTCCCCGAAAATCAGAATGATGATTGTCAGGATCACAGTGCTCAAAATCGTTCCGTTCGTCTCTCCGAAAAACGACACAAACAAGATCGTTGCCAGAGAGGATGCAGCGATATTCACAATATTGTTGCCTACCAGAATGGTAGACAAGGCTTTGTCATAGCTGCAAGCGATTTGATACGCACGCTTGGCTTGTTTGCTGCCATTCTCGGCATAGCTTTTCAACCGGATACGGCTGGCAGAAGAGTAGGCCGTCTCGGTGGATGAGAAAAACGCCGAGAACATCACCAGCAACAGGATCACGGCAGACAGTACCAACGGATGCACTTTCGATCACTCCATTTCCTTGAAGGGCAACACATTCAAGTATATATTATAGGCAACGGCAGACGGAATATAATTCTTTTCAAGAATTATATTCCGTTTATTTTCCATCTCACCAGGCGGACACCCGCTCTTTCCTGCACCATCCTGTGCCGTGCAAAAGACGTTCCGAATGTGTGACAGACAATGACAAACAAACGGCCGCGAAATAGCGGGTTTGGTGCAAGAATTTGTCAGGATCGTGGATTGCCGAACGCCACAGGATATGTTATACTGAAGGCAATATATGGAGGTGACACAAAATGAATCAAGCAGCGATCTTTCATCGCAGCAGCGGATCTTTGTGCTATGCAGCCGACAAAGATACTGCTGTCATCCGTTTACAAACCGGCAAAGAAGTGGAACAGGCCACTATCATTTGTGCTGACCCGTTCATTAATGAACTGACCCGACGCAAGGAATGGTACGGACAGCGTCTCCCCATGCAGCGGTTGGTCGAACTGCCGAACCATATTCTGTGGGAGTACCGTACCCAACCGCCTTTCAAACGGCTCCAATACTACTTTGAAGTGCAGGCAGACGGCGAAACCTATTGTGTTTTCGACAACCGTATTTGTCCGGTACAGGAACGCCGCAAAGCTTCATGCCAGTATTTCAAACTGGCATGGATCAACCCTGCCGATGTGATTGCACCGCCCGATTGGGTCAGCGATACGGTTTGGTATCAAATCATGCCCGATCGTTTTTGTCGTGACAAAAATGCCCCCGATGACCCGAAATTCATCCCTTGGGGACGCAAGAAATACTTCGGCTTCAACCATACCTATGGCGGCAATCTCAAGGGCATCACCGAACGCTTGCCCTATCTGGCCTCGCTGGGGATCACGGGGCTATACCTGACACCCATCTTTCTGGCAGGCAGCTACCACAAGTACAACACCTTTGACTACCGCACGGTGGATCCTGATTTCGGCACCGAAGAAGATTTGCGGGAACTCGTGCGGCAAGCCCATCAGCGGGGCATCCGCATCATGCTGGATGGTGTGTTCAATCACTGTGGCACCGCCTTTTTTGCTTGGCAGGATGTGTGTCGTCAGGGCAGGAATTCGCCCTATTATGACTGGTTCTTCATCAATCAAGAGGACTTTCTGTCCGAACGTTTCGACTCGGCAGACGGTCGCTACTACACGTTTTCCTTCTGGTCGGGAATGCCGAAACTCAACACCAACCATCCGGAGGTCATCCGGTACTTTTCGGAGATTTGCGGTTACTGGGTACGGGAATGGGATATTGACGGCATCCGCTTTGATGTGGGCGATGAGGTCTCCCATACTTTCCTCAAGGCACTCCGCCGACACCTCAAGCCGCTGAAACAGGATCTGTTCCTGTTGGGAGAAATCTGGTTTGACTCGCAAAACTGGCTGGACGGCACCGAGTACGATGCCGTGATGAACTACCCGTTGAGCAGTTGTATCAACGACTTTTCCCGCTGCCCGACCATGACCGCTATGGACTTCATGTTGGCATTGAACCGTTGTTTGACGATGTATCCTGAACAAGTCACTGCCGTGCTGTTCAACTTTTTGGATACGCACGACACCGTGCGTATTGCAGAACAATGCGGCGGGAATCTCCATTTGCTGTATCAAAAGCTGACTCTCCTGCTGACCCTTCCCGGCACGCCCTGCCTATATTACGGCACCGAGATCGCTCTTTGCGGCAAAGATGCCGATGACAACCGCCCCTGTATGCCGTGGACAGCCATCGAACAGGGGCAGCATACCGCTGTCTATCAGGATGTGCAGAAACTCATCCGCCTGCGGCATGATTATCCTGCCCTCAAAACAACGGTAATCACCTGTCTCCTGGATAACACTTATCCCCGCCTGCTGCATTACCGCCGCTTCGACCACAAACAGCACTCTCCTGCCATTGGCGTGGTGCTGAACGGCGAGTCAACAGCCGTGCCTTTCACGGTAACGGGAACACTTTTGTACGCCGACCGCTTTGATGGTCACACCCTTCTGCCCTACGGTACTATCATCTATGAAAGCAACGAATAAACAATCAGCCGTTTCTCCGGCTGCTTCAAACGAAACCGCTTCTGCTTCCCCCGAAACGCCTTCCGTGCCGCAAGAATTGCATTTACTGCGTCTGGCGTGGCCGATGCTCGTCGAAACACTGCTGTTTATGATGCTTGGATTTGTCGATGTATTCGTATTGAGCCGCTATGACGATCTGGCGGCTTCCGGCATCAATACAGCAAACCAGGCGGTATCGGTGCTGACCATTGTGTTCACGGTCTTTTCAAGTGCCGGTGGTATCCTAATCACCCAACATCTCGGGGCAGGTCACCGAAAAGCCGCTTCCCGTATTGCGGCACTATCATTGACACTGCATCTGATTGCCGGTTTGCTCGTCAGCCTGCTTTTATTGATTTTCAGCCGACCGCTGTTGAGTTTCATCGGTGCCAAAGGACAGATCCTCACCTTTGCAGAACAGTATCTATCCATCGTGGGTGGTTTTCTATTCTTTCAGGCTGTGATGAATGCGATGTCCGGCATCTTTCGCAGCCATGGCATGACAAAACTGCCCATGTTGGTAACTGTCGGCATCAACCTGCTTAACACCCTCTTGGATACCATACTGGTACTCGGTCTGCTCGGTTTCCCCAAAATGGGGGTCGCCGGTGTCGCCATCGCTACGGTCATCAGCCGTGTGCTCGGCGTTATCCTTATGACCATACTGCTGTTCCGACACATCGAAAAGCCTTCCCTCTTCCGTCTGCTCAAACCCTTCCCCCGCCGGGAACTGATCATGTTCTTTCGGTTGGGTGTTCCTTCTGCTCTGGAAACCTTTCTCTATAACCTGTCGCAGCTTGTTATCACTTCGATCGTTCTGAACTGCCTGTCCGAACAGGAACTGGTCGCCAAAACATACATCCAGAACATCACCATCCTGTTCTATATCTTTTCAGTGTCGATCGGTCAGGCTGCACAGATCATTGTCGGTCACCGTGTGGGAGCGGGTGAATATACCGCAGCACGTCAGCAGGGATTCCATGCTTACAAGATTGCTCTTGCCGTCGCCATCACTGCCTCTCTGGTCGGTATTCTGCTGCGGGAACCGCTGATTTCCCTCTTCACCGAGGACAGGACCGTCATCTCGTTGGCTTCCGGCATTTTTATCATCAATCTGCTGCTGGAATTTGGTCGCACCACCAATTTGGTACTGATTGCTTGCCTACGCGGTGCTGGTGATGTGTTCTATCCTACGGCCTGTGCCATTTTTTCCAACTGGCTGTTGAGTGTTGGCGGCTCGTATGTACTGGCAGTCATTTGCGGTTGGGGATTGTATGGCTTGTGGATTGCTTTGGCTGCCGATGAGTGTTTTCGTGGATTACTGATGCTGCTCCGCTGGCGTGGTGTACGTTGGCAAAACGCCCTGTCAAAGCGTTCTGTTGAGACACCAGAAACCACCTTGCAGGATACCTGAAGATCACACCATCCAAAACCATAGGAAACGGTTCTTCCGACAAGAACACCTCCTTTTGAGTGTCACTTGCCGAACGGTTCTGTTTCCCACAGTGTCTTCTCCCCCCTCAAGGTCAGCTAACTGACTTTGAGGGGATTTTTGGTGCCGTCACCGTATCTACGGCGGAATCACCTCACTGATTTCCATTGCTCGCAGACTTTCCTCCCACCATACACCGACCTTGCATGACACACGTCAGCCTGTCACAGGCTGACGATATGAAGCAAGTGAGCGATGCCTGGAATACTCTCGCCCTGTTGGGAAGAAGTAGGCGACATCAATGCACCGGTAGCGATAAACAAAATGTTCCGCAGTTCCCTCCGCTGCAGCCGCTGCATGATATACGAACAGAATACCGAACCGCAGCAGCCGCAGCCAGACCCGCCTGCGTGTACTTCTGTCTGTCTTTCGTCAAAGATCAAACAACCGCAGTCCTGATGGTTTGCTGTAATGTCGATGCCATTCTGCTGCAAGAGTTCCCTCAACAGTTGCGAACCGATACGTCCCAAATCTCCTGTCAGGATCATATCATAGTCAAAAACGTTCGTGCCGGTATCCAGCAGAAAACGACGTATTGTATCGGCGGCTGCCGGTGCCATGGCGGCTCCCATGTTATTGGCATCTTTGACCTGCCAATCGTTAATGCGTCCGATCGTCAGGTGCCGTATCTGTACCCCGCCGGTACCCTTCTCCAGCAAGGCCGCTCCTGCTCCGGTCACCGTCCATTGAGCCGTCGGCGTACGCTGTCCGCCATATTCGATCGGCAAACGAAACTGCCGTTCGGCAGAGCAAAAGTGTGAGGAGGTGACCGCAACCGCTCTGTCGGCTGCCCCTGCCTCCACAAAGATCGACCCGACCGCCATCGTTTGTGCCATCGTAGAACACGCACCATATTGTCCGAGCAGCGGTATCCCTAATTCCCGCAGGCCAAAAGTGGAGGAAATACACTGATTGAGCAGGTCACCGGCCAATATCACATCAATGTCCGTCGTGTTCAGCAGTGCCTTTTGGAGCAGTGTGTTGACTGCCACCGTTTGCAGGGTGCTTTCAGCTTTCTCCCACGTCGGCTGTCCGAGCTTATCATCTCGAAACGCCACGTCAAAGTATTCTCCAAGGGGACCTTCCCGTTCCTTTTGTCCGCAAATTCCTGCCGAAGCCCGAATCACAATCGGCTGACTCAACCGCAGGGTGTATTGTCCGATTCTCTCCGCCATAGTCTCACTCCCTCTTGTCTGCACAGGATCTCCCGCAGAAGCCCTCATGTTATCCGAAATGGCCGAAATAAAATGCGTCTGTTTTCCGATGTGATCGAACAGGTCTGGTTGTATCATGCCGCACGTTCCGCCTGTCCTGTACTGTCCACTGATATTTTAGGTCTCATGCACGAAAAAGCCTCCCCCTGTGTCACCACAGAAGGAGGTTTTTCTTTTATGGCACATGTCGTGTACTACGATTGTTTCATCCGTTGCCTGCACCAGAAGAACAGGCACTCTTCTGCTATTTCATACACGATAGAAGCAACATATATTGCAGCGTTTTCACGAGTCGACCGGACAACCGTTGTTCACAGGCTGTCCAACGGATTTGAAGTTTTTTGTGGTTCGTTTTCTTCAAAAAAACAGCAGTCAGCAAGAATCCCTCCACTGATGTGTACCCATATTGCGATCTCATTCCCAAGCAGCCGCTTCCATTTACCCTCTCATATACCGAGCATCCACGAACTGCGGAAAAGAATCCTATCGGTTTCGCTGACAGCACTCTCAAGGAACGAAAACAAAATCTGCCCTCTTTGAGGGCAGTGTCATATCCTTAACATGACAGAAGGATGTCACCATCTTCTGACACACACCACATCGTAAGTTGAGCCGCCGAACACTGTTCAGCGGCTCAACATTTACTTGCGGACTTTGATGCCGCAGCGTTCGATTTTAGGAATCAGACCGATGCGAGGTTTGTCGTCATCGGGGAGTTGTGGGAAATCATACGCCGGAAAGTCGTTACCCTCCACAATGGCAGGACCATTGACGGTCAGGCACACGTCCCATCCGACATAACGGAAGGTCGGGATCACCAGAGCAGCCTTCTTGACGAGTGCCTTCACTTCATCCATGTAGGGCAGCTTATAACCAACAAATGGAATACCTGTAGCAGGGTGGGCATCATAGCAGATCAAAGCGGAAGTATGTCCACGACCAACAATCTCACCCTTATCGAGGTCAAAGTGACAGGCCAAACCGCCGTTTTCCAGATTGTCAACGAACTTGCCGTTGTTGCCCATCTTGAAAACAGCATACAAAATGTGGGCTTCACCGTTATTCACGAGTGTCACAATACGCAGACAGTTCAGCGAATCCGGATAGATACGAGCTGCATCGGGATGCTGTTGGATGACCTCTTCGATCACCCCAAAGTTTTTTTCGGGCAGGCGGACATACTTATACAGTTCTTCGACCGAAGAAAAATCCGCCACCTTGATCTTCTCAATGCCCTTTCCGCTTTCGCCGATATTCGGTTTGGCGAAGAAATACTCCTTGCCCTCGATGAATTGCTGAAACCGATCGAAGTCGATCTCTGCGAGGTCAAGAATCTCGCGACCCATGAAGGGGGCAAACTTCTTATCAAACAAGTTTTTCTCGTCGAAGATACGCACATATTGCTCATCGTTCATGTGCGAGATCAGCCACTTGTTCTTCATACGGGTCATGTAGGTCTTGCGTTCCTTCCCGTTCATCTTGTAGAACTCGAAGATGATGTAGTCATTGTAACCGGCACCGTAACGCAAGGAACAGCCAAGCATATCAAAAAACGTGGTGAACTTGCTTTTGCCGGACTTTTCGTGCACGGTGTTGATGGCTTCTTTCATTTTCTGGAAGCTGGCACCGCCCAATACCCGCATAAAATACTTCAGATTCATGGTTCATTCTTCCTTTATCGAGGTTCAGAGTGTCGCCAATATCTCCTGTACGGACTGCTTGATGATCTGCATACCAGCCAACAGCTCTTCTTCACTGATGACCAGCGGCGGCATCAGCTTGACA
>CACZZU010000099.1 GCA_902785765.1 uncultured Ruminococcus sp.
ATCGGCGGCATGGGCGTGGCCGCTGGCTATAAGAACCTGCCCGAAAAGACAGCGGCGGCTTTTGTTGAATATGACAACGAAAGGATGTACCGTTCGGGCGACTATGCGAAGTGGGACAAAAACGGCAATGTGCATATTTTGGGCAGACTGGACAATCAGGTCAAGCTCAGGGGTTTGAGGATCGAACTCGGCGAGATCGAAGGGCTGATCGCAGCACAGGCACATATCAAAAAAGTCGCTGTCGTTATCCGCAAGCTTAACGGTCAGGACAACCTTTGTGCCTACTTTACGGCGGACGAAGAGATCAGTATTGATTCCCTGCGAGCCGAGCTGAAAAAGCACTTGACCCATTATATGATCCCGACAGCCTTTTTGCAGATGAACGAAATGCCCATGACGGCAAACGGCAAGACCGACATCAAACGTCTGCCGGACCCTGTTCCTGTGAACCTCGGAGAATATGTGGCACCTGCCAATGCTGCCGAAGAATTTTTCTGTGCGTCCTTCCAAAAGGCACTGAAAGCGGAACGTGTAGGTGCAACGGATGATTTCTTTGAGATCGGCGGCACGTCCCTGATCGTCACTTCCGTTGTCCTTGATGCCTCTGAAAACGGCTATCCCATCACCTATGGCGATGTGTTCAAATATACGACCCCGCGTGCTTTGGCGGAACTGTTCAAAAACGGCGAAGTCAACGACACCGGCAAACTCTTTGACTTTGACGACTATGACTACACAAAAATCAACGACCTGCTCTCACAAAACACCGCAGAAGCCTTCAAAGCGGCTCCTCTGCGTGAGCTTGGCAACGTGATGATCACGGGTGCGACAGGCTATATGGGGGCACACCTTTTGGCACAGTTCCTGAAAACAGAGAGCGGCAAAGCCTACTGCATGATCCGCAAAGGTAAATTTGACAGTGCAAGAGAACGTCTGGAAAACATCCTGTTCTACTATTTCGGCTCTGATCTCGAAACCGCATTTAACGAGCGGGTCGAAGTCTTCAACGGCGATGTCACCGATTATCCATCCTTTGAAGCCTTTGAAAGCCTGCCGATCGACACCGTTTTCAACTGTGCTGCCAACGTCAAGCACTTCTCCAGCGGCACGGATATCGAGGACATCAATGTGGGCGGTGCTGTCAACTGCATTCGCTTCTGTCAGAAAACAGGTGCAAGGCTGATCCACTTCTCGACTGTTTCTGTTTCGGGCACAACAGACGATGTGTCAAAACTCAGCCGCCAAAATCTGGACGAACAGTCCCTCTATTTCGGACAGACCCTTGACAACAAATACACCTCCTCAAAACTCATGGGCGAGCGTTATGTGCTGCAGGCTGCCGCGGAAGGGCTGGATGCAAAGGTCATCCGTGTGGGAACACTTGCCGCCCGTGAATCTGACGGTGAGTTCCAGATCAACTTCCTGACGAATAACTTCATGGGCAGACTACGCAGCTACAGCCTGCTGGGATGCTTCCCCTATCAGATGATCGAAAATCAGGTCTGCATGGGACCGATCGACCGTTCGGCGGATGCTTTCCTCAAGCTTTCCCAAACACCGCAGGCGTGCTGTGTGTTCAACGCCGTCAATAATCACACCCTGCCCCTGGGCGATATTATCCGCCGTATGAACGAAAACGGCAGCCATATCCGGTTCGTGGAATATGACGAGTTCACATCTGCCCTCCATGAAGCCCAGAAAGACCCCGAAAAAGCCGCCATCCTGTCGAGTATGACAGCCTATATGAACACCGCTCACGGCAAGAAAATCACCGCCCTGCCTTGTCTTTCACACTACACCACCCAAATCCTTGCCCGTATGGGCTTCTTCTGGAACGCCAGCAACGAAAAATACGTCAACGACTTCATCAACGTCCTGCGTGGCTTCCTGTTCTTCAGGCAAGATAACCTGAAACGGTAAGGGAGGGGACAGGACAATGAAACGAAACGGTGTTCTTTTGAATAAAAAATACCGCAGTCTGTTGGTGGCGACCCTTGCCATGACAGCGTCCACCTACCTTTCGAGTATATTAGACGGTATCATGGTCGGTCAGCTTCTCGGCACGGCGGCCCTTTACGCCATCAACCTGACCACTTCCATCGTTTTTCTTCGCAGCATTCCCATCGCCATGTTCACCTTTGGCGGCAACACGCTTTCTGTCATCTATAAAAGCAAGCGTGACCCCAAAAGTGCCGATTCCGTCTTTACGCTCTCTTTCTTCGGCGGCGTGCTGTCTACGCTGCTGCTGTCGCTGCTGGGGCTTCTGCTGCTGATGCCGACTGCCGATTTGCTCTGTCAGGGAAAGCGGGAGTTAGTGGGCATGGTAGCCGACTATCTGCTGCCGCTGTGGATTTTAACGCCGCTGGTGGCTGTCGTCAATCAGACCGCCGCCTATGCCAGAACCGACAATATGCGAAAGCTTGCCACCGCCCTGCCGATTGTTTCAAACGTCATCAACCTGATCTGCGACTATCTGTATATGGGCGTGTTCGGCTGGGGAATCGCAGGGGCAGGCTGGGCAACTGTCACGGGCTACGTTGTGGGGACTGTCATGACGCTTCTGTACTTCCGTTCCAACAATCGCACCGTCCATTTCACAAAGGACGCTCTGCAAAAGCTCCGTCAGCTCGGCAAAATTTTCAGCATCGGTCTGCCTTCTGCACTGATCTATGTCTGCAACTTCCTGCGGCTGTTTTTCATCAACACCATCATCCTCTCCTTTACGGGCGTAACAGGCGGTAAGATCGCTTCCATTTCCTTCTCCCTCAACAGCCTTGCGTTTATTCTCGTTGAGGGTGCTTCTATGACGCTGCTGCCCATTCTCGGCACACTCTACGGCGAAAAGGACACAAGCGGTCAGCGGCTGACCCTGCGTTACGGAATGATCGTCACCGTATTTTTCTCGATGCTGGTGCTGATTGTGTCGGAACTGTTTCCGATTCCTCTTGCGTCCCTCTACGGACTAACAGACCCCGCCATGCAGCAGGTTTTTGCCGTTACCTACCGCATCATGTCGATCAACATCCCGATTCTGGCGGTCATCTACGTCATGCGTACCTTCTTTCAGGCGACAAAGCAGCGGGGACTTGCCAATCTCCTTGTCATGCTGGATGGCGTTGTGACGATCGTGCCGCTGATGTACTGGTTTGCACACTATGACATCTATTGGCTGTGGGCGTCCTTCCCGTTTTCAAAGCTGCTCACCGTCATCATCACGCTGATTGCCATGGTTATCAGCAAAAAGGTGTACCACAAGAAAAACCTCCTCGGCATTGAAGACGAGGACGGCATTCTCTGTGATTTCTCCATCAAAAATGAGGTGACCGAGGCGATTCACGCATCCGAAGAGGCGATGGCGTTCTGCGAAAAGAACCATGTCCCAGAAAACACCGTCAACGCGGTTGGCGTTACGGTAGAGGAACTGTGTCACAACATCGCCACCTATGCCAAAACGAGTGCGAACAGTGCAGTGGATGTGTGCATTCGTGTATTTCCCGACAAGGTGAACATCCGTTTGAGGGATAACGGTGCCGCATTCGACCCGACAGACTATATCGACAACAGCGGCAAAAGAATCACGGGACTGTCGCTGGTCAGAATGCTCAGCTTGTCCATCGACTATAACCGTGTGCTTGGCTTCAACGTCACGACCGTGACCGTTGCCTATCCTCAAGGCGGTGATGACAATTCGTAAGATAAAAGAAAAAACACCTGCGGACGAGTTTGTGGCAAAGCTGCTCCGCTCGGCTGAAATGCGGATCAATTTTGTCTACATGATGCTGATGATCGCCTTTGGTGCGGCACTGCTGATTTATATTTTCTGCAACATATGGGAGGAATCCCGTTTCTTTGTCGGTGCAGGTGCAGGCGGTGCTCTTCTGGTCGGCATCATCGTCAACGCTGTGTTTTATAAAAAGTGTTACCCTTGGGTCAAATATGTGAACACGCTCGTGATAACGATCTTTGTGTTCTGGCTCTGCACCTTCTCCGACATGATCGCCATTCTGTTCATTTTAGTGCCGCTGCTCAATAGCTTTTACCTGCGTCCTCGTCTGACGGTCGTTTCTGGCGTGCTCTGTATGCTCATGGCGTATATCGGCATCCTCCTCCTGAATTATATCGAATATCTGGATAACGGGATGTTCAGCATCGACTTTTACGGTCTGGTGACAACAGGATTCAGCTATACCGATAAATTTATCGTCGATTATATCAGGACGCGCAGTTTTCTGCTCATCATATTGGCGGCGATGGTCATTGTGTCGGTGTATCTCTCCGTCAGCAGCAGGAAATTCAACATCCGTCAGGCAGAGCTGATGCATAAAAATCTGACTGTCGATATGGAGCTGAATGTCGCAAGGAACATTCAGGAAGGCTTTCTGTCAGCCGATTTTCCCGACAACGAATCCTTTTCGGTCTATGCCAATATGACTGCCGCAACAGAGGTCGGCGGCGACTTTTATGATTACTTTCTGATTGACGAAACACATTTGGCGGTCGTAATCGGAGATGTGTCTGGTCACGGCGTGGCGGCGGCGATGTTCATGACCCTTGCCAAGACCCTTATCAAGGTCTATGCCCAATCGTCACGCTCCACCGACAAAGCGTTTGAATATACCAACCGCTATCTGCTGCAATCCAATCCCGAAAAGATGTTTGTCACCGCATGGATCGGTATCCTTGACCTGCAAAGCGGCGTGATGTCCTACACGAACGCAGGACACAATCCGCCTGTCGTGCTGAAACAAGACCGTCCGCCCGAATTTCTGAAATCAAAGCCGAATTTCGTCCTCGGACGCAGAAGGCGTGTTCGCTTTATCGAGGAACGAATGGTACTTTTCGCAGGCGACAAACTGCTGTTATATACGGACGGCGTAACAGATGCACAAAACAGCGTGGGGGAGATGTTCGGTGATAAAAGACTGATCGGCGTGATCGAACACACCAAAACGAAAAGCCAGAAAGAGATCGTTGAAGCGGTGCGAAGTGCCGTCAATGATTTTGAAAACGGCAACAGCCACTATGATGACGCTACGCTCCTTGCACTGTCTTATCATGACGCATTACAGATCACGCCGCCGCACAGCAAGACTTTTTTCCTCTCAAAAGAGAGCTTTGACGCTGTGTTGGAATATATCCAAAAAGAATGTGTTCTCTGCGGATGCGATGATGCCGCTGTCAGTGAGATCATCATCGCCGTATCCGAGATTCTTGCCAATATCGACTCCTACGCCTATCAAAACGGCGGCGAGGTGGAAATTCTGACCAAGTGCAGGGACAAAAGGATGTCGATCACCTTCAAGGATAACGGAAAACCGTTCAATCCTCTGCTCGTGCAGGAGCCGGATGTTTCCATGCCGCTGAAAAGACGCCGCCCCGGAGGACTGGGTATCTTTATCGTCAGAAAGCTTATGACGGAAACAAGCTATGTCTACACAAATGGTCAGAACGTTCTGACGATCCAAAAGGATTTTTAGTCGATGTCAGAAAATTCCTTCTTCGCCTTCCATCGTCTCGGAGAAGCTGCTGATCCTCCGGCAAAGGTATCCGGTGAACACCCAAGCCATTGGACAGCACAGACTCTTCCTTTCCCATATAAAAACTCCCTGACGTTTCAGACGTCACCGGAAATATCAGGACTTTTCCGCAAAGATTTCTCCCTGCGTCCGTCCAGTGCAGTATCGGAAATCAATGCACTGTCTGTCGAAAAAAAGGAGGTACCATGTCACATACGAAACTTATCATCGCAGGCGACCTATTTCCCATGCCCTGCAACTATGACGCCTTTTCAGCTGGCGATATCAAAACGCTCTTTGGCGAAAAACTGTGTGCACTGTTTGCGTCCGCTGATTTTCGCATCTGTAATTTTGAAGGGTGCTTTACCGACCACGATACGCCGGCCGAAAAGGCAGGCCCCAATATCAAAGCACCTGTTCGCACCCTCCATGCTATCAAGTCACTCGGTATCGACTATGCGACCCTCGGCAATACCCATTCCATGGACTATGGCCCACAGGGATTTTCTGATACCTGCCGTGCACTGGACGCTAACGGCATCGGCTGGTTCGGATGGGGAGAAAACGCATCGTCTCGCAGAAACAGCGTGACGCTTACGCATCAAAACAGAAGGATCACACTCTACAACACGACCGAACAGCTTGAAAATAAGCCCGATGAAGATCAGCCCGGCGTCAATCTTTATGATGAATACAGGGTCTGCGAGGAACTAAAAGCACTGAAGCAAAGCTGTGACACACTGATCGTGCTATACCACGGCGGCATCGAAAATTCTCACTTCCACAGCAATGTCATGTGCAGACGATTTCACCGTATGGCAGACAGCGGTGCGGATGTCGTGATCTCTCAACACACCCATGCTGTCGGTTCACAGGAACATTATCACAATGCCTACCTGCTCTACGGACAGGGCAATTTCTGCTTTCATTTCCGAAAAGATGTCACACCGCTTTTAGCGGAAGGCCTGGTGCTGGAGCTGGACATTACCAAGGAAGGTCTTACGGTTCGCCCGCACCGTATCCTTCGCACCACACTCGGCTGTATCTATGACGAAGAACAGGACCTGAAAGATTTTTATGAGCGAAGTAAAACACATGATATGCTCCTGAACGGCGACAAAGAAGCATCCGATTTATTTAACAAGGCGTATAACCGCGACATACAGCAATGGGCGAGGCTGTTTTTCTATGCGTTCCGTGGAAAGAATCCTGCGGATGACGAGCAAAAAAAGCGGCTTAACGAAGCAGAGTATGTCAGATACTTGAAACACGCTTACAGCAAACAGCAGATACTTGCCATGCAGATGTTTTTATGCAGCGAAGAATTTAACGAGATCGGCACTCGACTGATCGCAAATTTACTGAAAGAATATGAAACGGAGGAACAATAAAATGATCATCAAAGTATTGGAAGAAAACGGCACAGCCGTTCTTGCACCCGAAGGAAAAATCGACCATGTAACAGTAGCGGCATTTGAAAGCAAGGCCAACGAGCTGGTCAGCGAAAACAATTCGCTGATACTGGACATGGCAGGCGTGGAGTATGTCAGTTCAGCAGCTCTCAGAGCAATCCTGAACATCAATGACCTTATGGAAGAAAAAGGTGGTCTGCAGTTGAGAAACGTCAACCAAAAAGTCATGGAAATTTTCAGAATCACCGGCTTCTCTGACTACCTCAACATCACCTGAACACAGAACCTGTACCTCCGATTGTGGAATCATAGGTGTTCTTGATCTGCACCGCCGCCGCAAGCTATTCGGTATTACGCCGGAGTAAGAGAGCAGAAATTGTTGTCTCCAACCAATCGGGATACCTTATCAGAAGATTTGCTGCACCACCTTTGGGGTGGCACATGACAGTTTACGGGTATCGTAACCGTCAAATCCCCATCGTCTACCTTTTCAAGATTTGAAAGAGCATAATAAACTCCAAGCAACATTGAGACAAAATGAGAAAAACTCAAAAAGTCTAAACAAGTCCAATGGAGTAAATGAGAGTATTTCAGACGGAGGTAAGA
>CACZZU010000100.1 GCA_902785765.1 uncultured Ruminococcus sp.
GTTCGACAACACCGGAAAACAGCCGCCTATTGTGCAAGCCGTTTCGGACAAAGTGAAGGGCTTTGCGGGCAATCTTGTTTAGCCGTTCGAAAAGACACAGGGTTACCAAACAGCTCCGGTGTATCACCTCATCAGGAACGACGATACACTGACAACATGACAAAGCCTGAGCATTGAAGGGAAGGTCGGTACCATGTCAGCATCACTTCCGCATAAAGGCAAAAAGACCGCACCGGAAGTTGTCTTCCGGTGCGGTCTAAAGATAGTGGAACAAACAAAAGACGCCGTCCATCTGGGCGGCGTCTGACTGAATCAAAAGGACAGATTACTCGGAAAAACCGGACTGAATCAGTTTTACAAGGCTCTCAACAGCTACTTCCTCATCGCCGCCGTCAGCAATCACCTTGATGGTAGTGCCGCCGACAATGCCGAGGGACAGAACACCGAGCAAGCTTTTGGCGTTGACTCTTCTCTCTTCCTTCTCGATCCAGATCGAAGACTTGAACTCATTAGCCTTCTGGATGAAAAAGGTAGCCGGACGAGCGTGCAGACCAACCTGATTCTGAACCATTACTTCCTTGACGAACATTGAAATTCCTCCTCATCAAAAAATATATCCCCTTACGTGCGATGACCCAAGCAGATGGCTGCAACAGCTTCCTCTGCCTTGTGCCATACTACAATTATAGCATAATCTGAACATTTATCAACCGTTTTCGGAAAGTTTGGATTTATGTACGATTGGAAAACTTTTGAGAAAGCCGTGTTTTGTGCAACATGACAGAAATGTGGAAAACTATTGGCTCTTATGGAGTAGTTTTCTGCTCTCTTTTGTTTGAAAAATGTATAAATATTCATTCATTTCTGAAAAGATATGCAAAATTCTCCAATGATTACCAGTAATCGACAGCTTTTAGGAGAAATTTTAGTGAATCTGCCAAAGAACAGGGGTAATTCTACAGAAGATTTTACGTTGTAAACATGGTCTCTGTCGCCATCGTTTTTTTCTTGCCGCATACACATTCATCTCCACAATAAAGGAGGGCACTATCGTAGCAAAAATATGAGCATCACTCCCGTATGCTTTCGCCAGAGAATATTATTTTTGTGAAGCATATCCAAAAGTCTTTCCCCCTTGCGAGAGAAAGTGGTACGAAAGTACCACTTCTTGTTATAAGACGCCCTTCTCCCGCAAAAAGCGTTTGTCCTTCTCGTCAAGGATCAGCATTTTGAACAAATCGGGACGGCGGGCAGCGGTTTCCAGCAATGCCTGTTCCCTTCGCCACCGCTCAATATTGGCGTGGTGCCCGCTCAACAATACGTCCGGCACCATCTGACCACGCCACTCCGCAGGTTTGGTGTACTGTGGGTATTCCAACAGCCCATGGTAGTGGCTCTCTTCCTCAAAGCAAAGATCGTCCGACAGTACCCCCGGTACCATGCGGCATATACTGTCCGCCAGTACCAATGCGGGCAGTTCGCCGCCCGTCAGCACATAATCCCCGATGGAAATTTCCTCGTCCACAAAACTGTCCAGCACCCGCTGGTCAACTCCTTCATAATGCCCGCACAGCAACGCAAGGTTGTCGTACTGTGCCAGTTCCCGCACCTTTTCTTGTGTCAGCGTAGTGCCTTTGGGCGAAAGATAGATGAAATGCGGTCGGGTGTTCAGCGTTTGGCACAAGTCCTCAAAACAAAGGGCGATCGGCTCCGCCATCATCAACATTCCCATGCCGCCGCCATAGGTACTGTCATCGACCCGATGGTGTTTGTCGTGGGCATAGTCCCGCAATTGATGGCACACCAGTGACACAATGCCCTTGTTTCTGGCTCGACCGATGATACTCTCCCGCAGCACCGCTTCACACATCTCCGGGAACAGCGTGATGATATCAATCCTCATCGTCAAAAAGTCCTTTCATCGGGCGGATCTTCACGATGCCGCCGTCAATATCCCGTTCTATCACGACCGAAGGAATCACCGGTATCAAATAGTCCCTGCCGTCCCGTGAAACTTGATAGACATCGTTGGCTCCCGTTTTGAGCACATCGGTGACGATACCATATACCTTCCCGCTGTCGGCATCTTCTACCTGCAGACCGAGCAGGTCTTGGACAAAATAGGTTCCTCGGGGCAGCTTTACATCGTCACGGTTCATGTACACGACTTTCCCCCGCAGACGATCCGCCTCTTCAATACTGTGCACGTCTTTGAACAGCACGACTGCCACGTTCTTGTGGGCTTTGGCACTGATAACGGGCTGTTCGTTCCCATTAGCATCATACAGCCGCTTCAGGCGGCACAAAAACGCCGCACTGTCACACCACGGGTCGATACGCACTTCTCCCTTGAGGCCGTGCGTTCCTACGATCTTTCCGATCTCCAAAAATTGCTTCTTCATGTTTGTTTCACCTCACACGATTGTCTCTCGACAGAGACAAAACACGATTCGCTGCTTTCTTGCGGGCATCCGTTTTGTCGGTTCCCTGACCGGCGGTTACTGTATGCACCTACCCCACAGCAGACACCGCCGGAACCCTTTCACAGAACACGGAACCGATTGCTCCCACCATGCGTTGGCTGCATTTTTTTCACGAAGCACCGCAGCAGCACACCGTTCGACAGACAAAGCTTCTCTACCGCACAGAAAAGGAATAGACCTGTTCGGTAACTTTTTGTCTCTCCGAACATCCGCACGGAATTTTCCGCAAAAACCCTCCCGTTATCCGAAATGACGGGAATAAAATGCGGCTGTTTTCCTGTGTTATCGAACAGGTCTAATGCAAAAGGAAGTCATCGGAAACCGCCGTCGTTATCGCTGTCCTCCACCGAAAAAACGCCAACTGACAGCAACCGCACTTTGTGACAAAAGGGAGAAGTCCAACGGTGCAGACCTCTCCCCTTGCTCAATACATTCTTATTGACAGGCAGTTCACTGGTGAACTGATGATGCGATCACTCGATTTCCACCTGTACTTTTTCGTCCTGTCTGGCGGCAGCGGCTCTCATCACCGTGCGGATCGCTTTGGCGATACGTCCCTGCTTGCCGATGACTCTGCCCATGTCTTCTTCGGCTACATGAAGATGATAGACGGTGATACCCTCTTCGTTCTTCTCGTCAACGGTCACAGACACGTCTTCCGGCTTGCCGACAAGTCCCTTAACGATTGCAATCAATAATGCTTCCATAGATTCCTCCGACAATGCCTGATCAGATGATGTTGTTCTTTTTCAGCAAAGCCTTGACGGTATCGGTGGGCTGTGCACCGTTAGCGATCCACTGCTTTGCCTTGTCAGCGTCTACTTTGAACTCCGAAGGTTCAGCCAGAGGATTGTACGTACCGATCTCCTCGATGAAGCGACCATCACGGGGATATCTGGAATCTGCCACAACCACACGATAGAAGGGAGCCTTTTTTGCACCTACACGACGAAGTCTGATTTTTACTGCCATTGAATTTACCTCCAAAATTTGACGGAGTGCTCTCGCACCGTCATTGATAATATATCTTCACCAATATAACATTGGGTGAAAGACCACACAAACGGACGGACTCACTTTTTGCGTTTGCCATCGCCCTGTCCGTGGAACATACCCGGGTTCATCGGCATCCCACCCAGACCCGGCAAACGCTTTTTGCGGCCGTATTTGTCTCTGGCGTTCATGCCCTTCATGAACTTCTGCATTTCCTCGAACTTCTTCATCAGGCCGTTGACATCTTCTACCCGCATACCGCTGCCTGCTGCGATACGCTTCTTGCGGGACGGATTGATGATCTTTGGGTTCTCACGCTCGGCCTTGGTCATAGACAAGATCATCGCACCGATGCGATCCATCTGCCGTTCGTCAAAATCCATCTCCCGCACCTGCTTGCCGATGCCCGGGATCTTGGAGAGGATCCCCTTGATGGAACCCATCTTTTTGATCTGCTGCATCTGTTCATACAGGTCGTTCATGTCAAACTTGTTCTGCTGGAACTTTTTGGCCATTTCTTCGGCCTTTTTCTGATCGAGACGATTCTCTGCATCTTCGATCAGTGTCAGCACATCACCCATACCGAGGATTCTCGAAGCCATACGGTCGGGGTGGAAGACCTCCAGATCGTCCAGTTTTTCACCAATACCCGCAAACTTGATAGGCTTGCCGGTCACCGCCTTAACAGACAAGGCCGCGCCGCCTCTGGTGTCACCGTCCAGCTTGGTAAGGATTACGCCGCTGATGTCCAACATCTCATCAAAGGACTTCGCCACATTGACGGCATCCTGTCCGGTCATGGAGTCCACGACCAACAAAATTTCGTTGGGATGTACCTCTTCCTTGATGTTTTTCAGCTCTTCCATGAGCTTCTCGTCAATATGCAGACGACCTGCCGTATCCAGAATCACCACGTCGTGACCATAGTCCTTGGCACGGCGAACGGCTGCTTTGGCAATCGTCACCGGGTCTTCCTGTCCCATCTCAAAGACAGGTGCCCCTGCCTGACCGCCGACTACCTTCAACTGTTCAATGGCCGCCGGACGATAAATATCGCAGGCAACCAACAGCGGACGGTGTCCCTGTTTTTTGAGCATCTTGGCAAGTTTGGCACTGTGGGTCGTCTTGCCGGAACCTTGCAGACCGCACATCATGATGATAGTCGGCGGCTTGCCCGCAAAGTTCAGACGTGTCTCTTCCGAACCCATCAAGGCCGTCAGCTCTTCATTGACAATCTTGATGACCATTTGTGCCGGTGTCAGGCTTTCCATGACATCCGCACCAACCGCTCTTTCCGTCACTTTGCCGGTAAAGTCCTTGGCGACCTTATAGTTAACATCCGCTTCGAGCAGTGCCATCCGCACCTCTCGCATCGCATTTTTTACATCGCTTTCTGTCAGCTTGCCTTTGTTACGCAGCCGTCTGAATGCTTCGCTGAGCTTTTCTGACAATCCTTCAAACGCCATACAGCCACCCCTTACCGATTACATTTCCTTGAGCTTTTCCAGCTCTGCCAAGATCACCTTGATACTTTCATTGATGTCGTTGGAACGATACCGCCGGATGTTCAGGTTGTCGATCACGTCAATATGCTGCCGGATCGTATCCAGACACGCCTGCGTTTCTTTGCTTTTTTGCAGCAGACCGAGCCGTTCTTCCGCTTCAAACAGTACCGCTTCCGAGCGTTTGATGCTATCTCTCACACCTTGTCGGGAGATGCCCGTATTTTCGGCGATCTCCCCGAGTGACAGATCATCGTTGTAGTAAAATTCCACCGTCTCACGCTGCTTATCGGTCAGTAATGCCCCGTAGTAATCCAACAGCTCCGAGACCTGAAAATTCTTCGCCATACGGTCTCACCTCTTTTATTGGAACAAGCGGCATACACCACAAGAGCACTTCTTCGATGATCGCCGCTGTCGCTGCCGTCTTTTCTCCCTCTCAACCATCTCTGCACGATTCCTTCTTCACGGAACCGCTGCAGGCAGCGTTTCCGCTTTTGGGGAGAGAAAACCTGCCCGCTGCACCATTCCCTTCGGAAAAGAACAGCGTTTTCAGCCCGTGTAAAGCATTAAGCTTTACACTACTGCCTGATTATACACCATCCTGTGGTGTTTGTCAAGCCTATTTTCCAACAAATCTCCTCCGGCAGAACGCATCTCGAACATATAGGCAAGTTGCCCTAAAATCGGCGTGAAAATTTGTCATTGAAAAAAGTTAAAAAACACTTGACATAAGTACGTTACATATCGTAATATATAGAAAACTACGGTTTGTCAAACCGTCAATGGAGGTGAAAAAATATGTATGAACTGAAAGCCGGCAGCAGTGAGGAAAAATTCGCCGAACTGATCTGGAAGTATGAACCGATCACATCGGGGAAGTTAGCCTTTAGAGCCGCCGAACTGTGGGGTTGGTCAAAGACCACTTCGTTCACAGTGCTTCGTCGTCTGTGCAACAAAGGTCTCTTCCAGAACAACAAAGGTTCCGTGACTTCCCTCATCTCTCGAGAGGAATGTTCCTCCCGTCAGAGCGAACGCTTTGTGGAAGAGAACTTCAGCGGCTCTCTGCCTGCCTTTGTAGCAGCCTTCACATCCCGCAAGAAGCTGTCCAGCGAAGAGATTGCCGAACTGCGGCGTATGGTGGACGCATTCGAGGAGGAAGATACATGAAGACGCTCTTTTTGCAGCTGCTGAACGGCAGTGTTATTGCGTCACTGCTCATCCTGATCGTGCTGGTGATCCGTGCGCTCGCCCGCAAAGCGCCCAAGAACTTCGTGTGTTTTTTGTGGGCGATCACCGCCCTGCGTCTGGTGGTGCCGTTTTCCCTCGGACAATGGTTCGCCGCCGCTTCCTTTGAAGGCGGTACCCCCGCTGACGCCACAGTCACATCCTCTGTGGTCAATGACGTATCGTCACCATCCCACCACCCTGCGGCAGAAGATGCCGCACCCGTCACTTCTTCCACACCCACACAAACGGTCGTCACGCCGTCTGTGCCAATGTCCGACAGCAACAAAACGGTGGTCAGCGACGCAGCACCCGACCAAACGGTATCCACTGTACCGCATCCCCCTTCCGTTCCCGTAACTCCCACAACGCCTGCGGCGTCCATCACTCCCACAACACCCATCACGCCGGAGGACACTCTTCCCTCGCCTGCACCAGCAAAAGCGGACGGCGGTACTGTTTCTGATTCCGCTCCATGGTCAGTATCGCTGGCAGACTCTCTGCTGACGGCGGCGGTCTTTGTGTGGGTCAGCGGTATGCTGTGCCTGATGGGGTATGCCGTTGTCGGCAGTATCTCGACCTGTACCTTCGAGGCTCAGCTCAACAGCAGCTTTGAGCAGCGCTTCCTGCGGGATGTCTTGTAAAATTTACCTGCCGTCCACACTTTCCGAAAAGGACAGCCCCTATGTCATCGCACACGAACAAGCACACATCCACCGGAGAGACTATCTTTCCAAACCGCTGGCGTTTATCCTGCTGACTGTGTACTGGTTCAATCCGCTGGTATGGGTGGCCTACCTGCTGTTCGCCCGTGACATTGAACTGGCGTGTGATGAACGTGTCCTGCAGCAGCACCGCGACTATAAGAAGTCTTACTCTATGGCACTCATCAACTGCAGTGTTTCTGCCGCTCATTCCCATCACGCCCCATTAGCATTCGGCGAAACGGCGGTCAAGGCACGGGTCAAAAATATCCTGCGGTACCATCCCCCCAAACGCTTCACGATACTGTTGTGTGCCGTATTGGTGCTGACCGTCACCATCGCAGCGTGTGCGGCACCTAATCCCGTGCAGATACAGCCCTCTGTTCCTGCCGCTGAAGAACCAGAGCCGGAAGAAGTTCTTGACCCCTTCGACTGGAACAGCGATACCGTCCGGCAAACCATCATCGGCCGCATGAAGGCGGAAGCCAATGCGGAAGGCATCATTTCCCTCAAAGTATGGTGTGCCGGTGACGATAAGAACCTCGAAGAACAGCTTATCAAGCAGTTCCAAGAACGCTTTGCCGACAGCGGTCTTACTTTCAACATCCGTGTACAGGTCAAGGGTGCCGCGGATACGCCGGATGCCCTCCTGCTGGCAAACGGCAAAGAAGCGGACGTGTTTTGCATCCCCGGCGACCAACTGCCCTATCTGGTCAGCCATGAAATACTGGCTCCGGTCGACTCCTTTTACAGTGACAACGTGAAGGCGGAGAATCTGGACACTTTCGTCACCGCTGCCAAGGTCAACCGCCAGTTATACGCCTATCCACGGTCACAGGGTAACGGCTGCTGCCTGTTCTATGACAAGCGTGTACATGACGAAAACGACATCCAAAGTATGGAGTCCCTCATCCAAAAGGCCGCCCGCCAAAGTAAAAACGTGTACTTCCCGCTGGATAACCTGTGGTACAGTTTCTCGTTCTTCCTGACAGCAGGCTGTGACATTCACTGGAACAGCGACCAACAGGTACAGACCATGGCCATTCATACGCAGAAAGGTCTTTGGGCACTGCAAAGCATCCGTGAACTGTGCCGGTATCATCACAAGGGGCTTATCACCACAAGCGAGGAATTGTCCGGCGGTATCGTCAGCGGCTTTGAAAGCGGCACCCTTTCCGCTGCCGTTTACGGCTCATTTGCCTGTGCGTCCCTGCGGAAATCCATCGGCGAGGAAAATCTCGGCGTTGCTAAACTGCCGACCGTTGTCATGCACGGCGAAGAAAAGCCGCTTTGCTCCATCGACTCTCATACAATGATGGGTGTCCACGTCCATACGCAGGCTCCCTTTGCCGCTCAAACGCTGGCTTACTTCCTGAGTCGGGAAGAAGCACAGCAGCAGCGATACACGAGCACCAACACACAGATACCCACCAACCAACATTTATGTGACACCGAACCTTGCCGCAGTGATCCACTGCTGCAGGC
The DNA here is from genome assembly GCA_902785765.1 of uncultured Ruminococcus sp. Lineage (GTDB taxonomy): Bacteria > Bacillota > Clostridia > Oscillospirales > Acutalibacteraceae > UBA1213. Next base: position 8,395 of record CACZZU010000100.1, read on the forward strand.
GATTCAAGACCAGCACCCCTACACCTACCCACAGTCCGCCACCGTAGGAGCAATTGCTTGGTCGATCGGTATCCAAGACCTCCTCAAGACAGCCATCGTTTCTGATGGCGAACCAGATGATACCGCCCTGCAAACTGCCCTGGATGAATGGGCACTTTCGATGGAAACACAGCACGGGCAAGGTACCGCCTCTTACGTCATCACCGATGACCGATCCGATACTTCTTCCGAAACCTCTGCCCCGCCTCTGTCACCCATCGACTTTGAGAGCGAAGAAATCCGGCAAACGATCATTGAACGTATGAAGACCGAAGCCGATGAACAAGGCACCATCACTCTCAGTATGTGGTGTGACGGTGAAGGAAAGAACACGGAAGAACAACTGGTCAACCAATTTCGGGAATACTTTGCCGACAGCGGTCTTACCTTCAACATCAGCGTAAGCGTCAAAGGACCCAGCAAAGTGCCGTCTGCCCTGCATCAGGAAAACGGCAGCAACGCAGATGTGTTCTTCTTCCACGGTGAGTGGCTGCCGGATCTCGTGACCCATGGTCTGATTGCCAAAGTTGACACCTTTTATCAAGACAATGTACAGTCAGAAACCCAACCGGAACCCCTTCTGGATGCCAAAGTCAACAAGGTACTGTATGCCTACCCGCAATCACAGGGCGGCTACTACCTGTTCTACAACAAGCAAGTGTTTGATGAAAACGACATCCAAAACATGGACACCCTCATCGAAAAAGCCGCCAGCCTTCATCAGGCAGTGTACTTCCCGCTGGAGAACCTTTGGTACAGTATCTCGTTCTTCATAACAGCAGGCTGTGACATTCACTGGGACAACGACCGGCAGGTGCAAACGATGGCTCTCCAAACACAAGAAGGCTTCTGGGCACTGCAAAGTATCCGTGACCTGTGCCAATATCAATCTCTTGGCGGCTCCGCAGGTTCAGCGGACAGTCCTGTCACTTCCTTTGAGAAGGGGGCGTTTTCGGCGATGATTTACAGTGCATCGGCTTACAAGTCACTGCGAAACGCTTTTCAAGACACAACCGAGGATTTGGGTATCGCCAAGCTGCCGACCGTTGTCATCCACGGCGAAGAAAAGCAGCTCTGTTCCCTCGACCAGACCGTGATGATGGGTGTCCATGCCCATTGTCAGGCTCCCTTTACCGCCCAGACACTGGCGTACTTTCTCAGTCGGGAAGACGCACAGCGGCAGCGGTACACGAACATCTGCACCATCCCCACCAATCACGCGCTGTGCAACACCGAACCTTGCCGCAGTGACCCGCTCCTGAAAGCGATACAGCAGCAACGCCCCTATACTTATCCGCAGGGAACCACGCTGGGCATCAAGGCGTTTTCACTGGATATTCAGGATGTCATCGACAAACAATGGCAGACCAACGGCACCATGACCGATCAGGAAGTGTTGGATGCCCTGAAAAAGTGCTGTGCCGAGCATCAAAATGACCCTTCCCTCCTACTCGGTGACACTCTGCCGGAAACCGTCCCCAGCGTCATCGAACAGTATCATGTACCGGGTGAGCCGTTCGAGAACATCGAGTATGACACCATTGTACAGTTAGCGGACATGGAGTACCAGATACTCTATGGCCATCTGTCCGACACAGAGCTTGAAACCACCTACCAGACAATGTACCGGCTCATTGATGCCAATCCTCTGTGGACATATTCACAAAAAGAGTCGTGCAGGAATCTTATTCAGACACAGCAGGTATCCGGCACGGACACCGTTACCAACCAGAAAACAGAGGAACAAAAGCGAACCAAAGCTTTCTATAGCATCATTCCCCATAATAGTATTCGATGGATTTCGGACACCTATATCGAAAAAACTTTTCTGTCTCCGCCGGAAGAATACGGCACGCTGGAGGATCTTGCACCATATTTGTTTGACGATACTCAACCGCAAGTGCTTCACTGGGAAGTGTTGGGGGAACCATTCCACACCTTTTACCATCACAATTCCGGTTTTGGCGATACCACCAGTTTCCACTACTTTTTGAAGGGAAAGAACGAATGGATCAGCACGGATTTGGGACCCACCTATTGCAAATATGACAAAGCCAGCGGCAAAGTCTACACCCAGATTCTCTTGCCGGACATACCAGCAAGCTAACCAGCAGCCGCAAGAACTTCCCCGCCCCTGTTTCCCGCTTCTCATTGTATCCCGATAGCTCCTAAAAGCAGAAAGACACGAAGTCCCTCAAAAGGCTTCGTGTCTTTCTGTTTGTATACAGCCTGCCCGCACCCTGTCACGGTATGGACAACGAGATGTCGTTTACTGGTACTTCTTGACAGCCGCCAGCAGAGCATCCACCTTGTCGGTGTTTTCCCATGCTACGCCGAGGTCCTCCCGACCCATGTGACCATAAGCAGACAACGCCTGATAGATCGGAGCATTGAGCTGTAACTGACCGATAATCGCCGCCGGACGCAGGTCAAATACTTCCTCGACAGCCTGACGGAGCACATCCTGTGAGACAACGCCCGTGCCGAAGGTCTCTACCATGATGGAAACGGGTCTTGCCACGCCAATCGCATAGGAGAGCTGTATCTCACACTTCGATGCCAGCTTGGCGGCGACGATATTCTTCGCCACATACCGTGCCGCATACGCCGCACTGCGGTCGACCTTTGTCGGGTCTTTTCCGGAAAAAGCACCGCCGCCATGGCGGGAATAGCCGCCGTAGGTATCGACAATGATCTTGCGTCCGGTAAGCCCACTGTCGCCGGCAGGTCCGCCAATGACAAAACGTCCGGTAGGATTGACCAGAATACGGGTGTTGTCGTCCATGATGTCTGCCGGAATGACCGGTGTGATAACTTCTTTCAGCAGATCGTCACGAATCTGCTCCAGCGTGACCTGTTCTTCATGCTGTGTCGAGATCAGGATGGTGTCGATACGCACGGGACGGTCGTTTTCGTCATACTCCACCGTGACCTGTGTCTTACCATCGGGACGCAGGTAGCCGATGGTCTTATCCTTGCGAACCTGTGCCAGACGCTTCGCCAATTTGTGTGCCAGCGAGATCGGAAGGGGCATGAGTTCGGGTGTCTCGTCACACGCAAAACCAAACATGATGCCTTGGTCACCGGCACCAATGCGGTCGAGGGAATCGCTGGTGTCATCACGGAACTCATAGGACGCATTCACGCCCATCGAAATATCAGGCGACTGCGAGTGGAGTGACGTGATGACAGCACAGGAGTTGCCGTCAAAGCAGCAATCGGGATGGTCATAGCCGATGGAAAGAATGGCTTCACGAGCCACCTTATCGATATTGATATCCGCTGTCGAAGAGACTTCGCCCATAATATGGATCAAGCCGGTAGCAGCGGTCACTTCACAAGCTACTCTGGCTCGTTCATCTACGGTCAGATAAGCGTCCAGTATCGCATCGGAGATACGGTCGCACAGTTTGTCAGGATGTCCTTCGGTAACTGATTCGGAGGTAAAAAGATAGTGTGCCATGTGTGGTACTTCCTTTCCTTTGGTGTGGTACGCTCCCGCAGTAAACGCAAGAAAAGCCGTCCGGCATTACCGAACGGCACGTTGATCGTGTACTCATCTTTCGGTCATACCGCAGGATTTGGCACCTTACTTTGACTCCAAAGCAGGTTGTCGGACTTCATAGGGCCTGTTCCCTCCGTCACTCCGGATAAGCATTCCTTTTTTCAATTGCAAGCACGATTATAACACGTCTTTCCCGTTCTGTCAACAAGAAAAAACAACGTTTTCCACGTTTTTTGTCACCAAAAGACGAATTTTGCCCCACTCTGTACAAAAAGCCGACCGAAACAGCCGGCTTTTTTTCAGCGGAAAACCCTTTGTGAAATCAAAGGAGCCCCTTCTTCTCGTTCCGTTCCTTTTGAATCACGGAAATCTATCGCTAAAAAATATGCCGCAGGCACACAAAGTCATTGTTTGTGTTTAAACTTCTGCAGCACACATCCACACAAGTTTTTCAAGAAGGGGAGTGAAAGTGTCCGGCAAACACCTTGACCACAGGCAAATTGACAGCGAAGGCGACAAAAGCAGGGAAATCAATTTTCAAAATCTGATGTTCACAAGCATTCCGATTCATTGGTTTTTACGTTTTTTGAAAGCAAACTTCACGCAAATCCAGCGGTTTTAGGGCGGTTTTAGGAAAGGGGTGCGGGGAATAACCCTTTTTCCGCCAGAAAAGGGTTTTCCCCGTGTGACTGCCCCGACAAAATTGATTTCCGTGCGACAAAAGGAAGTCCCCTTGCGGTGTATTACGCCTGACCAAAGCCGTATAACAGACCTATCGAAAGTCTTCCGGCGGAACGACCGTTATCCGGAAAATATGCCGTCATTTGCCCGGAACAGGGATGGAAAAAATATCACAGGCGTTCTGCCAGAGGATCTTATCCCGTTCTTCTTCCGTCAGCGGAAGCTGCATAAACTGTTCATACTCCCTGACGGGGTGCCACATCGGGAAGTCTGACCCGAATAATAGTCTGTCCGCCCCGTACATACGAATATACGACAGCACCTTGTCCTGCGGCATAAACGGCATAACACTCGACAAGTCCATGTAGCATGACCTATCCTTCATGTAAGGCACGGCTTCCTCAAAGATCGACCATCCACCTAAATGGGCGGCGATCATCGTCAACTTCGGAAAGCTGTCAGCGATATGGGCGATGCGTCTCGGATGCGAAAAATCATAGCGGTGGTCACCACTATGGATCAGCAAGGGCAGCCTGCCCTCGATCCGCTCATAGATACGCATTGCTTTGTCGCTGTCGGCATCAAACTGTTGTGTATCGGGGTGCAGCTTCACCCCCTGCAAGCCCAACGAAAGGATACGCTCAATCTCCTCGTCCGGATGCTCCATCTCCGGATGCAGGGTACCCAGACCGATCAGGCACGGATGTGCCTGACACTCCGCCGCAATAAAGTCGTTCAGCTTGCTGACCGATTTCGCATTGAGAGCAACCACGTTCACCACGAACCGTTTGATCGGACTGGTCTCGGCAATCGACAACAGTTCCGCCACCGTACCGCCGCAAGCCATCGGCACTTCATAAAACGCTCCCACACCTTTTACCGCTCTGGGAGCCAACTTCGGATGGTAGATATGGTCGTGACAGTCAACAACAAACATAGCATACGCCTCCTTTTCTTTCCTCTATTATATCTGCCTCCTCTTCTTCATGTCAAGCAGAAACACCGCCTGCGGCGGCTCAAAGAATAAAGAAGAAAGAAGAATGTGTGTGGAGGACATCTCTCTCCCGAAGGGAAAGTAAAAGCTGCGGCACTAGAAGAACCGCCCGTATACGTTCCTCATAAATCTCCGATCATGGACAGATTTTTTTGAAAAAGGGATTGACAGGAGTGGAAGGGCGTGCTATAATAAACCTATCGTTCTTGTAGGAATAGTAAGTATTCTGTGTGTGGTACCGCCGCACAGCACTTCGTGCCGTGTGATGCAGCCGTATGACAACACCGTTTGTGCAGCACTGTTCAACGTCTGTACGACAAGGAGCCACTCCACTGCACATACATTCCCGCCTGATCGCACCGAAATGCTTTGAGAGGAGGGTGAAGGTCATGCTGTCTTTCCCGATAAATCGGCGATGTTGTCGCTGAAAAGGCACCTTGTTTTGCCACGCTGACGATATGCACTTGACCATCACGCATACCTAACCATCATATATCTCACACACTTAAAGGAGACGATCACCATGAAAATCCACAACAATATTACCGAACTCATCGGCAACACCCCTTTGTTGGCTCTCAACCGCTATGCACAAAAACGCCATCTGAAGGCCACCGTGGTGGCGAAACTTGAATACTTCAATCCTGCCGGCAGCGTGAAAGATCGTATTGCCAACGCCATGATCGAAGACGCTGAAGCCAAAGGGCTGCTCTCCCCTGATTCCGTTATCATCGAGCCGACCAGCGGCAACACCGGTATCGGTTTGGCGGCTGTGGGTACCGCAAAAGGCTACCGCGTCATTCTGACGATGCCCGAAACCATGAGCGTGGAACGCCGCAACCTGCTGAAAGCTTATGGAGCCGAAGTCATTCTGACCGAGGGAGCCAAAGGCATGAAGGGTGCCATCGAAAAAGCCGAAGAACTTGCCAAAGAGCTGCCCAACAGCTTTATTCCCGGACAGTTCACGAACCCTGCCAATCCTGCCGCTCATGTGCGGACGACCGGTCCCGAAATCTGGGAAGATACTGACGGCAAGGTGGATATCTTCGTGGCCGGTGTTGGCACCGGCGGTACCTTGTCGGGGGTTGGTCAGTATTTGAAGGAGAAGAACCCGAACATCCGCATTGTGGCCGTTGAGCCTTCCGACTCGCCCGTACTCTCTCAAGGCAAGGCAGGTCCCCATAAGATTCAGGGTATCGGTGCCGGTTTTGTACCTGATACACTGGACACCGGCATTTATGACGAAATTCTCCCCATCGAGAACGAAGACGCTTTCGCTGCCGGCAAAGCACTGGCTCATGAAGAGGGCTTGTTAGTTGGCATCTCTTCCGGTGCAGCACTCCATGCCGCCACACTGCTGGCTCAACGTCCCGAAAACAAGGGCAAGGTGATTGTTGCTCTGTTCCCCGACACAGGTGACCGTTACCTGTCAACGCCCCTCTTCACCGACTAATGTTGTGCTGGGCGTTGACACTCACCGATTCGTTTTGACACGTCTGTTCCGTACACCTATACCATAAAAGCCACAAGAGGTCACCGAACGTTCCTCCACGTTCGGTGACCTCTTGCCGTTGTTGTCGCTTGGTCAGGTTTCTTCGTCTTTCGCTAACGATAGCTTGTCGGCTGCGTCAGCGGAAAGTGTGTCATCCGATTTAACAGCAGACGGAGCCGCCGCATCGTTTGTTTCGGCATTCCCGCCGGATGGGGAAGCGGTGTCGCCCGTCTCGGTATCAGCGGCAGACGGTTCGTTCACCTTATCACGTTCTGCAGACGATGGATCTTCTGTGGTATCAGAAGATGAACGGTCTGTTGTGACAGACGGTGCATTACGCCAGCGGGGCATTTGTGGCTGTACCGAAACCGCAGACGGTACCGGTGCAGACTGTTTCCGGCGGCTGACAATTGCCCGCACAATGAACGCCAGTGCCATCACAAAGATAAATGCCGCCCCCACAATGATGACGATCATCCAGATGCGGTTTTCCGCTTCAACAGCGGAGACAGTTCCTCTTGGTCTTGCCAGTGAGTTGCTGCTATTGCTGGAAAGTGGATTTCCACCGCTGCCGCCGCTGCCGCCATTACCACCGGGGATGGCTTCCGAAGAGGATACGAAGTTAAGCTTGGACAGCAGCAGTTCACGGGTTTTGTCATCCATCTCGATACGAGTGAAGTCCTCCTTCGTTCCAATGTAGATTACGTCCGACAGTTGATAACAGCCGACAAAGGCATCCTCGCCAATACGCTGTAAGCTGTGCGGAAGAACCACTCTCGTCAGCGTCACACATTCTGACAATGCGGTCTTGCCGATTTCGGTGACCAGATCGGGAATAGTGACGCTCTTCAACGCACTGCAACCGAAAAAAGCGTTGTCTGCGATCACCGTGACCTGTGACGGAATAACAATGTCTGCCAAGTGCCGACACTGATAGAAAAGGCTGCTGCCCAGTCTTTTGAGACCGGTCGGCAGCGTGACACCCGTCAGGTTATCACACTCCGCAAAGGCACCGTCCGCCACGACCGTGATCTCCTCATCCATCGTGACGGTATGCTGACTCGGCATTGTCCCCTTGTACTTATAGTAACAGCGGCGGATAATGACATCTCCATAGGAACAACCGTCATACCACGCTGTATTGCCAAATGCACCGCTGCCAACGATCCGCACACTATCCGGCACGGTTACGGAGGAAAGATTGCTGCACCCTGAAAAAGCAAAGCTGCCGATCGTTTCCACTCCTTCGGGGATCGTGGCTTCTTTCAGTGACACACAGCCGAAGAAGGCGTAGTAGCCGATGACTCGCAGGGATTTCGGCAGTGTCACCGCCGACAGTTTGGTACAGTACCAAAAGGCACGTTCTCCGATAGTGGTCAAACCATCCGGCAGCTCAATGCTGATGAGTTCACTGCAGCTTTGAAAAGCATTGTCTGCAATCGCCGTCACGGTTTTGGGCAGCGTCACGGCGGTCACGCTGTCATTCTTTTGGAAGGCACCGCTGCTGATGGCCGACACCGGTTTGCCGCCCAATTGATCGGGCACCTTGACCTTACCGCCCTTGCCCTTGTACGCCATCACAACGGCAGTCTTGCCGTCATCGGATACCGCATACACGAAGTCGCCCTGCGTTGTTCCTACCGCCGCAACGCTGATGGTCATCGGTGACACAGCCGTCATGCCGCTCACCATCAACCAACACAACAGCACCATCCAACAGGCGGCGATCCGCCGCCAAGGGATTTTCTTCATTGTTTTCACTTCCTTTCTGCTAGCACAACCTCCACAGCAACCACCCCTTGACGGGACAATCGTGTGGAGGAAAAGATCATGTGGTAAGTTCGTAAATATTCACAAAGCACAACGAAGGGTGCAGGGTCGACTGACCCTGCCGAGGGGTGAAGGGGCGAGAAGCCCCTGCTGGGGTTTGGGGGTGCGAGGTGTCCGGTGGACACCTCTGCCGAAGGCAGAAGCACCGACCGAGCCGACAGGCGAGACCCAGCCCCAATTATAAGAGGGACTTGATGAGAGACTCGGCAGCAGCGGCATCCGCCTTGCCGCGGCTGTTTTTCATCACGAAACCGACCAGTGACTTGAGGGCTTTTTCCTTGCCGCTGCGGTAGTCGGCTACCGCTTTGGCGTTGGACTCAATGGCCTGACGGCAAAGTTCGCTGAGGGCTTCGGCAGACAGTCCTGCCATGTCACTCTCGGACAACAGTTCGGAAGGTGCCTGCCCTGTTTCCAGCATCTTGTCAAGCGTCGATTTAGCGAGATTCATACGAATTTTGCCGCTGTCAATCAGCTTGATGAGAGCGTTAAGATGTTCAGCCGTCACCTTGATGTCAAAAGCTTCTTTCTCGGCCTCGTTCTCCACGGTGCGGAAAATTTGACCGATGATGAAGTTAGCCGCCGTTTTGGGCGTTTTGGTACCCTCGATAGCCTTCTCGAAATACTCGGCCACCTTGCGGTACTTGATAAGCAGTTGGGCATCCTTTTCGGGCAGTTCCAGTTCTTCCACATAGCGTGTGAGTTTTTGGGCGGGCAGTTCCGGCAGAGCAGCGGCGATGGCTTCTACCTCACTGCGGGGCACGCTGATGGTCACCAGATCGGGGTCACGGAAGTAGCGATAGTCGTTGGCATCTTCCTTGCCACGCATACTGGAGGTGGTGTTGGTCACGTCATCATACCGCAGAGTCTCCTGCACGACCTTTTCACCGCTCTCGATGAGGTCGATCTGGCGGTTATATTCATAGTCCATTGCCTTGGTGATGAAGGTGATGGAGTTCATGTTCTTGATCTCAGTACGGGTACCAAGCATTTCACTGCCCATCGGACGGACAGAGATATTCACGTCACACCGCATGGAACCTTCCTGCATCCGGCAGTCAGACACGCCGATATACCGCATGATGAGCTGGAGTTTCTCTACATACTCACGGGCTTCTTCGGGCGAGCGGATATCCGGTTCGGACACGATCTCGATCAGCGGCACACCGCCGCGGTTATAGTCTACCATCGTACTGCCCCGGCTATGGACGAGCTTACCGGCATCTTCCTCGATATGGATACGCAGGATGCGGATTTTCCGTCCGTTGGACAGTTCAATATAGCCGTGTTCGCAGAGTGGCTTGTCATACTGCGAAATCTGGTATGCCTTCGGCAGGTCGGGATAGCAGTAGTTCTTTCTGTCCATCTTGGCGATCTCGGCAATCTGACAATGGGTCGCCAGACCGGCACGGATGGCATATTCCACGACACGCCGGTTCAGTTTCGGCAGCGTACCGGGCAGCCCGATACAAATCGGACAGCAATGGGTATTGGGTTCACCACCGAATTGGGTCGTACAAGAGCAAAAGATCTTGGTATTGGTAGCAAGCTCGACATGGGTCTCAAAGCCGGCGACTAATTCATATTTCATGGGTCGTTCTCTCCTCTCTTGTACATTACAGTTTCACGCCGAAATCGGCAGGACGATAGCTTTCGGCAGCGGCCTGTTCATACTGCCAGGCGGCATTAAGCACCTTTGCTTCGGCAAAGCTGCTGCCGATGAGCTGCATACCGATAGGCAGTCCGTCCCGTCCGAAGCCGCAGGGGACGGATACCGCCGGCAGTCCGCAGATATTCACCGGCACGGTACAAATATCGGTCAGGTATGTTTCGATCGGATCACTGACCGCACGACCGTTTTCAAAAGCCGTCATCGGCACAGTGGGTGCCAGCATCACGTCACAGCCTGCAAAAGCGTTCTGGAAGGCCTTGACGATGGTGCCACGCAGGTTTTGTGCCTTTTTGTAGTAGGCATCGTAGTAGCCGGAACTGAGCACATAAGTCCCCAGCAGGATACGCTTCTTGACCTCTTCCCCAAAACCGTTGCTGCGGGTCTTTTTGATCATGTCGTTGACATCCGTGTAGTTGTCGGCCTTGTAGCCGTAGCGGATACCATCATAGCGTCCCAGATTGGAGGACGCTTCCGCACACGCCAGAATGTAATACACCGGCAGAGCATACTGCAGGGCAGGCAGTTTGAAGGTCACAATCTCCGCTCCCAGAGAACGGTAAACGTCAGCCGCCCGTTCAACAGCGGCACGAACATCTTCTCGTACACCGTTCAGGTATTCTTCGGCAATCCCGATCTTCATGCCTTTGAGTTCCTGCTTCAGGCTGTCCGCTGCCGGAGCACCCTTGCGTCCCTGTGAGGTGGAGTCCATAGTATCATACGCCGAAATGGCATCGTACACGATAGCGGTATCCTCGACCGTTGTCGTGATGGGACCGATCTGATCGAAACTGGACGCATAAGCGATCAGACCGTAACGGGACACCGCACCATAGGTCGGTTTCAACCCAACGATACCGCAGAAAGCGGCGGGCTGACGGATAGAACCTCCTGTATCCGAGCCAAGACCGTACACGGCGATATGACCGCCGACCGCCGAAGCCACACCGCCGGAACTTCCCCCGGCCACATGACCGGTGTCATGGGGATTCTTCGCTCCGCCAAAATAGGATGTCTCGCAGGAAGAACCCATGGCGAACTCGTCCATATTGGTCTTGCCCAACAAAACGGCGTTCTGTTCCTTGAGCAGTTTCCAGACGGTTGCGTCATAGATCGGTACATAGTCTTCCAGAATTTTGGAACAGCAGGTCGTTCGGATATTTTCAGTCGAGATATTGTCCTTGAGGGTCATGGGGATACCCTCCAACAGACCGATAGTCTCCCCGGCGGCGATTTTGCGGTCAACGGCTTCTGCCGTATCGAGAGCCGCCTCCGGCGTCAGTGTCACATACGCATTCAACACCGTGTTATCCCGTTCGGCGGCTGAC
>CACZZU010000101.1 GCA_902785765.1 uncultured Ruminococcus sp.
CATCTCTGCAAAGACACGAATCTGCTTTGCCTCAAAGTCATGGGTCAGGGTGATGTAAGGGTTGTTCCACTCACCGATCGAGCCCAGACGCTTGAACTGCGTCCGCTGGTCGTCGATATAGCTCATGGCAAAGTCACGGCAAATCTTCCGCAGTTCCACTTCCGAGATAGAAGTAGAATTGCCGACACCGGCTTTGGCTCTGGCTTTCAGTTCCGTGGGCAGTCCGTGGGTATCCCAGCCGGGCACATAGGGAGCCTGAAAGCCTGTCATATTCTTGTAGCGGACAATAATGTCCTTGAGTACCTTATTGAGGGCGTGTCCCATGTGAATGTTGCCGTTGGCATAAGGCGGGCCGTCATGCAGCACATACAAGGGCTTGCCCTCGTTCTGCTTCATCAGATTTTCATACACCTGCTCCTGTTCCCAGCGGGTCAGCATGACCGGCTCCGACTTCGGCAGACCGGCTCTCATCGGGAAGTCGGTTTTGGGCAGATTTAACGTACTGTTGTAGTCCTGCGGCATAGTTTTCTCTCCTTTTTCATCATGGCTCGTGTATTGGCGATAAGCCAAAATCCGACACGCAAAAGAGTGTCGGATAAGTTCACCGCTATTCGGCTGTGGCGGGCGGCTCCTGCGTTACGAAGAGCCTTTTTTCCTGCCCTTATGTTTGTCGTGTTTGTCGTGTTTTCCGGTTCCCGCAGGCGGCTGCGGCTTTTCGCCGTCCTGCCTGTCCGGTTCCGGTTCTTCGGCTCCGAAGATACGTCCGTCTCCGATCTCATCAATGCTCATCGGCTTGGGTTCACTGTCCTCTGCTGCCGACAGTTTTTCCCGCTGTACAGCGGCCTGTATCTCGTCCAGATTGCTGTCGGCGGAGTCGTCCTCCTGTCCCAACGGCACCATCGGCACATGCGGCAGTTTCGGCAGTTCCAGTGTTTCTTCCGGTGCCATCGTCTGCGGACGGACAGGGGCATCGTCCTGCTCCTGTTCCGGAGCGGCACGCATCTCCTCCGAGATCGCCTTCACCTTATCGGCATCCACCAGTTCCACATGAATTTGTGTGGGCTGTTTTGCTTCTGCCACCGCCTGATCGGCTTCCTGCCAGACTTCTTCTTCCATAGCAGCCGGATCGACCGGCTCGGCCATCGGATATTTTTCGTCCAGTCTGTCCTGATACCGCTGAAACTCCTCTGCCTGCGGCAGCGAGTTAATCAGCTCCAAGTGGTTCTTATAGGAATCGATCAGGGCATCACGGAAACGGGACACCTCGTTTTGTATCTGAATGATGTGCTGCTTCTGCTGCTCGATGATACGGTTGTTCTCCTCAATTCCGGCAGCCGAACGGGACAGGGCACCGTCCAGAACGGTCTGTGCCCTGAACTGTGCCGCTGACAGCACATCGGCGGCTTGTTCATCAGCCTGACGGGTCGTGTCATCGGCCTGTGTTCTGGCTTGACGGAGGATCCCCTCTGCTTCGGCAGAAGCCTCCTTGACCAGCTGCTTTGCGGTTTTCTGGGCGGTAATCAGTGCCGCCTGCACGCTTTCGGCCTGTGACTCATAGCGGATGACCTGCTTGTTCAGGTCATCCACACGGGCTTCCAGTTCTTTGTTGGCCAGCTCCAACTGCCGCACCTTCTCGATCACGCCATCGACAAAGGTGTCGACATCCTCGACCTTATAACCGCCCATACCGGAGCGGCGAAAGCTGATGTTTTCGATTTCTTCCATGGTCAGCATGGATGCTGCCCCCTTTCCTTATCCGGCGCAGAACGCTCTTATGTGAACTACCCATTGTCTAAAGCCAATGGGCTTCCTGCTTCATCGTCCTCGTAACCTACTAACTCCACAGGCGTAAATTCGGGCTGAACCGTCCCGTTATAACAAAAAAGCTACGCTTTTGGCAGCCTTAACCCACCGTCTAAAGCCGGTGGGATTGCGGTTGCCATTTTTTCACCGAAAGGTGCTTTAGAAGTAGATATTGTCACTCTCTACCTCGTCCATCACATCGTCACCGGTCAGATGAACATGGCTGGGCATCATGATATAAGTGTCTTCCGACACACGCTTGATCTGACCGTTGTGGGCATAGGCGACGCCGCCCAGAAAGTCGATGATCCGCTTGCTGATATCCTTATTGGTCTGTTCCATATTCAGGATGACGGTGTTCCGCTTGATGAACTCGTCCGCCATCGTAGTCACTTCCTTATCAAAGCTTTCGGGCTTGAAAAGGACGAACTGTACTTTCGCGTCGTCATGCAGATTGATCACGTTATCTGAAGCCTCCTCTGTGGCAGCCATCGGCTCGCTGCCGTAATCCTCCATTGCCGGCTGCGGCTCGGGAGCTGCCGGATCTTCTTCCTCTTCGCTGTAGTAATCCTCGTAATCGGAATCCTCATCCGGCTGCTTTAAGATATTTCTGAATTTCTCTCTGAATCCTGCCATCGTCAACCATCCTCCATCATCTGTAAATTCTGGCACCAAACAGGGCGGAACCGATCCGCACCATATTGGCACCGGAACTTATTGCTTCGGCAAAGTCATCGGACATTCCCATTGACAGAAAGTCCATGCTTACATTATCTAATGTTTTAGCGGAAATGTCAATAAATAATTGCCGCATCCGGTCAAAAAATTTACAAACCTCGGCTTTTTTGTCGCATATCGGGGGAACCGTCATGAGTCCTCTCACTTTAATATGGCGAAAGCCGCCCATTTGTGACAGAAGTTCCTCCAGTCCTTCCGGTGATACGCCGGATTTATTGGCTTCCCCGCCGATATTGACCTCTACGAGTATATCCATGATACGGCCGATCTTTTCCGCCTGCCGGTCAATTTCCTGTGCCAGACGCAGGGTATCAACGGACTGGATCATCGACACCTTGTCGATGATCTGCCGCACCTTATTGGTCTGGAGATGACCGATAAATTGCAAATCGCTGTGGGCGAGATCATACGCATCATACTTCGACAGCAGTTCCTGCACCTTGTTTTCACCGATATGCCGCAGTCCCAGTCCGATGGCATAGTTGATGATTTCCGGTGCAACGGTCTTGGTCGCTGCCAGAAAGGTAATATCCTCCGGTTGGCGTCCGGACTGCTGTGCCGCCCGTGCGATGGTTTCGGTGATACCCTCATAGTTACGGCGAACCGCTTCGAGGGTGCTAGACATTTCTTCCGATAATTTTTCCGGCATACAAGTTAGCTCCTTCCACGATAATTTCATCATACACCTGCAGGGCTCCGACCTCATCGTCAAACACCTTTTGCAGGTCGTCTGCATCAAGACTGCTGATGACATAATCTTCGCCCGAAAAGATGGGCAGTATTTCACGGAAGGCCACCTCGTTGCCGTACTTGATGAACACACCCGTACATACTTTTGTTTCTTCAGAGGTCTGACCGCTGCTGTCCTCCACTTCACGGGACAGTTCCTGTTCGTGCACCGCCGTTTTCGGTACTTGGATACCGTGGTACGTCCGCAGGATGATCGAGAACCTGCCCTGCCGCAGGGCAGCCATTTCCGCATTCATAAAAGTGCCCCGCAGGATCACGACCGCATCCGAAGACTTGGTCTTCTGGTTGATGGAATACAGTTCCACCTTGAGTTTATCGCCCGATACCACGGGAATATCCAGCTTGAGGCTGCCGGCATTCTTGATCTTGAGAGCTTCTTCGGCGGTCACAGGACACGCAGCATACCAATATACACCGCTGATGGTCTTGCCGATGACCTTGTCGGAGACTTGCTGCGGCTTGATGGCTCCCTCTGCCATATTTTCCGGCATGATCTTGTCCAACGCGTCCACCGAGAAGGTATTCTCATATCCATCGGCATGGCTGACAAAGTAGCCCGTAGACGGAGCCTTGATCTCCTGATTCTTCTTGCCCTTGGTCATTTCCGTTTCCAGCTGCCGGAGTTTCAGCTCCAGTTCGCTGATCTTCGCCTGATAGTTCAAGGACTTGCCGGTGACTAACTGCCGTTCGTTGATGGTATACAGTACGTCATCCGACAGCAGATTTGCCGCCGTCAGATCACCGCTGCGGCGTGCGGCATTGGCACGAATCAGATAGCTGCTGACCATCTTGTCCAATTCGGAGGGTGTTTTGGTCAGCGTTTCAGCGTTGGTCTGTAACTGCTTCAACGCCGCAAGCTGTTTTTTGAGCCGTTCGCTCTCCTGTCTGGTGCCGGCAGACGCCACACTGTCGAACAAACCCGCCACCGGTTCATTCACCGAAACTTTTTCGCCGTCCTCCACCATATAGGAGATCACACCGCTGCCATCGGCTGTGACCAAAGTTTCTTCGTGTATCACAAAGCAGTCGCAGGTAATGGTATTGTACGCCATTGTCTCTTTAGCGATCACGGTACGCACCTGCGTAAAGCTGGCACGGCAGATGACCGAGATCACATACGCCACCACCAACAGCGTCAGCAGCGTCATAATGACCCGCTTGATGACCGTTGTCTTGTCCAAACCTTCTTCCCTTCCTCCCTTTTTGATGGAACCCTGCCGGATACGTCAGCGTCAAACAGGGTTCGCTTTCTCCTTGCTCCGTCACGTCAAAAAGACATCCCGCTCTGCCTTCGGCGAGCGGCTTGCCGCCCTCTCACAAGGGAACGGACAGCGGTGTGGTCTTGCCTGTTCCGCGACCACACCGCTGTTGGCTGTTCATTCATCCGCTGCTGCGGCAACATTTCCGTCCAGAATGGCTTCAGCTTGGGCTGCTACGTCTTCGCAGCGGTCGACTTCGATCCAGTGGATGTAAGTATCCCGCTTGAACCAAGTGATCTGCCGCTTGGCATAGCGGCGGCTCTCCATCTTGAGCTTCTCGGTGGCAGCCTCCAGCGTAATTTTGCCGTCCAGATACGGTTTCAGTTCTTTGTAGCCGATGGCAGCCGAAGAAGTCACACTCTTTTCGGTAGAATAAAACTTGTCGGCTTCCGGCAGCAGTCCCCGCACCAGCATTTCATCGACACGGCGGTTGATGCGGTCGTACAGGTTTTGTCTGTCCGCAAAGGTCAGCCCGATCACGGTCACGTCATAGGGCGAGGGGGTCAGCTTGGAGAGCGATATTTGCTCGCTCATCGTGATCCCTGTTGTGCGGTAGATTTCTATGGCACGCACGATACGCTTGCCGTCTTTAGGAGACAGTTTGGCGGCGGTTTCCGGGTCGAAAGACGCCAGCTCTGTCAGCAGGGCTTCACCGCCTTCGGCTTCGTAGCGGGCACGAAGTTCCTTGCGTAACGCTTCGTCCGGTTCTTCGGCGGTGAAGGTTACGTTGTCCAGCAGGGAACGGATGTATAACCCCGCTCCGCCGCAGACGATCGGCAGTTTGCCCCGGTCAAGAATATCCTCGATGACCTCGGTCGCCAAACGGACAAAATCCGATACGGAAAACGTCTCGCTGGGGTCAAGAAAGCCCATCAGATGATGGGGTATCCCCTGCATCTCCTCTTCGGTCGGCTTGGCAGAGGCGATCTCCATGCCTTTGTAGATCTGCATGGAATCCGCCGACACGACCTCACCGTTGTACTTCTTCGCCAGTTCAATGGCTAACGCCGTTTTGCCGGACGCGGTGGGACCCACAATGGCGACCAGCTTCTTTTTCTTCGGTACGGCGGGCACCGCAGGTGTGTTTTCCTGCGTTTCCATGACCGCTGTGCTGTCAGACACATGGACAGGGGCGGAACCCGCCCGTTCGGGATGGTCTTCGAGAATCAGCCGCTTCATGGCGTCCACAGCGGTTTTAATGGCCGCCGACACATCAAAGTCGTCACGGTCTTCATAGCCCTTCCGCTTGCGTTCCTGATTCCAGAGGGCATGAAGCACACAGCCGACCCGCACATGACGTGCCGCCGCTACCGTAAAGAGAGCCGCCGACTCCATCTCGGACGCCAACACCCCCAGACGCTTCCACGCCTCCCACTTATGTTTGAGCTTATACGACACCGGCATCTGTTCGGGGTCATGCTGTCCATAGAAGGAGTCCTTGCTCTGGACGATCCCCGTATGCACCCGAAAGCCGTTCTGTTCAGCGGCTCCCACCAGTGCCTTTACTACACGAAAATCTGCCGCCGCAGGAAATTCCAGCGGAGCGTACTCTTTGGAGGTGCCTTCCATGCGGACAGCCGCCGTTGGCACGATAATATCCCCCGGCACGACCTCTTCCTGAATACCGCCGCAGGTACCCGACCGTATGGCAGTTTGCAGACCCGCCTGACACAGTTCTTCGAGAGCGATCGCCGCCGAAGGTCCTCCGATACCAGTGGACATGACAATGACCCGTTCGCCATACAGCGTACCGCACCACGACGTAAATTCACGGTTCGCTGCCAACGGCTGGGCATCATCCAGATAGGCCGCAATCAGCGGCACCCGTCCCGGGTCACCGGGCAGGATAGCATACTTTGCCCCCTGTTCCCGCGTCAGTCCGATGTGAAACAGTTTTTCCTCATTCACACAAACTCACTCCTCCGTGTGAAAGATCAGCCTGTCGGCTGTCTTTTGTCTGACATTCGTCAGAACATTCCCTTTTTCCTCAAAATAAAGTACAGTATCAGCATCAAAACGCCCGAAAGTAAGATCGGGAACCACCAATAGTCATCAATCGGCAGACCCGTGACGATATTCATGCCGTAAAAACCGGAAATCACGGTCGGCACCGAAACCAACAGCGTCAGCGAAGCCTGAATTTTCATGATGACATTCAGGTTATTGGAGATGATAGACGCAAACACGTCCATCGTACCCGTCAGAATGTTGAGGTGGATTGCTGCCATATCTACCGCCTGCTTGAACTCGATGAGCACGTCTTCCAGCAGGTCTTGGTCTTCGTCATAGAGTTTGATGTAGCGTCCCCGCATGATTTTTTCGAGCGTCAGCTCATCCGCCTTGAGCGAAGAGGAGAAGTACACCAGTGACTTTTCGATGTCAAGCAGTTGGTGCAGTTCCTTGTTCTGTGCCGAACGCCGCAGTTCACGTTCAATGCGGTTGTTGATCTTGTCGATCTGCTTGAGGTACTGCAAATATTTTGTCGCCACACGCAGCATAATATGCAGGACGAAGTGGGTTTTGTAGGCGGTGATAACATTCTTGACGACCCCCTCCGAAAACTCACTCAACACCGTATTTTCCCGCAGAGCGACCGTAATGACGTTTTTGTCGGTAATCATCATCGCCAGCGGCATAGTCGAGTAGGTGATGTTCTGGTTCACCTTTTCCACGACCGGTGCGTCAATGATAATGAGGGTCGTACCGTCTTCGCTGTCGATATGTGAAGACTCTTCTTCGTCCAACGCCGACCGCATCAATTCGGGCGGCAGGAGGAAGGTATCCAGCAGATATTGTACTTCGTCATCCTCCGGTGCAATACAGTTAACCCAGCAGCCCGGCTCACACGTCTTGACTTCTTCCATGCGGCCATTGATGGTTTTGTAGTAATTTATCATCCTTGATGTGCCCCATTTCATCGGGAACGCACACCATTGTCCGTGCCGTTCCCGTTTGTGATATTGTATCGTTGCCCATACGGATCGGAACTCACGAACGTCCACCTCTCAATACACGAAAAAATTTTCCCGCCCTTGGCGGATACACCCTCTATTATAATCGTTTCCGCCCAAATAATCAAGCCATTTTCCACAAAATAGGCGGAGTGCCTCCGCTGTCAACTCCGCTATCGCTCCCGACCACTTGTTGAACACACAACCGTTGACTATACTACCAACCCCACACCAATTGGTGAGTGTCGCTCTGCTCTCGTCATCTGTCACTTCTATTCCGTAGGAGAACATTCATCAGCGTGATGTCCCACAAGTCCTCACGAACCGACACAAATATGTCAAGAAAGCGTCCGAGTAACATCGCTGTTTTGTCTGTCAACGACTGCAAAAAGCCCAAGTACACAGCGGTGGGACACCGCCGGTGGGACGCCGCCCGTAGGAATACATTCATCAGCGTGGTGTCCCACAAGCCCTCACGAACCAACACATATACGTCACGAAAGCTGCCCGAGAAACACCACTGTTTTGTCTGTCACCGACTGCAAAAAGCCCAAGTACACAGCGGTGGGACACCGCCGGCAGGTTAAGTGGTTTTTCCTTGCTAACTGGTTGTATCGTTGGCGAGTTCTTCCAAGAGCCACGAATTATCGCCCCATGCGTCCTCTTCGTCCAAGACGCTGGTGCTTTCATATTCGCCGATGTCGTAGGTCGGCGGGATGGTATGCTTTTTGCGGTACTTGTGATGGTCGTTGTCCTCCTGTACCCACCAGCGAACCGTACCGCCGGCGGCGTTGCGAAACCGCTGTTTCCCGGGATTGGACAGGAGGTAGGTCACCAGATGTTTCAGCGATTCCATCACATCCATCTCCGGATAGGTGTGTGTGAGTTCGTCCAGAAAGTCCTCGTCTACGGAAAACGTCCCGTTGCGGCAGGGAATCTCGATGACGGAACACACTCTACTCTGGTCTTCTCTGTTCTCTTCTTCTCTTTTCTTTTCTTCTCTTCTCTGTCGGATTGTCTGTGCAGAAATGGGAGTTTCTGTTGCAGAAACGCCGGTTTCTGCTGCAGAAACACTTTTGGGAGGTGCACTTTGACAAGCCGCTGGAACATCTTTTTTCTCCAGCAGCCAATACTTGGTTTTATCCACCTTGTTCCTCGCAGTCACTTGATCGTAGCGTTGCTGGATTCCAACAGAGGTGATGACAGATTGTGACAAGAGGGCATGGTCAAGCAGCCCTATCTCCGCACAATACTGCATCACTTGCAGCACAAGGTTCTTGTTTTTGATCCAACGATTCCCGATAGTACGAATCACCAGACCGGCGAGTGCATCCAACGAGGTTTCGAGGTAGTATCCATTCTTGTACACCTGTCGCAGAACCACATCATAAATGCACACGCCCATCGGGCCGTAGGTATTCGTCAGATCCATGATTTTGCCATCATCCCAAAAGCTGACATCCGACAGGAAGTAATCGAGTCCTGTCTTCACAGGTCTGCTCATGCCATCACTTCCTTATCTTAATATAGTAGCGGCGGCGGCGTCCCGCCGGCGGTGTCCCACCGGCGGTGTCCCACCGCTGTGTACTTGGGGCGGTGTCCCGCCACTGTGTACTTGGGGCGGCGTCCCGCCGCTGTGTACTTGGGCTTTTTGCAGTC
>CACZZU010000102.1 GCA_902785765.1 uncultured Ruminococcus sp.
AGGCTTTTAGCCTGATAAATAACGAGTAGGGACGGTTCAGCCCGAATTTACGCCTGTGGAGTTAGTAGGTTACGAACACGATGAAGCAGGAAGCCCATTAGCTTTAGACAATGGGTAGTTCACGAAGTAACAAAACACCACCATGAAGAATGTTTGCCTACGGAATAGAAGTAACGTATGTCGATGATAGAGCGACACTCCCGACTGTTGGTGAAACGTGCCGTATAGCCAATGCTCGTGGGTTCAGCCAGCCGTATGGAGCAGCAGCGGAATTGACAGCGAAGACGGTCAAAGGACGTACTCCGCCACTTGCAATAGAAAAAAAAGTGTGGTACAATGGGGTATCCCATTTAGTTTGTATGGAGGAATGAACATGAAAAACACGGAAAAAACCATGGACAAAATCGTTGCCCTCTGCAAGAGCAGGGGCTTTGTCTATCCCGGGTCAGAAATCTACGGCGGTCTTGCCAATACCTGGGACTACGGTCCGCTGGGTGCCGTACTCAAAAACAATATCAAGTCCGCTTGGCTGAAAAAGTTCGTGCAAGAGAACAAATACAACGTCAATCTGGATGCCGCCATCCTGATGAATCCCCAGACATGGGTCGCTTCCGGTCATTTGGGCGGTTTTTCCGACCCACTCATGGACTGTAAAGAGTGCAAGACCCGTCACCGTGCCGATAACCTCATCGAGGATTTTGACGGCACCAATGTAGCCGGCTGGTCTAACGAGCAGATGATGGACTACATCCGTGAGAAAGCTATCCCCTGCCCCAACTGCGGCAAACATAACTTCACCGACATCCGTCAGTTCAATCTGATGTTCAAAACCTTCCAGGGCGTGACAGAAGACAGCAAAAACGAACTGTATCTCCGTCCCGAAACCGCACAGGGTATCTTCGTCAATTTCGCCAATATCCAACGTACCACCCGCCGGAAGATCCCCTTTGGTGTCGCACAAATCGGTAAATCCTTCCGTAACGAGATCACTCCCGGCAACTTCATCTTCCGTGTCCGTGAGTTTGAGCAGATGGAACTGGAATTTTTCTGTCAGCCGGGCACCGACCTGGAATGGTTCGAGTATTGGCGTGGCTTCTGCCGTGATTGGCTCTATTCGCTCAACATCAAGGCAGAAAACCTCCGCCTGCGTGACCACAGTGCCGAAGAGCTGTGCTTCTATTCCAAGGCCACAACAGACTTCGAGTACCTTTTCCCCTTCGGTTGGGGTGAATTGTGGGGCGTAGCGGATCGTACCGACTATGACCTCACCCAGCACATCAATACCAGCGGCAAGGCTCTTGATTACTTTGACCCGCAGACCAACGAGCGGTACATTCCCTACGTCATCGAGCCGTCTCTCGGCGTAGAGCGTCTGTTCCTCGCCATCATGGTCGAAGCGTATGACGAAGAAACAATCGCCGATGACGATACCCGTGTAGTTCTGCATCTGCATCCGGCTCTGGCACCGTACAAAGCCGCTGTGCTTCCGTTGTCCAAAAAGCTGTCTGCCAAGGCAGAGGAGGTATACACGACCCTGTCCAAACACTTCATGGCGGAGTTTGACGAAACCGGCTCCATCGGTAAGCGTTACCGCCGTCAGGATGAAATCGGCACGCCTTTCTGCATCACCTACGACTTTGACAGTCTGGAGGACGGCTGTGTCACCGTTCGTGACCGTGACACCATGCAGCAGGAACGTGTCGCCATCGACAAACTGGTCGACTACCTTAACGAGAAGATCACCTTCTGATCTCCCTCACCATTCAGCAACACATCGTTTGCCGCAACACATTGACAGCGGTCTTCACCGGCAAGATACCTCCTGCGGTCGTTTCTGCTGTTCGTTCGGTGATGGGACGCTTCTCCGCGGTGCGTTGCCTGTAACAGTCCATGACGTTCCCCATCTGTGTTTGGAGCAGCGTGTCCTGCCCCACCATTTTACTCCATCAACAAAGGAGTGGTTCGTATGAAAAAGCTGTCTGCCGTGAAGCTGCTGTTTGCCATCGTGATGCTGGTACTGGTCACAGCCTCTCTCGTTAGCACCATTACCCGCAAGACGGTTTCCAAAACCGCCCAAACCACCTCAACCATCGTCCAATGGATCCTGTTTACGCTGATAACCGTCTTTGAACTGAAGGAACAGCATGAAAAAGCCCTGCTGGAAGAAGCGGTAGAAGAAGTCGTGGAGGAAGAGTTCTGATGCAGCACACCATGAAACTGCAGCCGTCTCCATTTGAACGCATCGTCAGCGGTCAAAAGACCGTAGAACTGCGTCTGTATGATGAAAAACGCCGACAGATACGGTCGGGCGACACCATACGCTTCATCAAAACAACGCCACCCTATGAAACCGTGCTGACACGGGTGCTGTCGGTCGAGGTCTTTCCGGATTTTACGGCCCTTTATGCCGCTCTGCCGCTGACAGACTGCGGTTATACACAGGAAGAACTGTCTGCCGCCTCCCCACAGGATATGAATGCCTACTATTCTGCCGAACAGCAAAGACAATATGGCGTGGTCGGGATACGCATCGCTGTTTTGCACGAAGGGGCGTCTTCTGTCCTGTAAAAATGCAGTTTTCCGCAGGTAATCCTGCATAGATCATTGACAGACTGCGGTTTTAGCGATATAATGTAGGCGTACATTTTTGGGAAAGGAAGTCCTTTACTATGGATAAGAAAAATATCGACTGGTCGAATCTGGGATTCGGCTACATCAAGACTGACAAACGCTATGTCTCCTACTTCAAGAACGGTGCATGGGACGAAGGTGCTCTCATTGATGATGATATGATCACCATGAGCGAGTGTGCGTGTGTTCTCCAGTATGCACAGTCGATCTTTGAGGGTCTGAAAGCCTACACCACCGAACAAGGTAAAACGGTTGTGTTCCGTCCCGACCTTAACGCAGAGCGTCTGGCAAATTCTTCCAGAAGAATGGAAATGCCTGTCTTCCCCGAAGACAAGTTCATTGAGGCGGTGGAACAGGTCGTTCGTGCCAACAAAGCCTATGTGCCGCCTTATGGCACCGGTGCAACCCTGTATCTGCGTCCCTTCATGTTCGGCAGCAACCCCGTTATCGGTGTGAAACCTGCGGACGAGTTCCAGTTCCGTATCTTCTGTACGCCGGTTGGCCCCTACTTCAAGGGCGGTGCTAAACCTATCACTATCAAGGTCAGTGACTTTGACAGAGCGGCTCCGCACGGCACCGGTTATATCAAAGCCGGTTTGAACTACGCCATGAGCCTGCATGCCATCGTAACTGCCCATCAGGAAGGCTTTGACGAGAATATGTATCTCGACGCCGGCACCAGAACCAAGGTTGAAGAGACCGGCGGTGCAAACTTCCTGTTCGTCACCAAGGACGGCAAGGTCGTTACTCCCAAATCTAACAGCATCCTGCCCTCTATCACCAGACGTTCCTTGATGATCGTTGCCAAGGAGTATCTCGGTCTTGAGGTCGAAGAACGTGAAGTCTTCTTTGACGAAGTCAAAGACTTCGCTGAATGTGGTCTGTGCGGCACCGCCGCCGTCATCTCGCCGGTCGGCAAGATCTACGACCACGGCAACGAAATCTGCTTCCCCAGCGGTATGGACGAGATGGGTCCCATCACCAAGAAACTGTATGATACCCTGACCGGTATCCAGATGGGTCGTATCGAGGATCGCTTTGGCTGGGTGCGTGTCATCGACTAACACTGTCGTTCAACAACCAAAGAAACCACTCCTTGATGTCGTCATGGAGTGGTTTCTTTATACATCAACTTCGGTGAAAGGTGGTCATTTACAATGAAAAAAGCAAGAATCCTTTTAGCAGCTCTGGTACTCAGCACCGTTTTGCTGTTCCCTGCCTGCTCCAACAACAATAGTGCATCCGACAACGGCACAGCTTCTACTGCCTCTACAGCAGCACCCGCTGACAACACTTCTACAGAAGCACCTGCTGACAATACCGCTTCTACCGTTTCTACTACAGATACACCCGCACCAACAGGTGCTCTCAACACTAGTGACCTCGTGGGCAATTGGCAGTTTGCCATCAACGAGAACACCATTGACAATATCCTCCAGTCGATGAATCATTCCGGTACCAGTACAGGCTTGCAGGGGCTTGAGCTTTTTACCAAGCAAGAACTGATTAGCATCATCGGTGCAGAGGCAGAGCTGATTACCTTTACCTTCAACGCAGACGGTACCCTGTCAGAAGCACTCAATGTCAGCGACTTGAAGGATGCGATGAAGAAAATGTATGCCGAGCTGATTGCCATCCTCAAAACCAAAGACATGGCAACAGCGGCACAGGTATTCGGTGCTCCGGCAGACCAGCTTCAGAGTATGCTTGATCAACAGGGCATGAACTGGGAGCAGTATCTTGACGCCATGGGCGAAAATATGAACAGCAGCCTCGATGCGATGACCGACGAGATGCTGACAGCCGGATTTGGCAATGCGAAGATCGAGAACGGTGTGGCACAGCTGGCAAGCTGTACCTACCGCATCGAAAACGATAAGGTGATCTTTGACGACACCAAGAGCGTGACAACCCTCTCCTATAACGGTACCGCTCTTGTCGCGGAGGATGTCACCTCCAGCACTTCTGAAACAGACGCTTCCACACCTCTGTCATTTGTCAAGGGTCTGGAACTGGTGAAGGTTTCTTAACCGCCTGACAACGCAGACACGGCACAGGCAGTAATACCCGACCTGCTTTATCCTGCACCATACCATAAAGATGACCGCCGCCCGATTCGTTCGAGCGGCGGTTTGTTATGCCCTTCACCGAATATAATCTTGCCGTCAACAGGCAAACGAACAGAGAAACCCACTTGACACGGGTTCTCATGGGTGCTAGTATGGAACCGTGGAAACTGTATCAGCCAAACGCTGTACTTGTCATTCCAACAAACACACTATTCAACGCAGGAAAGGATGGTCGCTATGAAATCAAAAACACCATCCAAACTTCTCACCGTGCTTCTTGCCGCTTCCGTTGCCGTGACAATTCCGGTGGTATCCGGCTGTAACTATGTGCTCATTTGCCGTGAAACAACCGAGAACGGTACTGTTTCGCTGAAAAAGGTCAGACTCTATGACCCCAATTTCGTCAACTCTATCTCGCCAGTCGGCAAAATCTACGACCACAGCAATGAAATCTGCTGCTCCAGCGGTATGGACGAGATGGGGTCTATCACCAAGAAGCTGTATAATCCCCTGACCGGTATCCAGATGGGTCGTATCGAGGATCGCTTTGGCTGGGTGTGTCATCAAATAATCTCGGTATTCCTCACCATCACCAACACCCCTTTGGCCGTTCCTCTTTGACCAAGGGAAGTTTTTACACAACGAAAGAGTTTCTGCCAAGATACGGCAAAGGAAAGCGGTCACGCCAATATTGTCCGAAAAGAAAGGAGTCGTTGACATGAAATACCGAACGGACAAGGTGACAATCGACCATTGGTCGATGTCCTACCTGCAATTCGGACACGGACAGGATGTCCTCGTGATTCTGCCGGGACTCAGCGTACAGAGTCCGTTGATGGCGGCACCGGCCATCGTAAAACAGTACGAACGGTTCATAGAGGACTATACGGTGTATGTATTCGATCGCCGGTCGGAAGTGCCTGCGGTTTATTCCATGCAGGAAATGGCACAGGATACTGCGAAAGCGATACACAAACTCAAACTCTCCTCGGTCAGTCTCTTCGGTGCCTCTCAGGGAGGTTCTATCGCTATGGTCATCGCTGCTGCTCATCCTGAACTTGTCCGCTGTCTGGCGGTTGCTTCCACGACCGTATGTATCAGCGAAAAGCGGTTCAGTCTTTTTGCCGAGTGGATAGCCCTTGCCCAAAAACAAGACCGCGAAGGACTGTATCGCTCCTTCGCCCAAAAACTGTACCCCTCCACACTTTATGAACAGCTCAAGGACGGCTTCGCCGCCATCGCCAAAACCGTCACAGAAGATGAACTGGAGCGGTTCATGGCGCTGGCACAGTCTCTCAAAGATTTTGACATCCGAAACGATTCCGACAACATACAGTGTCCTGTCCTGCTGGTCAGTGACGAAACGGATGCCGTTTTTGATGCGTCAGCTGCTCTGGAAATTGTGGCGTGTCTCCGTTCCCACAACGGCTTTGAACACGTCCGGTTCAACGGATACGGTCACGCCCTGTATGACACCGCACCGGAGTTCAAGGAAATTCTGTACCGTTTCCTGACCAAACACCGTGACAGGTGATAACACGATACCGAAGAAAACAGCACCATCGATCTGATCGTTTCAGACCGATGGTGCTGTTGCTTGCGTCCCGTTCCGATTCATCGTCCGGTAATGGTGATCTTGTCGAAGTCGATACCGGCCTGTCGGTTCACAATATCTTTAATGGTGACGGCAGTGGCTTCATTCAGCGGTTCGGCAGGCACGATCACCGTGCAGTTACCGTTGTTGAGGGACACCAGACAATCTGAAAAGCCCTTCGTCTTGATTTCAGCTTCGATATCGCTCTCCGCCTTGACGGCAGCAGCCAGTTTTTCAGCGGCCGCCGCCGCCTCTTTTTTGGCATTCTCCGAAGTGTCGGCAGCCTGCACCAAGTCTGTCAGGGCATCTAATGACTTCTCACGAGCCGTCTGACGGTTCTGGCGTTCCTGCACAAAGAAGTCCTGCTGTTCAGAAGAAGCCATGCTGACCTCTGCTGCCGTCGCTTGAGCAGCTTTTTTCTCATCTTTCGCCTTATCAGAGGCGGAAGACGCTGCGGTGGTGTCCGCTTTCTTGTCAGTGGTATCCTTTTGGGCGGTTTGACCCGATACTTCTGTGTTGACGTAAACGGTCTGACCCAGTTCCTTGGTATCCGAAGCGGCTGTCTCGCTGACCATTTCCGGCTGGGTGGACGAAAACTGCCAGTTCAGGTAAACCGCCGCCCCCAAAGCTACGACTAACGCTCCGACTAAAAGCTGCCTTTTTCCGAATGTCATCGTTGTTCCTCCCCTTATACGCTTAATTTCAGGACACAGATATGTGACGTTGAAAGACGTACTGCCGCCGCCACGGCCGCCTGTATCTGTTTGACTACCCCTTCGTCATTCCCTCCTTCGCAGAGTACCAGCACACCTTTGACAACGGGCATGAGCTGTCCGATCGTCAAGGCCTGTTCCGTTCCGTCTTTCCGGCGAACGACCACATACGACTTCTTTTCGCTGCCGCTGCTGCTTTCTCTGGTCTGGATGTCACTGTCAGTGGCATAGATGCTCCGTATCGTACCATCCAGCGTGAGCATCAGTTTGGTGCGTCC
>CACZZU010000103.1 GCA_902785765.1 uncultured Ruminococcus sp.
ATCGTTTTCTGCGACAGGTGCTGGACACGATCAGGGATGGCATCAGCCAAGGCATGAACAATCTTCAGATAACCGCTCCGGCGCAGCCTGTTCAACCTGATCCCCAGCCAGAGAATACCGGCATGGATGGAGAAGATTTTGAAATTGCGGAAGCGTTTTTGAAGGACATGGGCCTCTGATGATTTCTGCCAATCGGTGGGCGATTTACTGTCACTTTTTCGGAGTGGCAGTAAATCCCCGCTTTTTACTGTCAATCCGAGCAACGAAGAAACGGAGGATTTCTGCCAATATGAATACGATTTACTGTCACTTTCCCAGGCCTTGCGAAGTGAAAAAAGGCCGTTCCAGGCTGCCGACAGGACAAGCAACCAACGGAAGTTTACGGGAGACAAGCTATGGATCACGGAAGTGCGCACTTCTATACAGGTGTCCCACCTGTATCTCCGTGCGC
The DNA here is from genome assembly GCA_902785765.1 of uncultured Ruminococcus sp. Taxonomy (GTDB): domain Bacteria; phylum Bacillota; class Clostridia; order Oscillospirales; family Acutalibacteraceae; genus UBA1213. The sequence continues at coordinate 452 of CACZZU010000103.1, forward strand.
CCTCCGGGGGACCTGCCCGCCGCATCCGAAACTCCAGATCGAGTGCCAGTTCCCGCTCGGTCACACCTTCCTTGATAAGTTTGATCGTGTCACAGAAGGCTTCTTCGGTCAAGCGTTGTGCCTGACGCATCTTGTCCAGTTCGTCAGATGACTTGAACAGCCGCATCCGGTTCATGATTTTGTCCAGTTGGTTGGTCTTGACAGCCTGTGCATCCGCTTTGGCAAAGAACATTTCCATACGGGCTGCTTCGTTCAGGTTAAAGGCAGAACCTTCCAACAGAACACGCTTGAGGTGCAGTTCCCGCAGGAGGACAGGGATGTCCTCCTCCAATTTTTTCAGCAGGCGTACCTCACAGGTACGAACAGCAGCACGAGCCGCTTCTTCGTAGCGGGAATCCACCAACAGCACCGCTTTGTCCCTCGTGACAAACAGGTAGCCCAACGAGGACACAAACCCCGTTAAATACCGTCGGTTCGTTTCAGATACCAGCAAGGCGGCATCCGCCTCCTCCGGCAAAAAAGAACGCAGGGTAGATAATCTTGTGTGCATGGATCAGTCCTCCTGTTCGTCATTTCCAAACATATTCGCCAGTGCCGTGAGTGCCAACAAGTAACTGCTCTTGCCGAAACCGGCGATACAGCCCCGACACACGGCAGAGAGCACCGAATGGTGCCGAAATTCCTCCCGAGCGTAGATGTTGGACATATGTGTCTCAATGGTCGGGATCGACACCGCTTCGATAGCATCCCGCAGGGCATAGCTATAATGCGTCAGGGCACCGGCATTGATGATGATGCCGTCCTTCTGCCCGTAGGCTTCGTGTATCTTGTCCACGATGTCTCCCTCATGATTGGACTGAAAGACTTCCAGTTCCAACCCCAAGCCTTCTGCCCAATGATGTACATCCTGTTCGATGCTTGCGGCCGTTTCGGTTCCGTAGACGTGCGTGTCACGGATGCCGACCATATTCAGATTGGGTCCCAACAAAAACAATACACGCTTCATGAGCGGTCACCTTCCTTTCGTGGTATAACGGTGTACTTAAAGTGGATGCCCCTGTCCTTGAGCTGCTGCCGACCGGCTTCAAAGAAACGGGTGCCAGCTTCGGTAGGGGTATATTGCAGAGCGACATCTATGCGGAACGCCGCAAACTCTCGGTTGCCATATTCTTTGGCATAGCCTTTGCTCTCAATATAGCCGACATAGTGGTTAATCTTGGTCTGCATGGTTTTCAGGTGATCGTATTCCTGAATCAGCCACGGATAGGGGTCGATGATAAGAAACGCCAAGGTATTGGTGCTTTCCTCTACCCCCATCGCGTCAATACGATCGGTTTCTTTGACGGACATACTATTCCTCCTTGTCTTCTTTAGATACTTGAGCGAACGACTGGAGACGCTGACGCTGTTTGACTTCCAGCTTGCGGCGTAACTTGATTGACCAGCCGTGTTCTTCCGAACGAGGCTCCAGCAGGATAGATTTCATCCCCGCCAGATTCGCTCCCAGCACATCGGTATAGATTTGATCGCCGACCACCAGCACACACTGCGGTTTTTCTTTCAGCTTGCGTTTGGCACGAATAAAGCCAAAAGGAAGAGGCTTGCAGCTCATCGCCACACATTCCAATCCCACGCTGTCGGCAAACGGACGGATCCGCTTGCGGTAGTTGTTGGAACAAATGACAATGCGGATACCACCGGCTTTGATGGTGTCGATCCACTCCTGTACTCCTTCGTAAGGAATCTTCGAGGTAGGGGGTGCCAATGTATTATCGACATCGAGCAGAATGGCATCGGTTCCGAGCTGCCGCAGAAGCGATAGACTAATATCCGTAACATGGTGCAGGGCAACGGTAGGCTTTAACAGACACATAGCATCTCCTCCTTGCTCATGGAAATTTTTTTGCGAAAAAACACACCAACACAGCGGAAAAATTCCTTGTCCAAAGGAAGTCCTCCCGCTGCTTTCAGGAACAGTTAACGTAACGGTTCCTCGCCGCACGCTTTGTGGTGACTTTATCATCCTATCCTGACGATGATTCGACCGTGTGTGACGCTCATCAGCGGTGATTTTCCGCTCCACTTACTTCCGTATTTTTTGAACCGCTGCTGAACCAGATAGCCTTTCGACAGCGATTTCGACAATAAAAAAGGACATTCCCGCCGTGGCGACTGTCCGCCGCACACACGGAAACATCCTTTAATTTCTGTGTAAAACACAGCAGGCTTGCCTTGCGGCGACACCTTACTTGTACTTACGCTTACGAGCAGCTTCAGACTTCTTTTTACGCTTTACAGAAGGCTTTTCATAAGCTTCTCTTTTACGAACCTCAGCGATGATACCACCTCTGGCACACTGCTTTTTGAATCTTCTCAGTGCACTCTCAAGAGACTCGTTATCCTTGATACGGATCTCAGCCATTTATTTTCCCTCCCATCCGCCGTCAGGCAGGGGTTTGTGTCATTACGATACCGTATCATTATAAACCAGAACGTTCCTTTTGTCAATCAGTAAAAACCAATAAAAACAAAGTTTTTTCTCTGTCGAGATTGCATAATTTTCAGAGGAATGTGCGGTCATGCTTGTCGAAAAAGAGCACCTTTGTGACAAACAAACTCACTTCTCTTTTGGCAAGCATGGGGATTATGATAGAAATTTCGACCGCAAATTTAGCTATTGTGATAAAAAGATGGTCGGACGACATAAAAAGATTGACGGGAAATGCAAAATATACTATAATTTGAGTATATGTAGGCACACGCCTTTTACGTTTCGCACCCTCAAAATATGGATATAGAGGAGACTTTGCTATGGCGTTATTAACTAATTGTCCCAATTGTTCCAATCGTATCGTCAATAACGGTCAGGATTGTCCTTTCTGCGGCTACAGCATGAAGCTCGGTAAGACCCGAGAAGAGATCGAACAGGAAATAGCTGAAGCAGAGGAAGCCCGTTTGGCCGAAGAAGCACGCCTTGCCGCCGAAGCACAGGCCGCTGAAGAAGCCCGTATTGCAGCTGAACAAGCCCGTATCGCCGAAGAACAGGCCAAAGCCGCTGAAGCAGCTCGTTTGGCTGCCGAAGCCCGTGCCGCAGAACAGGCTCGTATCGCCGCAGAACAGCAGGCCAGAGCCGCAGCAGCTCAAAAAGCTGCCCAACAGGGCAACGGCAATATTTTCGCCCAGTTCCAACAGAGAACCATTGCCAAACCGCAGGTCGATTTTTCCGACAAGGTCAACGACACAGATAACCTGCCGTATATGCCCGAAGACGGCGAAGGGGCTGACCGCGTTCTGCCTCCTATGCAGTTGGATAAACCTGTATCGGTCGCTGCGATTGCTAATACTCCCGCCGTACAGCTCACCCCGCTGCCGCAGGAACAAGAAGGGGTCGTGCTGCCGCCCATGCAGTTGGAGCGTGAAGTCTCAATAGACGAGATCCGCAACACACCCGCTGTACCGCTGCAGCCCATTCAGGGTGAAACCATCGAGGATGCTCTGCCGGATTATCCCATAGCGGACAATCTTCCGGAACCATCCATTCCCCAGCCTGCCACATCGCCGGAACCGATTGTTCCAGCGGCACCGGTCGCTCCGCAGCCAGTTCAACCGCCCGTTGTTCCACCGACACCGGTTGCTCCGCAGCCGATTCAGCAGCCTGTTGCTCCACAGAGACAGCCACAGCCTCCGGTTCAGCAGCCTATTGCTCCACAACCGGTTCAGCAGCCCACCCCCCCGCAGCGTTCAAAGAGACAATGGTCATCCAACCCGGTTGACTTCAACAACGAGCCGCAGCAGACCGCTCCACAGAGACAGCCACAGCCGCCGGTTCAGCAGGCTGCTCCGCAGAGACAACCGCAGCCACCGATTCAGCAGGCTGCTCCGCAAACCGTTCAGCCGCAGACACAACCAATGCCCCAGAGACAGGCACAGCAGCGTCCCAAGAGACAATGGTCGCCGAATCCCAGTGAATTTAACGGTGAGCCGCAGGTACAGCAGCCGGTTCCGCAGCGTCAGCCTATGCCGCAGCAGCAGGCTCCTCAAGGGCAGCCGATGCCGCCAAGACAGCCGCAGCAGCGACCCAGAAGACAGTGGTCGTCGAATCCCAATGAATTTAACGGCGAATCACAGGCACAGCAGCCAGCTCCACATCCACAGCGTCAGCCTATGCCACAGCAAAGACAGCCTCAACAGGGACAACCGATGCAGCAAAGACCACAGCGTCCGCAGCAGCAGAGACCCCAGCCGCCGCAGAGAAGACCACAGCCTCAAAGAAGCGGCAAGATCGAATTGCAGCCCATCGAGCAGGAGGTCAGCGAGTTTACCGCTACTGGCGAGCGTTTAGAGAATCTGCCGCCGCAGCAGGCTCCGAGCGATCCCAATTTCGATACGGATTCCTATGTACGCAACCTGCATCGGCAAATCGAAGCGGATCAAGGCAGCAACCATGAAGTCGATACCCAACAGGATATCATCCGTCAGGCCGAGAAGGTACAGGTCGAGCCGATGAAGTTTGACGGCAAACAGATTCACGTCTCGAATGTTAACGTCGTCAAGGCTCCCAAACAGGTGAACAAGAATCTGGTACCGATCATTGTGGTTGTGCTGTTGGTACTGGCACTTATCGGTATCGCTGTATATATCTTCGCCTTCAGCGGCTTGTTCACGAAGAAGATCAACGTGAGCTTTGACAAGCCGACCGCATGGCAAGGCGATATTGTCTACGCCATTCCCTATGAGACGATTGATGACTATAAAGCTGCTGATGACCTGCTGTCCAGTCACCGAATGACCAAAGATTCAGCCAGTGTCTATACGATTGAGATCGATGGCAAGTTCAAGAACGGTTCCATCATCTTCAAGGATAATAAGGGGAATGTCTACCCTGCCGATGCACTCGAGCAGTACGAGAAAGGTACGCTGAAAGGTCTCGCTATCGTCAACGGCAAGACCTATGACCCCAACGCCGAGGGCGGCTCATCCACTGCTTCTGTTGCTTCGGGAGCAGCTTCCTCCAAGTAACTGCCCACCTGCATACGCATGATCTCTTCGGAGCTGTCGCACGATGTCTTTTTCCTGACATTGCTGCGACAGCTCTTTTCATGTGATTCAACGGAACGTCCTTCCTCTTATGAATTATTTCCTCGGTTTTTTCCACTTCTCTCAACGCTCGAATGTTCCATACTGCGAGAACAGCAGCGTTTTCCCGCCCTGTTTTTCTATTCTGAAAGGTGGTAAAGCGGCCGCTTTCGGTTTGAACATCGACCAATTGCCGAAATACCTATGGGTTATGAACAAAGAGGATTCCGGTCTGTGACTGCTGCTGTTGTGCGAAAGAGTACGGCTCATCGACTCTTTGAGAAACAAATCCTGCAAAGTGCCGCCGTATGCCGGCTCACCTTCCTGCCTCTGATGATAGCGACCCTCCCGCTGTTTTGACAGGTACATCATTTTGTCATGGTCATAATAACCACACAGCAGTAACAAACGCCGCACACTGAAAGGACAATCGGTGTGCGGCGTTTTTTTTATGGGAGCGGTCAGGTCAGCACGGGCTGTAATTGCCGTTCCTGCAGAGCGTATTCCATCGCCAACGGCAGCAGTGTAAAGTCTGCCACCAATGAATTGGGCTTATGGAGAGGGTCGTCCTGCGAGAACGGTACAAAGTAGTAGTGCTTGGTGTTGAAGAGCCGCCCGATATTTTGAGCCGATGCCCCCAACGCATCATTGGTCGCCAAGCAGAGCAGAACCGGCTTTTCCTGCCGCAAATGTGACTTGACCGCCATTGTGACCGGTGTATCGGTAATGGCGTGTGCCAGTTTAGCGGCAGTATTGCCCGTACAGGGGGCAACGACCATGATGTCGGTCATCTTTTTGGGTCCGATGGGTTCCGCTGCTTCAATGGTACGGATAACCTTTTTTTGACACAGCGATTCGATTCGCTGGATATGCTCCTGTGCCCGACCGAAACGAGTATCAAGAGAAGCAGCATGACCGGATAAGATCGGCAGCACATCGTATCCCTGCTGGCAGAGCCTCTCCATTTGCTTGATGGCTTTTTCAAACGTGCAGAACGAGCCGCACAAGGCAAAGCCTACCTTGAGGTCGCTCATAGTCCTTCCTCCCTGATGATATGATAAACGGCATTCTTGATAATTCTTCCCGAAGCTTTGGGAGCCACCTTGCCTGGCAGCGAAAGAGCGTGTATCACAGGAATGGACAAACGTTCCGCTGCATCCCGATCAACCCCACCGGGTTCGGAGGCCAAGTCGATGATCAACGCACCAGCAGCGATACCGGCCAATACCTGTGCCGATAACAGTCGTTCGGGTACCGTATTAAAGATGAGGTCATACCGCCCGACAAGAGCACCCGAGTCGATTGCCTTTTGTCCTGCAGCACGGATAAATGCCCTGTCCCGCTCCTTGCGAGCACTGACGGTCACTTCTGCCCCCAAGCCATGCAGCATAGCGGATAAGACACGCCCGATACGTCCATAACCGACGACCAAACACCGTGACCCGTTGATGGTGCCGTCATCATGCTGCATGGCGTACTGAATCGCTCCTTCGGCGGTCGGTACCGCATTGGCTACAGCAAATCCTTCCTGACGGCTGTAATCATACAGCTTCTCCGACGTAAACGGCAAAAGCTGCGTCATGCCACAAAAGATCGGCACACGTCCGAACACTTCCGTCAATTCGTCCAAAAACAGCGTTTTCTCCGCCAGAGGTGCATGGATTGTCAGACCATCTTTCGTACACGGCACCGGCAAGATCAAAGCATCACTCTGCCGTATAACAGAGGATAAGTCACTGTCATGCACGCGAAATCCTTCCTGTTCTTTGGCAAATCCACAATAGCTCACACTATAACCGTCCTCTTCCATCGAGCGGCCGCAGTATAGCTGTCGTTTGTCGCCGCCGATGAAACCAAAGCTCTGCAGCTTACTCATCATCTCTTCGCCAACCTTCCACTCTCTATCGCAAAGGTGTCTTCCACCCGTTTTTCGGTTCTTCTCTCCTTCCCTACCATATTATGCCGTTCCTTTCCTATCCGTTCATGGCGGAGTGTATCGCAGCGGAACTTTTCTCGATGACTTTTACCGTGTTCTTCCCGTCTTGACAAACCACAACCGCAGCAACGCCCCACAACTTTCACATAAAGCTGTGGGGCGTTGTATTTTCTTCATCGGAGTATTGTATCTTCACCGATATAGGAAAGCAGGTCAAACGCTGACGATCAGTTCCAGAAAAAGCCGACCTTTTTTGCTGATACCGGACAGTGTGCCAACCGAAAGTTTACCCTTGCCTCGGAAAGATAAGCGGTCACCGCTCTTGACCTCCTGTGACGGGTCGCAGCAAATGACCCAGTTCAGAGATACGGAACCCTTGCGAATGGCCTCGGCAGCCTTGGTACGGGACAATCCAAAGCCTTCGGCGACGATGCAATCCAACCGCAAGGCACTGACATTGACCGTACGGGTGTGGGTCGGCTGCGGCACCAAATCAACCGTATCTGTGTGGGAAAGAACAATGGTGTATCGACCGATCTTCGTGAGATTGGTAAGCAGGTAGTCCACGATACCAGACAGACAGAAAAACTGGGCGGCGTGTCCGTTCGGCAGAATATCGCCGATCAGTTCCCGCTTGATTCCCAAGCCCATCAAGGCTCCCAACACGTCACGATGTGACAGAACAGCGGTTTTATCGGTAGCTTCTGCCGTCAACAGACAGAACGGCAGTGGTGTTTCGGTGTTGTAATCATCCGTCCGAACACGACACAATCGCCGTTCTGCGTCATCATAACCCCCGACCATTTCAATCAACCCGTAGAACTCCGTAACCGACAGGACGAGTGCCTGTTGTGTCGGGTCTAAAAACGACGAATAGGTCACGGCGTACTGCTTGCGGGAGGTCTGCACCAGATCGTTGATCCTTTTCAGCAGCAGCCGCTGTTCTTTATCAGCCGTGTATTTCTCGGTGAAGTCCATAACATCCTCCTGATACAATACCGCCTGCGGCGGTTTGTGAAACATTGGATAAGCGGTATCCAACGGCACGTTCCGTGCTGACCATAGCCTATAACCAACGGCGGGAATCGCTTACCGTTTGTTGCACACCTGTGTAAAAAGGGAACGGGGAAGACCCGTTTGCTGTCACAAAGAGTCTCCCCCGTACCGCTGTTTCGTCAAAGCCACGAACAGACTCGCTTACTTCACAACGATGTTCACGAGCTTGCCCTTGACGTAGATTTCCTTGATGGTGGTCTTCCCTTCGATCAAAGCAGCCACTTTAGCGGAAGCCTTCGCCTGTGCCAATGCACCAGCTTGGTCGATGTCGGTCGGCACCATGATCTTGTCACGAATTTTGCCGTTCACCTGCACGGCAATCTCGACAGCCGCATCAACACACTGACCTTCGTCATAAGCCGGCCATGCCGCACGGGACACAAAACCTTCTCCCAGATGAGCCTGTTCCCAGACTTCCTCGGCGGCATGAGGAGCAAAGGGACTCATCAAGACGGTAAAGATCTCGAGTTCTTCCCTGGTCACTGATCCGGTGGCATAAATGTCGTTGATGAGTGCCATCAAAGCTGCGATAGCGGTGTTGAACTTCAGTGTCTCGATGTCCTCGCCGACCTTCTTGATGGTCTTATGGAAAGCGGAGGTCAGAGCAGGACGCATTTCAGTTCCCTGCAGGATACCCTCTAATCCACAGAAACGCTCGATAAAGCGGCGGCAGCCCTTGATGCTGCTGGAATTCCACGGAGCGGCGTTCTCAAAGTCACCGATGAACATTTCAAACAGACGCATGGTATCGGCACCAAACGTATCCACGATGTCATCGGGGTTCACCACGTTTCCTCTGGATTTGCTCATCTTTTCGCCGTTCTCTCCGAGGATCATACCGTGACTGGTACGCTTCGCATACGGTTCGGGCGTGGGAACGACCTTGATGTCGTACAGGAACTTATGCCAGAAACGGCTGTACAGCAGGTGCAGAGTGGTATGTTCCATACCGCCGTTGTACCAGTCGACCGGCGACCAGTATTTCAGAGCCTCTTCACTCGCCAAAGCGTTGTCATTGTGCGGATCCATATACCGCAGGAAGTACCACGAAGAACCTGCCCATTGCGGCATGGTATCCGTTTCACGTTTGGCATCGCCCCCACACTGCGGGCACTTTGTGTTCACCCAGTCGACCATCTTCGCTAACGGCGATTCACCGGTATCGGTTGGTTCGTAGCTTTCCACATCGGGCAACTCCAGCGGAAGCTCACTTTCCGGCAGAGCCACTGTACCACAGCACGGACAATGTACGATCGGGATCGGCTCACCCCAGTAACGCTGACGGGAGAACACCCAGTCACGCAGCTTGAAGTTGACCTTTGCATGACCTTTGCCGGTCTTTTCCAGCTCTTCGATGATTTTCTTCTTGGCGTCATCCACCGACAGTCCATTGAGATAGTCGGAGTTCACCATGATACCGGTGGCACAATCGGTGAACGCCTCTTCCTGCACATTATCACCGCCCTTGACGACTTCGATGATCGGCAGGTCAAACTTCTTGGCGAAGTCATGGTCACGGGTATCATGGGCTGGCACCGCCATGATCGCACCTGTACCATAGGACACCAGTACATAGTCCGAGATGAAGATCGGGATCTGCCGTCCGTTGACGGGGTTAATGGCCTCTACGCCACCAATGCGGACACCGGTTTTGTCTTTGGCGACTTCGGTACGCTCGAAATCGGACTTGCGGGCCGCCGCTTCTTGATACGTCCGTACCTCGTCCATGTTGGTGATAACGTCCGACAGCTTGTCAATGAGCGGGTGCTCCGGTGAGATGACCATATAGGTCGCACCAAACAGGGTGTCGGGACGGGTAGTGTATACGGTCAGGGTATCACCGGTGGTGGTGGTGAAGTCCACTTCCGCACCGGTCGAACGACCGATCCAATTCTTCTGCTGTGCCTTCACACGGTCGGGGTAGTCCACCAGATCGAGGTCGTTGATAAGACGGTCGGCATAGGCAGTGATTTTCAGCATCCACTGTGACTTGACCTTGCGGACAACTTCACTGCCGCAGCGTTCACACACACCGTTCACAACTTCTTCGTTCGCCAATACACACTTACAGGAAGTACACCAGTTGACCGCCATCTCTTTTTTGTATGCCAGCCCATGCTTGAAAAGCTGCAGGAAGATCCACTGCGTCCACTTATAGTAGTGCGGGTCGGTCGTGTTGATCTCACGGCTCCAGTCGAAGGAAATACCAAGCGATTGGAGCTGGCTCTTAAAACGAGCCACGTTCTTCGCAGTCACCAGCTTGGGGTGAACGTGGTTCTTGATGGCGTAGTTTTCGGTCGGCAAACCGAAAGCATCCCAACCGATAGGATACAGGACGTTATAACCCTGCTGTCTGCGTTTGCGGGACACAATATCCAAAGCGGTGTAGGAACGGGGATGTCCTACATGCAAACCTTGTCCGGAAGGATAAGGAAACTCGATCAGGGCATAGAACTTCGGCTTATCGCTGTGTTCTTCGGCATGAAAGATGCCGGCCTCTTCCCAACGCTGCTGCCATTTGGCTTCGATACTCTTATGATCGTACTTCAAGGTCATTCTCTCCTTTTTTCATATTCCGGCGGACTTATCGCTCCGCCTGTTCCGTCTGCGACGGGAACAACTGATTCAACGGCATTTCTTCAATATCGGTAATATCCTGTGCTTCGCCATCCTGCCAGAGCCTCTCCAAGTCATAGTAATCCCGGGCTTCCTCCGAAAAGACGTGCACTACCACATCTACATAATCCAGCAAGATCCACGAATCTGATCGGTAACCCTCGATGTGGCTGACACTGATGCCCTCGTTATCGAGACGGTACTCCACGTTATCCGCCAAGGATTTGACGTGCGTCGTAGAAGAACCGGTGGCGATCACGAAGTAGTCCGCTATCGAAGAAATATCGCTGATCTTGATCAGCCTGATTTCCGTTCCCTTTCGTTCACACAGAGCCTTGGCTGCCCATCGTGCCGTTTCCAATGATGTCATAGACATTCCTCCTTTATGATTTTTTCACCTTTGCCCGCATGGCCGCCAGTTCATTATAACCGGCCAGCGTATCGGGGGCGATGGTGATCTTTCTCTCCGCCAGATCGGCGATCGTAAACGCCATACCTTCCAGACAGGCCTCGTCCAGATTTTTGTCAGCAGCCTTCCGCATCTTGTCTACGCCGTCATAGTCACGATCGGCGGAAATGAAGTCAGCGATGAAGAGCACCTTATCCAACAGGGTCATCCCTGCCCGACCTGTTGTATGGTAGCGGATGGCATCGATTCCCGTTCCATCTTGGTCAGGACAATACCTGCCCGTGCGATCAAATCCATCTGCTCCTGCTCACTGGTTTCTTTGGTCGCATCATGCAGAATACCGGCCAATTCCGCTTTGTCCACATCGGCACCGTACTTTTTGGCCAGCCGCACCGCTTCTTTGGCAACATTCTTGGAATGTTTGAAGCGGGGCATTTTCATACGCTGGCTGATAATATCTTCGTACCACTTGACACCCATTTTATCCTCTCCCACAAAAAGTGTTGTCTCGCCCACGTCCGAACCGTTTCGACGAGCTTCGTTCCTGCTTATTATAGCAAGCATCGGCGGTTGTTGCAAGCCTTTTGTCAAAATTGACACGGGACAGGATGTATCAGACGGACACTTCTTTGGAATGTTACTGTGAGCATGACTGCCTTTTCTGTTCACAACACTTCGCACTAACGGGTCGCCATTCATCTCTTGCCTGACCGCTTTACCTCAACGGGCAGTGGTTTATCTCTCACCCCACGGTTCTCATCAACGGCGAACAGCCATTCTTGACGGCAGCTTACCGCCGCTTACCGCCGCTTTTCGGCAAATGTCGGATAGCCGTGTTCCGCCTATCCGCTGCACAACAACAGTCGCTGTACCCATCCTGTTCGGACTTTATGCCAGCAGAAAGACCGCTCCGTCATACAGTGAGTGGAGGATAATCGCTACCCACAAACTGCGGCAGCGTATCGTACAAAAGCTGAACAGCCCGCTCAACACAAGGATTGTAATGAACGAAAAGTGCGTGAAATTCTGCACGAAAACACCGTTGCTGATCCAGATCGGGAAGTGGATCGCCAGAAACATTACGGCGTTCACCACTACGGCAATGACGGTAAACCGATCGGTGTCTGTGCTTTTGAGAGTCGCATTCAGCAGGAAGCCTCGGAACACACTTTCTTCGCTGACACCCACGAACAGTACGATGAGCAGTTGAGACGGGTGGAAACTCTCACTCAATGAGAAACCATGCCGCATGATGGCTCCCAACAGGACGAACACGATCAAAAAAGCTCCCAGCGGCAACAAGTATCGCAGATCTTTCCGCTGGAAAGAAAACAGTTCCTTCGCCGGTATCGCCAATGACGAACTGAAACGGCGTATCAAAAGACACGCCGGCAGCGTCCATATCACGTTCTTGAGCAAACCGTCCCGCAGCAGTACCAACAGGTACTCGTTTGGTACCGCTTCCCGCAATATCGGCACAAGCAACAGTTCGCTGACCGTCCATGCTCCGTAAAGCCAAACGCTGAACAGCAGCCATGCCGCTGTCAGCTTTCGATTTTTCAACATCTTATTCACCACCGTTGATTTCTGAAACACACACTTGATCGTTTTCGACTGCGGACGTATCGTTTTTACCGGAGAACGCCAACGGTGTCCTGCTGTCTTCCGACACGGGAACTTGTACAGTCACAGAGGTACTGATCCGCTCATGTGAACTACCCATTGTCTAAAGCCAATGGGCTTCCTGCTTCATCGTCCTCGTAACCTACTAACTCCACAGGCGTAAATTCGGGCTGAACCGTCCCTAATCATACAAAGCTGTATCTCAACGGGCAACATTTTCCTGCCACATTCAGGCAAGGTAGAGTTCGTTGTCACGGATATACTGTTCAACCGCTGCAGGAACGAGTCCGGTCAGTGGTACCCCGCTGCGGATGCAGGCTCGTATTTCAGTAGAAGAGACCGTGAGAACATGGATGTCCGCTACCACCGTTTTCGCTCCAAAAGACTGTAAAACAGCGGCATGCTGTTCCAGCCTTTCCACTGTCACACCCCTGCGGGGAACGGTGCAGAGTGTCGCCAGACGGAAGATCGTTGGCGGGTCTTTCCAGTCCTGCAGGGTCATAAAGGCATCAGCTCCGGTAATGAGGAACAATTCACTGTGAGGATACTGCTCCGACAATGCCCGTAACGTCTCGGCTGTATAGCTGGGACCCTCCCGCCGGAGTTCCATGTCGCAGACCTCCGTCCGCGGCTGATCCTGCACCGCCAAACGACACATTTCAAGCCGCTGTTCGGGGCGAGCCATGCCGGTTTTTGTCTGTTTGAAGGGCGACACATACGCCGGCATCACCAGTATCCTATCGAGTGTCAGCATTTCAGCAAAAGCCTGTGACAAAGCAATATGCCCGTTATGGATGGGATCAAAACTGCCCCCAAACACGGCAATCCGCATATTTTTTCCCTCCTGCACACTAACATGGTCGTTATGACCTGCCACGAGTCACTTTTTTCTCGCCTTCGGGAGTTGTATTTTGGGTTCATCGGGATTGCGGCGGTAAAGTACCCACTTGGACCCGATGACCTGCACCACCTCACTGTTGGTGGCAAGGGCAATCTGTTCGGCGGCTTCACGGGACGACAGATCCGCTGTCTCCAACACCTTGCCTTTGATAAGTTCACGGGCTTTGAGGGCATCGTCAGCCTGCTTGAGGATGGCATCGCTCATGCCTCCCTTTCCGATCATCACAATGGTGTCCTCATTCATCGCTAACGAACGCAGGAACGCTCTCTGTTTACTTGTCAGCATAGTTCTTCCCTTTCCTTGTCCGATCTGTTGTCGGTGGTATTATTTTTCCGAAGAATATTTCTTCTTTAGCAGAGCGGAAAGCTCTTTTAGTGCTTTGCCGCGGTGACTCATCATGTCTTTCTGGTGGTCACTCAATTCCGCAAAGGTCTTGTTGCCCTCTATGAAAAAGATCGGGTCATAGCCAAAGCCGTTCTGACCCCTTGGGGCATAGCCGATGGTGCCATCACAGCGTCCATGTGCCATCAGCGTTTCACCGTTCGGAAAGTAACAGCAGATGACACACTCAAAGTGGGCAGAACGGTCACTGCTGGATGTTTTGACCAGTTCGTTAAGCAGCTTATCGATCTTCTCCCCCTTCTTGAGCCTGGACAGTGCGCCGTACTGCCAGAGGATCGGAGCGACATCCGACGGTGTCCCGAGCAGTCTCTTATGGCGGCACATCAGCGCTCTGTAGCAGAGCTCCGTCCGGTCTTCCATAAGCTTCCAGAAGGTCTCCTCATCCTTTCCGGACGAGCAGGCGACGTCGACAAGGTTCAGCGTAACGACGCCCTGGTTGAAGCGGCCGTAATACTTGTGCTCTCCGTTCTCTCCCAGACCTTCCTTGTCCGGTGTGAGGAAGGATCTGCAGCCCATGCACGGATAGACGTCACCGTTCTTATACTCCCTCATCTTCTTCGCGGAGATATAATCCGGGACCATTCTCTTGGCTGTGCACTTTGCAGCGAGACGTGTCAGATAGTAATATTTCGAATCTTCGTAGATGTTGTCCTCATCCAGAACATAGATGAGCTTCGGGAATGCCGGCGTGATCCAGACACCCTTCTCATTCTTGACACCCTGAATGCGCTGTCTCAGCATCTCCTCGATGACCATCGCGAGATCGTCTCTCAGCTGTCCTTCCGGGACCTCATCCAGATACATATACACCGTGATGAACGGAGCCTGTCCGTTGGTCGTCATGAGCGTGATGACCTGATACTGGATCACCTGAACGCCGCGGTTGACTTCCTTGCGGACGCGCATCTCGGCGATGCTGTTGATCTGCTCATCCGTTGCCTCCATGCCGGACTCGGCGAACTCCTCGCGGACTTCCTTCCTGAATCTCTGACGGCTGACCTCTACGAACGGGACCAGATGGGACAGCGTGATGCTCTGTCCGCCGTACTGGGAGCTCGCGATCTGCGCGATCGCCTGTGTAGCGATGTTGCAGGCCGTCGCGAAGCTGTGCGGCTTCTCGATCATCGTCTCGGAGATGACCGTGCCGTTCTGGAGCATATCCTCGAGATTGACCAGGCAGCAGTTATGCATGTGCTGTGCAAAATAGTCGGAGTCATGGAAGTGGATAATGCCCTCCTCATGCGCACGGACTACTTCGTCCGGAAGAAGGAATCTTCTCGTCAGGTCGCGGCTGACTTCTCCGGCCATATAATCGCGCTGTACGCTGTTGACAGTCGGATTCTTATTGGAGTTCTCCTGCTTCACTTCCTCATTGCTGCATTCGATCAGGCTGAGGATCTGATCGTCTGTCGTATTGGCCTGGCGGACAAGTGCGTGCTTGTAGCGATATGTGATATACTTCCTCGCCACTTCGTAGCGTCCGGCACCCATGATGCCGTTCTCGACCATATCCTGGATCTCCTCGACATTGGCTGCGCGGGTAAGACTCTTGCAGTTATCTTCGACTTCGCGCTCAATGTCCTTGATCTGGCTGTTGCTCAGCCTCATCTTTTCAGAGACTTCCTTATTCGCTCTCTCTATCGCGGCAGTGATCTTGCGACCGTCGAAAATCATTTCCTTACCGCTTCTCTTAATAATCTTCATAATTAATTCCACTCCTCCGCATGCTGCCGGACATTGCCTCAGGCTGTCCGATTCACGCCCTTCACATAGTCTGAATTGTCTTACAATTACTATGATTCCGGTGTATCTTTTTGACACCAGATTGTGTGCCTTTCCCCAAAAAAGACACTATATCTTGTGGTGCATAAAAATGATACTCTATGAAGGTATGGATTTCAAGAGGTAAAATTATACAAAAAGGGATTGAAAGGTTGTCTGTACTTTCTATAAGATTATTCTTGACAAATAAAATGTTATCTGTTTGTGGCGCTGCAGATCACAGGAAAGAGACGAAAGCGGGCGTCATAATGACCGCGATCACGACAAGAAGCATCAGCATTGTGGGAAAGATCAGCTTTGTTCCCGCCTTCTCCCCCAGGATCCTGGCCTTCCGTTTTCTCTCCTCGAAAGCCTCCTCCGCCTCCCCGGACAGGAGATCGATCAGTTCCCGGCTCCCCCTCCGCATGTTCTGAACAAGGAGGGCTGC
>CACZZU010000104.1 GCA_902785765.1 uncultured Ruminococcus sp.
CCCAGGAACGGCACCGACGGCGCAATGGCCTTGATGCGGCTGTCTACCGCTGCCGACAGGAACGTAAACGCACCGCCCTGGCTCTCGCCCCAGGCGGCCATGCGGGTGACATCGGCCTTGTCCAGCGAGGCGGCAAAATCCACCGCCCCCTGTCCTGCTATGTAATCAATGGCATAGCCGATCAGAACCGGTACGGTCAGCGTTGCGACCACATACAGCACGGCAAACACCATCGCCAGCACCAGACTGCCCTTATAGCGGGCGGCATATTTCAGAATCCTTCCGACCGTATGACGATTGGACGCTGTTTTCTGCTTCATGCGTTCCTGACCTCCTCTGCCTTCAACTGTGACAGGCATATCTCACGATAGACCTCGCACGTCTCAAATAACTCGTTGTGTGTGCCGATACCAGCCAGTTCCCCGCCGTCCAACACCAATATTTTGTCCGCATAGCGTACCGTGCCGACCCGCTGTGACACCATGATAACTGTCATGCGGTCTGTCTCTTCGTGCAGGGCTTTCCGCAGGGCAGCGTCCGTGGCAAAGTCCAACGCACTGGCACTGTCGTCCAGTATCAAAAGGGACGGCTGCCCCACCAGGGCACGGGCGATCGTCAATCGCTGCCGCTGACCGCCGGACAAATTCTTCCCGCCGGCGGTCAGCCGTTTGTCAAGCTTTTCGGGCATCTGCTGTACAAATTCATACGCCTGTGCGATCTGTAACGCCTTCCGAATCTCTTCGTCAGAGGCATCCTTCTTGCCCCACCGCATATTCTCTCGTATCGTGCCCGAAAACAGCTCGGCCTTTTGCGGCACCATGCCGATATGGCTCCGAAGCTGCTCAAAGCGGTAGTCCCTGACAGGGATGCCGTTCACCAGCACCTCCCCTTCCGAAGCGTCATAGAACCGTGGGATCAGATTCACAAGGGTACTCTTGCCGGAACCCGTACCGCCGATGATGCCCAGTGTCTCGCCCTTTTCCAGCGTGAAGCTGATATTCCTGAGGGCATGACCGTTATCGGAGTAGCCGAAGGACACGTTCCGGAAGGTCACACACGGCGTATGCTCGTCCGCCGCTGCCACTGCTCCTTTGCCCTCTGTGACGGAGGGAACGGTATCAAACACCTCGTTGACTCTTGCCGCTGAAGCGGACGCATTTGTGAAAATCACCACCAGATTGGACACCACAATCATAGCCAGCAGGATCTGCGTCATATAATTGACCAGTGCGATGATCTCACCCGTCTTGCGTTCACCGTCAAACACGAAACCCGCTCCGAACCACACCACCGCAATGATAGCCGCCTGTGCGATGACATACGTCAGCGGATTCAGCAAAGCCGACAGCCGGCCGGCTTTGACAGCGATCTTCGTCAACGCCTCGTTGCTCTCCTGAAAGCGTTTCTCGTCACTTTGCTGACGGCTGAACGCACGAATCACACGGTTTCCCGACAGGTTTTCACGGGAAATAAGAGAAACGGTGTCCAGCTTTTGCTGCATGGTCTTGTAAAACGGCACCGAACGGTGCATGATAACAAACAGCACCAGACCAATGAGGATCGCCGCCACGAAAAAGATCAGTGCCATCCGCACATCAATCGTCATCGACATAATCAACGCACCCACTACCAGAAAAGGTGCCCGTATCACCAAGCGTATCAGCATTGCCACTGCCAATTGCAGGCGGTTGATGTCGTTCGTCATGCGGGTAATGAGGGACGGCGTCCCCAGCTTGTCCAGTTCACTGTGAGAGAGGGTGTTGATGTGCCGGAACAAGGCATTCCTCACTTTTGTGCCGAAGCCCTGTGACGCGATGGAAGCTGATTTCTGACAGACCAAGGCAAACCCCAGCCCCAGCACCCCCAACAACACCATCAGACCGCCCTTCTGCCATACATAACCGACATCGCCGCTGCGTACCCCGTTGTCAATGATGTCGGCGGTGATCAGCGGTATCAGCAGTTCAAAGATCGCTTCGATCAGCTTACACAAGGGACCTATGGTAAGCTGCAGCTTGTAGTCCTTCAAGAACCGTTTCAGCCGAAACATATTTCTCAATCCTTTCCCTTTTTTGTCGCCGGATGCTATCATTGTATCCCATCTTCCCCTTCTCCGTCAAGTCTCCCTTGCGGTTCATCAACAGACCGGAGGAAAGAACACAAATGTGTCGGACAGCCATCACCCAAGGATCGCCAAAAAAGTACCGCACCAACATAACGGCGGGACACCTTGCCTGCATCAGCAGGCAGGAAACAGCGTCCCCACACAGAGGTGATGAGATGGAGAAGCGTGTCTATCTGAAGAACGGCATCACACTGGCAGTGACCGCCTTGACGATACGCAGTATCGGCATGGTGTTCCGCAGCTTTTTGTGCCGCACCATCGGTGCGGAAGGCATCGGACTGTACCAACTGATCTTGAGCATTTATGTAGTGTTTGCAGCGGTATCTTCCTCCGGCGTATCGCTGTGTGCCACACGGCTGTATGCCGACTATACCGCCGCCGGCGACAGCGGCAGGGCATTTTATGCTGTCAAACGCTGTTTGCGGCTGTCGGCAGGTCTGGGACTCACCGCCGGTATCCTCCTATGGCTGACAGCGGAACCCGCCGCCCGTTGGCTCTTGCGGGACGGCAGAGCCGCCGCTTCCTTGAAGTGGCTGGCTCCCAGCCTGCCCTTTTTGTCCGTGTCGGCCTGTATCCGAGGGTACTTTCTGGCTCGCCGCAAGACATTACCGGCTTCTGCCGAACAGCTTTTGGAGCAGCTGCTGGAGATCGGGTGCTTCGTCCTGCTGTTTTCACTGCACCGCCCCCATGATCTCACAGAAGCCTGTGCCATGACGGTGATCGGCATAACAGCAGCGGAAGCCTTCTCGCTTGTACTGTCCTGGGGACTCTACCGATGGGACATCCGGCATCTGTCCGCTGTGTGTGTGCCCTTCAAGGGCGTAGGGCGGCAAATGCTGCCGATCTTCCTGCCGGTATGTGCCAATGCCTGTCTGCGAAGCGGCTTGTCGGCAGTCGAAAATACCCTGATCCCCCTCGGCTTACAGCGATACGGCTGCACCGAATCCCAAGCCCTGTCAAAGTACGGCATCATCAGCGGAATGTCCATGATGGTGCTGGTGTTCCCGTCTGTTCTGATCCTGCCGTTCGCCTCTCTGATCGTGTCAGAGGTCGCCGAGGTACGGGTGCGGCACTACCCCAAAGCGGTACGCCACATCAGCGAAGTCATGCTTCGCCGCACCCTGCAATTAGCCTTGCCGGTCATGGTGGTATTCCTGTTCTACGCCGAACCTCTGTGCCTTCTGCTGTTCGGAAACACAGAGGCCGGCCGGTACCTTACTTTACTGGCACCGGTGGTGCCGTTTATGTATCTGGACTCGGTCGTAGATGCCCTGCTGAAAGGTCTGAACGAACAGACCGGTTATTTCATCTTCAACACCATCGACTCGGTGGTGCGTGTACTGCTGACACTCGTACTGCTGCCGTGGATGGGCATGAGCGGCGTCATCACGGTCATTATCGTCAGTGAACTGCTTAACACACTGTTGAGCTTATGGCGTCTGGTCAGCATTACCCGTCTGCGGTTATCCCTCCTGAAAGACCTTCTGTGGCCGCTGGTTTGTATCCTACTGCCCTGCCTGCTGCTGCGGCTGGTGCCCTGCGGGACTCCTTCCGGTGTCGATCTGCTGCTGCGGCTGGGTATCTGCGGTCTCTTCTACGGTGCAGCACTCTATGCCGGTGAAAAACGCCGTCTGGCGGTTTGAGCCCCCACACAGCAACATCCACACGCTATGGAACCCCGACGACAAAACCGCTGCTCGCCTGCCGCATTCCATATCCTGCCGTATCCCACATAACGCCAAACGGAGAGAGCACTTCACCGCTCTCTCCGTTCGTCTTTCCCATGGTCTGTTGTTCTACGATCTGTTTCTGTCGCATGAGGCGGGCGGTTGCCCTTTCATACGTCCCATCAGCCGTTCTGCGTACCGGCTGTTTGTCATGTTCCGCAGGGATACGCACCGTCTTCGTGCCGCAAACGGCATCCGCTGCCGACCCTTTTGACCCGTGAAAGACGGCAGGTGACCATCCGATCATACGATATTATCGGCGTATCACCAACACCTGTCCCACCTGCAGATAGTCGGGGTTGCACAGGCGGTTCTTGTTCACCAGATACGCCACGCTGACGCCGTATTTTTGGGCGATCTGCCACAGCGTGTCTCCTGCCTGCACAACATAAGTCAGACCTTCTTCCGGTTCGTCCTGTTCTTCGGGCAGCATCAGGCTTTCTCCTGCCACGATCACATCAGCATCCGGCACATTGTTGCGGTCGGCAATCTCTTCCGGTGTCGTACCGATGCGTTCCGCAATAGAGAAGAGCGTATCCCCCGAACGGATAACGGTCTCCTGTTCACCGTCCCCGACCATCGGGAACGGTATCCGCAGCACTTGTCCTTCCTGCAGGACATCAGGATTCGTCAGTCCGTTCACGGCAGCGATCCGCTGACTGCCGACACCATTTTTATCTGCGATCATGGCGAGTGTATCGCCCTTCTTCACGATATATTCCCGATAAGGTGCCGAGCGTCCCCGCTGCATCGCAGGTATCTCCGAAACAGGTATCCGCAGAATACGACCAACTTCCAGACGGTCGGGGTCAACGATCCCATTATAGCGGGCGATCATGTTCACAGTCGTACAGAAGCGTTTGGCAATCGCATACAGCGTATCGCCCTGTTTGACGGTATATAAAACGGTTTCCATAGCATTACCTCCCATACATTATGATATGCGGCAGTTAACGAATGTGACCGAAAATTTGGAAGGGTCAGCGGAACAGTTCCACCGCTTAAAAGCAGCGATCACTTGGCGAAAATCTGTCGGCCGTTTCTTCCGCCCGCCCCCTCACAAGGTATGGTCTTGGGGATGTTTGTGTTCACTCTTTGCTTCACCGACAGGGTCAATACCCGTTGCCAAAGCCATGCGGAGGTGCTATAATACCAGTGGAGGGTGATAGTATGGCAGCCGAACGCATCGACAAGATTCTCTCGTCTCAAAACATAGCCAGCCGCAGCGGCGTGAAAGCACTCATCAAGGCAGGCAAAATCTTCGCCAACGGTCAGTTGGTGAAGCGTCCTGAAGAAAAGTACGACCCCACGGCAACCCAATTCACCGTAGACGGTCAGCCCGTCACCGTGCAGCAGTATCACTATATCATGCTGAACAAGCCGCAGGGCATTCTGTCCGCCAGTCGGGATCAACACGCCCCCACCGTCATTGACCTGCTGCCGGAGGAATGGAAACGCCGTGACCTGTTTCCGGCAGGACGGCTGGACAAGGATACCGAGGGCTTTATCCTGCTCACCAATGACGGAGAACTGTCACATAAAATGTTGTCGCCGAAGAGTCACGTTTACAAACTGTATGAGGTATGCTGTGACCGGAAACTGACACAAGAAGACGTACAGTCTTTTGCGGAAGGGATCCACAGCGGAGAACAGGTTTTCCTGCCCGCAGAGATGAAGATAACGGGTGAATATACCGCACTTGTAGAAATTTGCGAAGGCAAATTTCACCAGATCAAGCGGATGTTTCAAACCATCGGTGCACAGGTCGTTCATCTCAAACGCCTGAAAATCGGCGGTGTATGGCTGGATAAAAACTTGTCTTCGGGAGCCGCCCGTCCCCTGACAGAAAGCGAAATCACTGCCCTGCTCGACCGAAAACACGGAATCGAAAGCTAAATTTAGTATGCAAGTTGCATAAAATGGGGTGTTCAAATTTGTCTTATGTGAATTATACCTAAACAAAAGGTTCAGATTTTAGTAAAAAAAAGCCTTTTATTTTTGGGAATAATCTGTTATAGTATTAGTGTTGAATGTTGATTTCAAATACGCTCTAGCCGAGCGAATGCAGGAGGATAATTATGGCAAGTGTATCGTTAAAGAATGTTTACAAAATCTACGACGGAAACGTTGTTGCCGTTAGTGACTTCAACCTGGAAATTGCCGATAAGGAGTTCATCATCTTTGTAGGTCCTTCCGGCTGCGGTAAATCCACTACGCTGCGTATGATCGCAGGTCTGGAAGATATTTCCAAGGGTGAGCTGCACATCGGTGACGTGCTCGCCAACGACATCTCCCCGAAAGAGAGAGATATTGCGATGGTGTTCCAGAACTACGCTCTTTATCCGCACATGACGGTGTTCGATAACATGGCGTTTGGTCTGAAACTCCGTAAGACGCCCCCCGAGGAGATCAGAAGACGTGTAGAAGAAGCCGCCCGTTCGCTGGATATTGCCCATCTGCTTGAGCGTAAGCCGAAGGCTCTCTCCGGTGGTCAAAGACAGCGTGTGGCTCTGGGTCGTGCCATCGTTCGTGACCCGAAGGTATTCCTTCTCGACGAGCCGCTGTCTAACTTGGACGCAAAGTTGAGAACCGCCATGAGAACCGAGATCTCCAAGCTCCACAAGAGACTGGGTACCACCTTCATCTATGTAACGCATGACCAGACCGAGGCTATGACCATGGCTGACCGTATCGTCGTTATGAAGGACGGCTTCATCCAGCAGGTCGACACCCCGCAGAACCTCTACGAGAGACCCTGTAACCAGTTCGTAGCCGGATTCATGGGTACCCCGCAGATGAACTTCATTGATGCGACCATCGTTCGTTCCGGCGATGACTACGGCATCCAGTTCGGTCAGTACACCATTCCGCTGCCGGAATCCAAGAACAAGAAGAACATCCTGTCCCACTTCGTTGGCAAAGATGTCGTTCTCGGCATCCGTCCGGAAGATATTCACGATGAGCCGGACTTCCTTGAGAGATCAGAAGAGAGCATCATTGATGCACAGGTGGAGATCACCGAATTGATGGGTAACGAAATCTATCTGTACCTGACCATCGAGGGTACTTCCTGCGTAGCCCGTGTTGACCCGTCTTCTACCGCAGAAGCCGGCGAGGCCGTTGAGGTTGCTTTTGACGTTGAGAAAATCCACATCTTCGACAAAGAGACCGAGAGAACTATCACCAACTGATGTCTCCCCTCTTTCCCTCTTGTTTGTGTTTTGCCAGAGCCGCACTTCGGTGCGGCTCTTTTTTTGCGTTGTGTTCCGGCAGACCGCCGTCATGCTGTCACATGGTAAGAACGA
>CACZZU010000105.1 GCA_902785765.1 uncultured Ruminococcus sp.
TTCCACCACCCCCGACAATACACCGGCAAAAAAAGCGGTGCCTTTGGATCGGCCTTCTGATCGCAGCGGCAGGGAGATGATCGCCCCCTCCGGAAAATTCTGAATGGCGATGCCTGCCGACAAAGCCATCGCTGAAGCGGCGGTCATGCCGCTGTGGCTGCAAAAGGCTGCCGCCAAGGCGATGCCCACTGCCATTCCTTCGGGAATATTATGCAGTGTGACAGCAAAAATCATCATACCGTTCTTCTTCGTACACAGCGTGTGCTTCCTTCCACTGTATTTCAAGAGCCAGTGGGGCATCAGCCTGTCCGTCAGCATTAAAAACAGTACCCCCGCTAAAAAGCCAGACACGGCCGGCAAAAAGGCTGCCGGCTGGTCTTCTGACATTGCCAAGGACGGCAGCAGCAGTGACCAGACAGAGGCTGCCAGCATAACACCCGCCGCCAAACCTGTCAAGAACTTTTCCACACCGTCACCGATACGGTTTTTCATCAAAAAAACCATCGCCGCCCCCGCTGCTGTCCCTGCAAAGGGCACCATCAACCCCGCCACGATCCACCATTGTTCCATGTTATCC
The DNA here is from genome assembly GCA_902785765.1 of uncultured Ruminococcus sp. GTDB lineage: Bacteria > Bacillota > Clostridia > Oscillospirales > Acutalibacteraceae > UBA1213. Next base: position 578 of record CACZZU010000105.1, read on the forward strand.
CCTCATCACTACCACTCTTTGATACGGGAGGTTCCCCATAGTCATAGTATTCCGGGAACTGCCAAGGGGTTCCTGTCATGAACGGTGCCGCCGCTTTATTTTCTGCCGAAAACAATGACCGCTATCGCACTATACAGGTATAAGCCGTCACCTTTCGTGGCATACTAAAAGCAAAACGACAGGAGGCGTATGTGATGACGTTGATCTTTTGCAGTGAAAAATGTATCCATCAGGCAGAGGGCTGTTGTACGCTGAATACAGCAGCGGCGGTCACCAACACCGGCACGAAGGGCTGTATCCATCAGGAAAAACCGCTGGTGTCTTCGCTGTACCTCAACCGCCCAATGCCGAGACGGCCTCTCTGATGTTCCGTACCGTTACCAGTTCCATGGTACAGTCTTTCGGGAGCACAAGACCTTTTTGATTATGATACGGCAGGATACAGCGTTGAAAGCCGAGTCGTGCGGCTTCCGTTACCCGAAGTGCCGCATGACTCACACTGCGTATTTCTCCGGTCAAGCCAATTTCGCCGAAGGCAACAACATTTTCCGGCACGACCATATCTTTCAGGCTGCTGACCAGTGCCAGTGCCAACGCCAGATCGGTAGCCGGTTCGTCCAGCCGCAAACCGCCGATGACGTTAACATACGCATCCATACTGGAGAAGAAGTAACCGCAGCGTTTTTCCAGCACAGCCAACAGCATCGCCATGCGATTATAATCAACACCCGTTGCCATCCGGCGGGCGTTTCCATAACCGGAGTTGGTCACCAACCCCTGTATTTCAGCAAGTATCGGACGGGACCCCTCCATCGTGCAGGCCACACAGGTGCCTGATACATTCTTGGGGCGGCCGGACAACAGCATGAGCGAAGGGTTTTCCACCTCTGCCAGACCGCTGTCCCCCATCTGGAACACACCGATCTCGTTGGTCGAACCATACCGGTTTTTCACCGCCCGCAGAATACGGTAGGACATTTGTTTGTCACCCTCAAAGTACAGTACGGCATCCACGATATGCTCCAGCACCTTCGGGCCGGCGATAGCACCGTCTTTATTCACATGACCCACCACAATACAGGGAATATCCAGTGCCTTGGCGGCACGCATCAGGATGTTGGTACATTCCCGCACCTGTGTGACACTGCCCGGGGACGAATTGAGTTCCCGATCATTCATCGTCTGGATGGAATCGACCATCACCAGATCAGGGGCTTCACTTTGCATCTGTTCCGCAATGACCTCAATATCCGTCTCGGTCATAATGTAGAGATTGTCGCTGTTCACACCCAATCGTTCGGCACGCAGTTTGATCTGCCGTTTGGATTCCTCGCCCGAGATATAGAGGATCTTCAGGATCTTGCTCAAATGACTGCACACCTGCAGCAAAATCGTGGACTTGCCAATACCGGGGTCACCGCCCAACAGTACCAGCGAACCTTTGACAATGCCGCCCCCCAATACACGATCCAGTTCCTTGAGACCAGTATAGTACCGCTGTTCGTCTTCTGTCGTGATCTGAGAGATCGGCACGGGCAAGGAGGACGGTTTCTTCCGCTGGACAGCCGCTGCCGAGGTACTTTTGCTCATCTCCCGCACCTCTTCGTTCAGGGTATTCCATTCGCCGCAGGAGGGGCATTTACCGTACCATTTGGACGTTTCATAGCCACATTCCGAGCATACATAAAGACTCTTGATCTTGGTGCCTGCCATATTCTCTACTTCCTTTTATGATGATAGGGTACCCCACTGTGATGCCTGTTCGGCATAGGACAGAATACCACAGCAAATGGCAAAAGCCATTTGCTGCTGATACGTTCCATCGGACAGTTTAGCGGCTTCATCCGGATTCGACAGGAAACCGCATTCCACGATTACAGCCGGTACCTCTGCGTGGTTCAAAATATAGATGTTGTTGTCGGCGGGTTTCAGCTCACGCTTGTTATCAGGCTGCAGCAGACCGATAACCGATTGCCGGATGGATTCGGCCAGCTTTTCGCTGTTGGGCTGCTGCGAAGCATAGAACAACTGTGTCCCGAAGTACTGACTCTGCTCAAACTTGTTCTGATGGATACTCACGAGTATCTGGTGCGGATCGCTGTTGATGAGGGCGGTACGATTTTTGAGGTCAGAGACCTTCTTTTCCCGTGTTGTTTGTGCCGTCTTGTCATAGACAGACACATCTGTTTCCCGTGTCATGCGTACCTCATAGCCGCAGAGTGTCAGCATATCCCGCAGTGATAAAGCGATGGACAGATTGATGTCCTTTTCCAGCAGACCGTTATCTACCGCTCCGCTGTCTTCTCCGCCGTGTCCGGCATCCAGCACGATGACGGGCTTTTGTACGGCTGACACAGCAGCCGTGGCAAGATGTGGTGTCTCCTGAAACGCCACCGACAACAGCCCGCCGAACAGAAAAATCCCCAACAGGGACACAGAACAGATCAAATACACCTTGAGCTTATACATAGCCTCACCCCACTATAACTATATGCAGTGGGACAGCAACTCATCACACAGGAGTCTGTGGATTCCCGCACAGCCAATACAAGAGAGAACGCCGGTATAGCATCCACACCAACCATGCAAATGACCGCTCCCTTATGATGTGCCAAGATGACGGATATTTCCATAACACCGACAGGAACATCTGCCATACATAAGAAAAGCGGTCATACGACCGCTTTTTTTACTCATTCGCTTTGGGACAGACAGCGGCATCCTCTGCTCCGTCCATGGAACCGCCGTCCGGCTGTTCCTCGGACGGTTCGCTGTCTTCGGCTATATCCTGTTCCGCTTCAGCCGACAGGGGCTGTGACATAGCAGGCGGATTCAGTAGGACAGGATAGTGCAGGATCGGCACATCTCCCTCCGGTACTGCTGTGCGGATGCTCTCCAACGGCAGGGAATTGCGGATATAAAACTCCTCACGGATGGTCAGCAGCTTATTCAGACTGCTGCACAAACGCCGGTAGACGTTTTCCAGACGGTCATCCAGTGTGAGGGTACCGATCTTAATATCACGGCGGAGGAAGACGATATCTTCCCCGAAGAGACGTATTTCCTTTTCGATTTCGTCAATCAACATGACGGTGTCCATGGCTTTTTCCTGAGCCTCGTCAATGACGCCGTGGGCACGGCGTTCGGCATCCATTTTGATCCTGATGAGACTCTCCTGCAGTTCATCATAGCGTTTCGCTTTGATCGACAAAGCATCGCACTGTTCCTGAAGCTGACGCTTCTCCTGCAAACGAACTTCCAGTTCCTTTTGATAGGCTTCTATATCATTCTCACGCTGACCGATCGTTTCGGCCAGACGCATCTGTGTATCCTGTAAAGACTGGTACAGAGCGTTACGAGAGGCTGTCATCTCAATCAGGGCGATACCTTTTTCGGTTGCCCGCAGTTCTGCCTGTTCCAGTTTCATTTGCAGAAAATCCACCTGTTCTTCGGTCGTCAGTTTACCTTTGGTATGATCGGAAAGCTCCGAGTGCGTGATTTTCATTTCCTCTGGCATAGCCAACACCTCTTTCGTCCCTGTTGGACTCCATTATACCACATTCCCCGCCATAAAATCAACAATTTTATGTAAAGTCAATAATATTTTTTTGCGGTTTCGTGTATTTTGTTGGGGGATCAGGTAAAACTTACCAGCAAAAACAAACATCATCTGCTTTTTGTGATGTATCAAAAGGAAAATGCCGTTTGCTCCCGTTTTCACGGGAACAAACGGCAGAGCAGACAAACAGCGAATAAAAGATCGGTCAGTCTTTTCCATGTACCTGCAGATGCAGCAAGGCTTTCATATCTGTATATGGCAGATAATTCAGGTGTGCCAGACAGTTACGGGCGTTTCTGGCCACCTCCAACGAATTGTAGTCCTCCATGGACAGGATACGGGTGTTCTTGAAGAGGAACTTCAGTTGTCCGATCTCCAACTCATCGGGAGTTTCACAATCGTAGACACCCGCAGGAGCCGCATTAAACCGATAATTGATCTCGGAGCGGTAGGCTTTCAACAGGTCACAGCGAAATTGTTCCAACAGCGGAAACACCACCTTCAGTTGGGCCTGCCAAAGGGCTTGTCTGACCGCTGCGGCATCACTGTTCACCGATATGCCTGTTTCCTCGGCCGTCTCCCGCAGTGTCATGGCCGTCTTGATGGCCAGTTCCTCTCCCCTGTCAGCCAATGCACCCGCCAGCATCACGGAACCGCCGGACAACACCACGGCGATTTCCGCAAGATATTGCTGCTGCTGCATAGAAAGTCCTGTTTGGGAGAGCAGTGTCATACACAACAGGTAGGTATCGTAATCGTGGACATACGCTGTGTAGTCCAGAAACCGTATAGGGGCATCGGCCGTGACGGTTCCTTCTTCGGCATTCTTTTGAGCATCGAGGTATTTGCGGTCATTGGTGAGCAGAACGAACAAGCCATGCGTATCGTCTGCCTTTCGGAAGGAAACATACTCCTTGATGAAGCGGAGCCACTGGTCGGAGCTTCCTTCCAGATCCACGAACACATAACTCTTGTGCAGTGTGCTCTGCGGATGTTCGGCCAGAAATTTGGCCTTGCTGTCAGTTGGCCAATAGACCCGCTGCAGTTCACTGCTGCAGTATTTCTGCAGCAGGAATGTGCCGGGATCTTGTTCCGCCGAAACGGTATGGTACTTGATACGCATCTCGGATTGGTACATTTCGATCTCCTGTGCGAGGGTATCCTGAAAAGACTCTTTCCACGGAAAGGAATCGTCAAATACCACAACCACCGAACGGTTGTCCAGCAGGATGCTGACCACATCGTCGATCAAATGCATCGGGTCAGAAAGCCGTTTCCACCAAACATCTTCCCGTCTCATGATACGTTCCCTCCCATGTAGGCGGACAGTTCCGTGTTGACATCTGCTTTTGTACCAAGCAGTTCACGGAAACCTTCCGTAGAGAACATATAGTATTCACCCTTCACGCTGAGGATATTCAGATCCCACATTTCGTGCATCAGTTCCTCGATCTGCTCACGGCTGTACTGAAGAAGGGCGTTGATCTCGTCGCTTTTAGCCTTGCGGAGAATATCATCTACCGTAAAGGCGTTGGTGCCGCTGTCTTCGGCTTCATAGCAGAGATAGGAAATGATGAGGGCAATAAGGTAGTAGGGACTGTCTTCCTTTCCCTTGATCTTCAGGGTCATGCTCAGCTTCTCTTTGATCTTGTCCTTGAAATTCTGGTCGGCCAGCACACACTTGATATGATTCTCGGTGACGTAGTAATACGGCGTGTCCGTTTCACTGTAACCGGCATAGTCATCGTTCGTCATCGTCAGGATCAGTTTTTGAGCGTACAAATGGATCAGCCCGGGGAAGTAGTTGGTCTTGGCGAGAATGAGGTTAATGACATCATCATCGAAGATGAAGCCGAGATAAGACAGTGCATGGGTCAGCAGTTCAGTGGCTTCTGGACGTCGGAAGGGACGGATTACCACCGAGCTCAGGTGGGCGATATCCGAATTGTTGGAGACGACCGCCTCATGGTCATACTTGGACAGGTTGTGCAAACCAGCCAACACAAATTTGAAGCGAGGCGAATTGAGACTCTTGAGAGCCGTGATCGGACGATAGTTCAGTTCTTTACAGCTGTCAATAAATGTATCGGCTTCATCCAGCATCAGCAGCAAGTAGTTGATACGGTTTTCCGACTCATCTTTGAGACGTCTTTTGATGTGCATTGTGAGCGTATCCCAATCGTCACACTCCGAACCGGCCGGCAGAATATCGGCCATCACCAATTCTTCTGAAACATGGCGAGCGGCTTGTGTATAGTCAAATTCACGAATGCTGATGACGATGGCACGGTCGCCGTTTGCGTTACGGTCGATGTTCAGAGCCGCTCGATGCAGCAGGGAGCTTTTGCCAAGCTGACGGCCGCCATAAACGAGATTTACACCATTATAGTCCTCGATCAGTTGAAGTTCTTCTGTACGGCCGGTGAACAATTCACCCGGGAGCGGGACATTCGATTCAGGACAGTAGGGCTGGTTATACGCAAATGGCATGGTCGCAGCCATAAGCATACGGCTGATGGTGTTGGACTGATAGTGTTTGGCGAGATAAAACAGCAGGACACGGTCGATCACGATAAAGGAACGGGCGAATGCCTTTTCCTTCTTGATCTTGCGGGCAAGGCACCTTCTCTCCTCCTGGTTCAGAACAGAATCCAACAGCACGATCGTGTTCTGGGAGACAGTATTGACCTCGTGGAACTTGTCGATAAGTCTGTCGGCATCATAGCGTCCGTAAAGCACCAGCACACGCAGCCCTTCTTCGATAGCCAGCGAGCCAAAGGCCGGAATGGGATGCGGATAAGTGACCTTGCCGGTTTTTTTAGGGAGGCGAACAAGATAGACATCATCTTTGCCGTAATCGGTGCTTTTCTTCACCATGGCATCGGCAAAACCGAGCAGACCGATGAAACGGGCGATCTTGTCTTCGCCGGCGGGATTGGTGGTCGGCCAGTGATTGATGAGGGCAATACCATTCCTTTTATTGCCCGTTACCGCAAAGAAAAAACCGGCAA
>CACZZU010000106.1 GCA_902785765.1 uncultured Ruminococcus sp.
CCCATTGTGTGGCATTGATTATCGGTTCGTAAATGACCACCGTGACAAGAGCGGCAGCCGCAGCAAGAGTGACATGGCGACAACGAAAGCCTGAAGGCAGTTTGGGACTGCTTTCAGGCTTTTGTGATTACAGAACCTTGCGGACGGGAATACTTCTCTTGTCCAGATAGTCTTTCAGTTCGCCGATGGAGACTTCGCCGAAGTGGAACAGCGAAGCAGCCAGCACAGCATCGGCTTTGCCCTCGGTGAAAGCATCATAGAAATGCGACAACTGTCCTGCCCCGCCCGAAGCGATGACGGGAATGCCGACATTCTCGGAAACAGCTCTCGTCAATGCGAGATCATAGCCGTTTTTCACACCGTCACAGTCCATACTTGTGAGAAGGATCTCTCCTGCTCCTCTTTTTTCAGCTTCGACTGCCCATGCCAACACGTCTTTGCCTGTGTTGATGCGGCCGCCGTTGATAAACACGTCCCAGCCGGAAGCATCTTCACGGCGTTTGGCATCAATGGCGGTCACAACGCATTGACTGCCGAATTTGTAGGCGGCCTCGTTGATGATGTCTGGACGGTGTACGGCTGCCGAATTGACCGATACTTTATCGGCACCGGCACGAAGAATGGCTGTGAAGTCCTCTACGGTGCGGATACCGCCGCCCACGGTGAACGGGATAAACACACTGTCGGCTACGGCTCGTACAATATCAACAATAATACTGCGGGCATCACTGGAGGCAGTGATGTCCAACAGTACCAGCTCATCGGCACCTTCTTTGTCGTACAGCTTGGCACATTCGACCGGATCACCGGCGTCACGCAGGTTCACAAAACTGGTTCCCTTCACGACCCGACCGTCCTTAACATCCAGACAAGGGATGATTCTTTTGGCGTACATGGTTCTTACCTCCCTGTCATTTCAGCAAAGTTGCGGAGTATCTGCAAGCCCACCTTGCCGCTCTTTTCGGGGTGAAACTGTGTGGCAAACAGATTGCGGTATTGTATGGCGGCATCAATGGATACGCCATATTGGGTACGAGCCGCTACGATGGCGGGGTCGTCCGCCTGCAGGTAGTACGAATGCACAAAATAGACATAGACCTCTTCGGGAACATCCTTGAAAATGCCGTTCCGCTGGGCGATCGACAGCGAGTTCCAACCCATGTGGGGAATTTTGAGAGTTCCTCCGGCAGACGGTATGCGGGTGATGCTGCCCTTGAGCAAGCCTAATCCTTTAGCTCCGGGGCTTTCCTCACTGCTGTCAAACAAAAGCTGCAAGCCCAGACAAATTCCTAACAGCGGCTTGCCGCTTGCCACAAAAGTACGCACCGCTTCAGTGGCTCCCGAACGGTTCATGCAGTCCATCGCATCAGCAAATGAACCGACACCCGGCAGAATGGCACCGTCTGCTTGTAACAGTTCTTCCTGACGATGTGTCACGGTGCAGTCGCAGCCGATAAAATGCAGTGCCTTGACAACGCTTTGCAGATTGCCTGCTCCATAGTCGATTACGGCGATCATATTTCCCACCCATTTCCTTATGTGTAATACACATTTATTCTACCATATCTTCCCGCAATTATCAAGCAGTGCGGCAAGAATTTCCACTGTGGGGACGTTTGTGAATGTGATAAACACCCGCAGCCCGTGACGGGCTGTATCGGACGAGACGATCCTTTCGTTCAAGGGGGGCTTGTCGCATGACAGACAGATTTTGGTGTGTAAAATTGTCAAAGGAGCGTGATATTTTCAGCGGAAACAACAAATACTAACGCAGGGAGATGAGTGACATGAAGAAATATATCTACCTGGCGGTGTCGACCATGCTGCTGCTGACAGCGGTGTTTCTATCCGGTTCGATGCTGACGGGGCAGCCGCTGTCGGCGGAACTTTTTGAGCTGGAAGCACGCAGCGTGAACAATACTATCACAGCCAGCGGTCGTTTGGAATATCGTGCAGGTACGGCGGTAAAGCTGCCGCATAACGGCATCATTGACTCAATCGCTGTCAGCAACGGTGACAGCGTCCAAAAAGACGACCTGCTGCTGTCTTACTGCAAAATCGACGATGCCTATCTCTCGATGTTGTCGCAGTATACCGGTCTGCAGGACAGCAGTGCACTGGTGGGACTGCTGTCGCAGTACGGAGACACAGAAGAATTGTTGAACGAGGTGAAGCAGTACTGTCCGATCGAACAGGTCTATGCTTCCCGCAGCGGCAAGGTGACGGAACTGAACTATGACAGCGGTGATTTTGTCGGGAAAGACTCGCTTGTGCTGCGGATCGCCGAACAGCAGCAGGCAGAGATCCCTGTTAATATCAATGAGACCAGTATTCGGCAGATACAAATCGGTCAGCCAGCCGAGATCGTGTTTACCGCCTTGCCGGATCGCCGTTACAGCGGAAAGGTAAGCCGTTTGGCGAAAGAAGCCGCCGTTACCAACGGCTTGAGCGGCAAAGAAACGACGGTGGAAGTTGTTCTGACGCTGGATGAACAGGACGAAGACCTGCGTGTGGGCTTATGATGCGATCCACACCGACCGTGACGGTGACTATGTGTGGGTAAACAACAACGGCTTTGCCCGTAAAACAGCGGTCGTTATCGGCACGGAATACAAAGACGGTGCCGCTATCCTGCAGGGATTATCCGAAGGAGACAGCGTGATCCTGAACGATGAACCTATCCAGGAGGGACAGAAGATCGTCCCACAGGATCGGAAGGCGGTGCCGTATGCTTGACCTGTTCTGGGCATCGATGAAAATGCTCTTTCGACAGAAGACCCGCACCCTGCTGACGCTGTTCGGCATTGCAGTGGGGGTGGCGTCTGTCATTCTCATCAACAACATCAGTCAATGCGGTCAGCAGGCTTTGACCGATGAGATCGATGAACTGGGCATGGGAGGTCTGTCGGTGATGCAAAAAAACACGGCGGCACCGCTGGCCAATAAGGAACTGCACACCCTGCAGACACTTTCGTATGTTGACTACGCCATGCCGCTGATGTTTGAGGCAACGGATGTCTATATTCACGAGGACAAAAGTCCGGTGTATCTGTGGGGGATCGACAAGACGGCCAAGGATGTTATCAATCTGCAGCTCGTGCAGGGACGTTTTTTCAACACAGGAGATGTGTCTTCCTATGCCCGTACTTGTCTGATGGATCAAAAATTAGCCATCGACCACTACGGTACCGATCAGGTAGTGGGCAAAAACATCACGCTGAACAGCGGCGGTCTGCGGCAGAGTTACCGCATCATCGGTGTTGTGAAGACAGGCAGCGGCTTGTTGGAAAATATGATGGGGGATTATATCCCCACTTTTTTGTATGTGCCCTATACGACTTTTCGCCGTCAAACTCAAAGACGATTACGACAGCGAAGAGGCCAGTGAACGCATTATCCGCACGATGGAACGCAGCAGTATGACCGGCGGCTATACAGTGACGAACCTGTCCAAGCAAAAGGAAAACATCGGGAACATCATCCGTATCTTTACGCTGGTGCTGACCTGTGTCGGTGTTATTTCGCTGTTTGTAGCAGGTTTAAGCATCATGAATGTGATGTTGGCAGCGGTAACCGAACGCACCAGAGAAATCGGCATCAAAAAAGCCCTGGGCTCCTCCCGTTTCCTTATCGTGAGTGAATTTCTGGTGGAAGCCATTCTGCTTACGCTGATTGGCTCATTGAGTGGGATTGCCGTCGGTACGCTGCTGTCGTGGCTGGGTGCCCGTATTCTGGGATTGACGCTGGTACCCCAAGTGAGTATAATGGTGATGGTCGTACTGTTTTCGGTAGGGATCGGGGTTCTGTTTGGCAGCTATCCTGCTTTGAAAGCGGCTCGTCTGCGTCCGGTGGATGCCTTGAGAAGTTATTGATGAACAGTAGGTGAGTTGCCATGCCAGAATGTTTTCTTCCGATTCCTCATCTCCCTGCGGGAATTGTCACTTGTGCGGCCGTGTCCGCCGTGAGACCATCGGTCGTTCGTGCCTTGCAGGATCATGGTGTCCGTGTGCTGCCGGTGGAACCGTTGGATGGCATTGACGGTGCCGAACGCTTTCATGCGGATATGGCACTCTGTGCGGTGAATGGAGCAGTATGGTGGACAGCCCGACAGCTTTCGCCTGCCACAAAAACTCTTCTGCGGAAGGAAGGCTGTGTACTGACCGATACGCAGCAGCCCGTTACGGCACAGTGCCCGTCCCTGAATGTCTGCATTGCCGGCCACAATGTACTTGGCTGTCCGAAAACGGTTGACCCTTTGTTGAGGGAGACTCTTGGCATCGGTGATCGGCAATGGCTGACGGTACGTCAGCGTTACACCAAGTGCTCGGTTGCCATTGTATGCGATCGTGCGGTCATCACGGCAGATGTTGGTATCGAGAAGGTCTGCCGGTCGGCAGGAATAGACGTGCTGCTGATCCGTTCCGGCTCTATTGTTCTGGACGGCTATGCCTACGGCTTCATAGGCGGCTGCTGCGGTTTATTGGCACCGGATTGTCTGGCGTTCAGCGGACGTATCGAACGGCATCCGGATTATCCCGATATGCGGGACTTTGCCCGCAGCTATGGGGTATCACTCTTATCGCTCACCGAAGAACCGCTGTATGATGTGGGTGGTATCCTGCCTGTCAAAGAAAGCGTGACAGCGGCGGAACTTTCCTGAACCAATGGCGTGAACCGCTGTGGGGAGTAATTTTCCTGCCTGCCACTTCCATACGATAAAAGAACCTCTTGTTCCGTCAAACGAACAAGAGGTTCTTTTGCTGTCAGTCACCTTTGATGACAAAGATGGTTGCCCCTTGGTTCAGTCCCGACAATTTTCGTTCGATCTTGGGGTGCCTGTAACGGCGAACCACTTCCCGCAGAGAAGTGCCCTGATGATAGCCGTGTATCACTTTGATCTCCCGTACATCGGGGGCAAGATGTTTTAGGGCAGCGTCCAACTGTCTTTTGGCACTGTCAGCGGTGTGTCCGTGCAGGTCGATTTGCAAAAAGTTACTCACGATGTTCGTATCCTCCTGTTCCCAATAAAGCTTGTCACCACTATTATAGCGTGTTCCGGACGAGAAATCAATTCTGCCCGTGGTCGGGATCAGGACTTGAAGAAGAGTGGAAATTGTGGTAGAATAGGGGAGAGATTTTGGGATAGGGAGACAAGAGGGAGATGCGTATTCTGGGAATCGATCCTGGCTATGCCATTGTAGGATACGGAGTGATCGAATTTAGCAGCGGACGGTACTATGCAGTGGATTACGGTGCCGTGACGACCGAAGCGGAAACACCGTTTCCGCAGCGTTTACAGGCAATCTATACGGGTATCCAGTCCGTTATCATCCGCAACGATCCGGACGAAATGTCTATCGAGCGGCTATACTTTCAGAACAACCAAAAAACGGCAATTGATGTGGCACAGGCACGGGGTGTCATTCTGTTGGCGGCACAAAACAGCAATATCCCGATCAGCGAATATACACCGCTGCAGGTCAAGACGGCCGTGACTGGTTACGGTCAGGCACATAAGCCGCAGGTCATGGAAATGACACGGCGATTGCTCAAGCTGGAACAAGTGCCGAAGCCGGATGATACGGCAGATGCCCTTGCGATTGCCATTTGTCATGCACAATGTTCCGGTACACGTCTGCGGACACTGCTGAATCAGCGAAACCGAGGGGGTGGAAAACGGTGACACAGATTTACTTTGTGCGTCATGCACAGCCGGATTACCGTACAGGTGAAAACAGTACCTTTCCGTTGTCGGAAGAGGGGCTGCAGGATCGGATGCAGGCATGGGCACTCCTGCGATCGGTGCCTTTTGATGCGGCTGTTTCCAGTCCCTACCGCCGCAGTATCGAGACGATACTGCCTATTGTGGAACAACAGCGGCTGTCCGTTCACACGGACCCTCGTCTGCGTGAACGGGACAATAACGGCGGCAGCAGCAACACACATGCGATGTTCCAAAAGCGGTGGTCGGACTTTACCTTTCACGAAGAGGGCGGTGAGAGTTTACGATCCACCATGAACCGCAACATCGCCGCCCTGTGGGATATTTTGGCGGCTTATTCAGACAAAACTGTTCTGGTCGGTACACATGGTACTGCGTTGGCGACTATTATACACTACTTTGAGCCGTCTTTCGGCTATGAAGATTTTATCCGCATTATCGACTGGATGCCATACGTCCTGCGGATGGATTTTGACGGACGCAGATTGCTGCGGCGAGAAGAGCTTTTGTATATACACAAGGCCTTCCATGGTGTCAAGGCCTGATAACAACAGCAATGGAGGAAACACACGATGCTATATAGTCTGAATGGGAAGATCATCCACACGGAGCCGACCTTTGTGGTGATTGAATGCGGCGGTGTCGGTTATAAATGTCTGGCAACCATGAACACGCTGCGTACCCTGCCGCGGGTCGGCGAGACGGCGATGCTCTACACGCAAATGTTAGTGCGGGAAGATGCGGTGGAACTCTGCGGTTTTTCCACGACCGCCGAGCGGAACTGCTTCACGATGTTAATGTCGATCAGTGGTGTGGGAGCCAAGGTAGCTCTGTCCATTCTGTCGGTGCTGACACCGGAACAGGTGGCTTTGTCGGTGTCACTCGGTGACAGCAAAACGCTGACAAAAGCGGCCGGTGTGGGCAGCAAACTGGCACAGCGTATCATTCTGGAACTCAAGGACAAGATCAAGAAGCTGGGCATCGCAGAAACTGCCATGCCGGCAGACAGTGCCGCTGCGGTCTTGCCGGCAGCAACCGGCAATTTGTCACAGGCAATAGCGGCGTTGGCGGTACTCGGCTACACGCCGGATGATGTGATGCCTTTTATGAGCGGCATCGACACCACGCAGCCGGTCGAGGCGATCATCGCTCAAACGCTTAAGGCGATCGGTAAACGCTGAACAGTGAGGGATTTTTTACTTGCGGAAGGAACGGAACATGGAAGAACTTGATTTTGAGAATCGTCTTGTCTCTCCTACGGAGATCATGGGGGAGAACGACAGTGATAATCCGCTGCGTCCACGGACGCTGCGGGACTATATCGGACAGGAAAAAGCGAAAGAAAATTTGGCAGTTTTCATGGAGGCGGCCAAGCAGCGGCACGAATCACTCGATCACGTCTTGCTTTATGGACCGCCGGGACTCGGTAAAACGACGCTGTCCGGTATTATTGCCAATGAAATGGGCGTGAACCTGCGGATCACCTCTGGTCCCGCTATTGAGAAACCCGGTGATCTGGCGGCCATCCTCACAAATCTAAACGAAGGGGATGTGCTGTTCATTGACGAGATCCATCGCATTTCACGGGCGGTGGAGGAGATCCTCTATCCGGCGATGGAGGACTTTGCCATCGACATTGTGACAGGAAAGGGACAAATGGCGGCATCCTATCACTTGCCGCTGCCGCACTTTACATTGGTCGGAGCAACGACCCGTGCCGGACAGCTCACGGCACCGCTTCGTGACCGTTTCGGTGTTTCTTTGCGTCTGGAATTATACACGCCCGAAGAACTGGCGAGCATTATTCGCCGCAGTGCGGGGATCCTGCATATCGGCATCGAGCCGGACGGTGCGTTGGAGATCGCATCCCGCTCCAGAGGCACACCGCGTATTGCCAACCGTATGCTCAAACGGGTGCGGGACTTTGCACAGGTCTTATCGGACGGCGTCATCACGTTGGACACCGCCCGTACCGCTTTGGAGCGGCTGGAGGTGGATGAGCTGGGATTGGACGCCAATGACCGCCGGATGCTGACGGCATTGGTGAAGTTTTATCGTGGCGGTCCCGTAGGATTGGAAACATTGGCCGCCGCCATTGGAGAAGAAGCTGTGACGATCGAAGATGTGATTGAGCCGTATCTGATGCAGATCGGCTTCCTGAACCGCACGCCACGGGGACGGTGTATTACCCGGGCAGCGTGTCTGCATCTGGGGTTAGAACTGGAAGAAGCACAGGACGGACAGATACGTTTCAGCGAATGAGAGGTGAGAGAGTGTTATGAGCAACAACATCATCACTGTATCGAGCCTGAACCTGTTTGTGAAGACCCTGCTGGAATCGGAAGAGCGGCTCAAAAATATCTGGCTGCGGGGTGAGATCTCTAACCTGACCGATCACTATCGTTCGGGACATATCTATCTGACCCTAAAAGATGAACGCAGTGCGGTCAGGGCGGTGATGTTCGCCGGTCATGCGTCTCGCTTGACGTTTCGTCCGCAAGACGGGATGAAAGTGTTGGTGCGGGGACGTGTCACACTGTACGATGTGACGGGTTCCTATCAGGTCAACATCGAGGAAATGCAGCCGGACGGTGTCGGTGCTTTGAGTATCGCCTTCGAGCAGCTCAAAGCACGTTTGCGGCAGGAGGGACTCTATGATGAGCGGCACAAACAACCGCTGCCGCTTTATCCTAAACGGATCGGTGTTATCACCTCTCCTACCGGAGCAGCAGTACAGGATATTCAGCGTATCCTCAAGCGGCGTTATCCTATCGGGGAAATTATCCTCTATCCAGTGACCGTACAGGGGGATCGGGCGGCTGCCGAACTGACCGAAGCAGTATGTGCCTTTGACCGCAGTCAGGATGTCGATGTCATCATCATCGGACGGGGCGGCGGCTCTATCGAAGACCTGTGGGCCTTCAACAACGAAGAACTGGCCCGTGCGATCTACGGATGTTCGATTCCGGTCATTTCGGCAGTCGGACATGAAACGGACTTCACGATCTGTGATTTTGTGGCCGATGTACGAGCCTCGACCCCATCCGCCGGAGCCGAACTGGCGGCACCGGAAATGAGCGGGATGCTTGAACAACTGCAGCGGTACCAAGACCGCCTGACTGACTGTATACACGACCGTTTAACACGGGAAATGACCCGCTGGCAGCGGCTGCGTTCTTCGCGTGTGCTGCAGTCGCCGCAGGAATTGATACAATACCGCCGTATGAAACTGGATACTTTGGTGGGTCGTATGTCAACGGTCTATACCCGCCAACTGTCCGCTCACAAAGAGCGTTTTGTGGGTATCAGTGCCAAACTGGAAGCAATCAGCCCTTTGAGGGTATTGTCCAGAGGTTACGCGATCGCCTACAAAAAGAAACGGGTGCTCCGTTCGGTAAAAGAAGTGGCGGTAGGAGATACTATCACAGTGACGTTGACGGACGGCACACTGATCGGTACCGTTACCGATAGAAAGGAGGATTCTCATGGCTAAAAAGATAGATTATGAACAGTCGATGCAGCGGTTGGAAATGATCGTGTCGCATCTGGAAAGCGGCGAACTGCCCCTGGAAGAAGCCATGAAGCTGTTTGAGGAGGGCATTAAGCTGTCGAACGCCTGTTATGAGACGCTGCAAAAAGCCGAACAGAAGATCACGTTCGTGACGGCGTTAAAAAAGACCGGGGAGGAAGAACCATGAACCTGTCTGCTGTATCCTTTGAACAAGAACTGTTGTCCTATTTGCCGCCAGAAGAACCGCTCATCCGCACGGTGATTGAAGCCATGCGATACAGTCTGACGGCAGGCGGCAAGCGAATCCGTCCACTGCTGACGCTGTCTTTTGCGACCCTGTGCGGCGGAACCCAAGAAGCCGCTATGCCCTTTGCCTGTGCGGTAGAGATGGTGCATACTTATTCGCTGATTCACGATGACCTGCCCTGCATGGATAACGATGATCTGCGGCGTGGAAAACCGACGAATCACAAGGTATATGGCGAAGCGGCAGCGGTTTTAGCCGGTGATGCACTGTTGACGCTGGCCTTTGACACGATTTTGTCTGATCGGGCGGTTGCTCTCAATGGCTGCGAAAAGTGCGTTCGTGCTGGTCAAATGCTGTCTGCCTGTGCGGGTGCCGAAGGAATGATCGGCGGACAGATCATCGACATGGAGAGTGAGGGACGCACGGTGTCCGCCCAGCATTTAGCGGCGATGGACCGTAAAAAGACCGGTGCCCTGATAAGGGCGGCGTGTCTGTTGGGGTGTATTTCTGCCGGTGCCGATGAACAGCAGAGCAAAGCGGCGGCTCGTTATGCGGAATGTATCGGTCTGGCGTTCCAGATCGTGGACGATATGTTGGATGTGCTGGCAGACGAAGTCGCTTTGGGTAAACCTGTCGGCAGTGACAGCAAGAATAACAAGTCCACCTATGTGACGCTGCTTGGGATGGAAGAATGCCGTCAACGCAGTGTGGCTCTGACAGAAGAAGCCATCAAAAGTCTTTCTGCTTTTCCGAAGGGAACGGAACCACTCGTACAACTGGCACGACAGTTGTGTGACCGACAAAAATAAGTATGGCGGCTGCCGCTGCTTTGTAACGAGATCCGGTTGGATCATGACACAGATACCATAGGCAG
>CACZZU010000107.1 GCA_902785765.1 uncultured Ruminococcus sp.
CCCTTTCCTAAAACCGCTGAATTTGCGTGAAGTTTGCTTTCAAAAAACAAATGAATCGGAATGCTTGTGACCATCAGATTTTGAAAATTGATTTCCCTGAATCCTCAAAAAGAGTAGTTGCAAGACAGCGAGAAATGTGCTAGAATGAGGTGTAACATTTTATGGAAAAGGAAGTCGCTGCTATGGAATACATCATTTCTGACAGGGTACAAACCCTCAAGCCCTCTGCTATTCGTGAGATCTTCAAATATGCCGCTGACCCTACCGTGGTATCGCTGTCGGCCGGCAATCCTGCCCCCGAAGCGTTCCCCGTGAAGGAGATCGCCGAAATCTCCAACAAAATCATGACTGAAAATCCCATCGCTGCCCTGCAGTACAGCGTCACTGAAGGCTATACCCCTCTGCGGAAGGCGGTAGGTGACTTCATGAAGAAAGAGTACAATGTCGGCCGTGACTTTGATGACCTCATCATCACCTCCGGTGCCCAACAGGTCATGGATCTTATCACCAAGTCGATGGTAAACGAGGGCGACACCGTAATCTGTGAAGCCCCCAGCTTCATCGGCTCGCTCAACTCTTTCCGTTCATATAATGCCCGTCTGTGCGGCATTCCGCTGGAATCGGACGGCATGAACCTGGAAGCCCTCGAAAAAGCTCTCCAAAACGAAAAGAACGTCCGGTTCATCTACATCATCACCAATTTCCAGAACCCATCTGGTGTGACTACTTCTCTGGAAAAGAGAAAAGCCATCTACGCGTTGGCAAAGCAGTACAATGTGATGATTTTGGAGGATAACCCCTACGGAGAACTGCGTATCAGCGGCGAAAACGTGCCGCCGATCAAGTCCTTTGATGAAGACGGGCTTGTCGCCTATGCTGGTTCGTTCTCGAAGATCCTCTCGCCCGGTATGCGTTTGGGCTATGTTATCGCACCGAAACCGATCGTTCAGAAAATGGTCGTGTGCAAGCAGGGCGAAGATGTCCACACCAATGTTTGGGCACAAATGGTGGCACACCAGTTCATGACAGAGTATGACTTCAAGGGTCATCTCGCTCACCTGCGGGATGTCTACCGCAAGAAGGCATCCTTCTGCATGAAACTGCTGGACGAGCACCTTGTCCCGAACAAGATCACTTATCAGCCTATTGAAGGCGGTCTGTTCATCTGGTGTCAATTGCCCGAAGGCGTAGATATGGCAGACTTCTGCAAGCAGGCTGTTCTGCGAAAAGTTTGTGTCGTACCCGGCAACGCCTTCCTGACCGATGAGAAGGAACAGTGCCGCTCGTTCCGCATTAACTTCTCAACCCCCACCGACGAACAATTAGAAAAGGGTATCCGCATCCTCGGAGCACTCGCAAAGGAGATTTTATAATGTCAGACGCACCTGTAACCGAAAAAAAGAAGGTCATCTTCAGTGCCATCCAGCCCAGCGGTACTATCACACTCGGCAACTATCTCGGTGCCCTGCGTAACTGGGTCAGCCTGCAGGATGATTACCACTGCCTCTATGCCGTAGCCGATCTGCACGCCATCACGGTACGCCAGGATCCAAAGGTTTTCCGACAGAATATTCTGGAAGCCTACGCTCTGCTGCTGGCCTGCGGCATCGACCCCGAAAAGAGTCCGTTCTTCATCCAAAGTCATGTTCACACCCATGCCGAGCTGGCATGGATCCTCAACTGCTACACACAGTTCGGGGAGCTGTCCCGCATGACACAGTTCAAGGACAAGTCACAAAAGCATTCCGACAACGTCAACGCCGGTCTGTTCACCTATCCGTCCCTCATGGCAGCGGATATTCTGCTGTATCAGGCGGATATGGTGCCGGTCGGCATCGACCAGAAACAGCATTTGGAACTGACAAGAAACATCGCCGAACGCTTCAACGGCATCTACGGCAAAACCTTCACCCTGCCCGAACCGTATATCTCCACAACCGGTGCGAAGATCATGTCTCTGCAGGATCCCACCAAAAAGATGTCAAAGTCGGACGAAAATGTGAACGCATGGGTCGCCGTTCTGGATAAGCCAGACACCATCATGAAAAAATTCAAACGTGCCGTAACGGACTCCGAAGCAGTCGTAAAAGTGGGCGAAGGCAAGGACGGTATCAACAACCTCATCGGCATCATGAGTACCGTGACCGGCAAAAGTGCCGACGCTATCGCTGCCGAATTTGAAGGCAAAGGCTATGGCGACTTCAAAACTGCCGTCGGTGAAGCCGTTATCGAAACACTGCGTCCCATTCAGGAACGCTTCAACAACTACATCAACAACAAGGACTACTTGATAGAGCTGTACCGCAAAGGTGCCGAGTTTGCCCTGCGTCTCTCGCAACGTACTCTCGATAAAGTGATGAAAAAGGTCGGCTACCTGCCCCGCTGACGAGACAGTTCCTGCCAACTGTCAGGTTGTCTCCGAACGGCGGCTGACGTGATTTTTGCCCCGCAGCGAACACGGCAGCCGATCCTATTCTGCCGCAGATACAAACAGCAAAGCCCACCGCTTCATGATCCGTCGGCAGACTTTGCTTACCTGCTGGAAGATGAAAAATCAACTCCCCGTCATACGCAAAAACAGCCGTCTCCTGTAACAGGAGACGGCTGTTTTCGTGGTATCGGTACATATCGTCACGACTCATCAAAGTGCAGTAAGTGCCCCATGCGGTCTTTTTTGGTACGCAGGTAAAACTCATCATAAGCACCGGGCGTGATCTCCAGTGGGACTCTTTCCTTGATGATGAAGCTGAAACCTTCTAGCCCGTAAATTTTGTCCGGATTGTTCGTCAGCAGCCGCAGGGACTTCACCCCGAGGTTTTGCAGCATTTGGGCACCATTCCAGTATTCCCGCAAATCAGGAGCAAAGCCCAGTTGGAGATTGGCATCCACCGTGTCATAACCCTGCTCTTGGAGAGCATACGCCTTGATCTTGTTGATCAGCCCGATCCCTCTGCCCTCTTGCCGCATATAGAGAATGATACCACGCCCTTCCCGCTGGATCATGTTCATCGCCGCATGGAGCTGTTCTCCACAGTCGCACCGTGCCGAACCAAAGACATCGCCCGTCAGACACTCGGAATGCACACGGCACAACAGGTCTTCCCCGTTGCCGATGTCACCGCAGACCAATGCCAGATGATGTTCGCCTGTAATATCGTTGACAAAGCCATAGATACGAAACTCTCCGTAAACGGTCGGCAGTTTGGCTTCCGCCTGCTGTATCATGTGGTTTTCATAACGGCGAAGGTGATCCTGCAGATCTTTAATGGTGATGAAACACAAGCCATGTTCCTGTGCCATTTTCTGTAAAGCAGGGGTACGCATCATGGTACCGTCATCCTGCATGACCTCACAACACAGCCCGCACTCCGTCAGTCCTGCCAAACGGCACAGATCCACAGTCGCTTCGGTATGACCGTTCCGCACCAATACGCCGCCTTTACGGGCAGTCAGCGGGAACACATGACCCGGCCGCCGAAAATCCTCCGGTTTCGCATCGGCAGAGGCACACGCCCGACAGGTAAAACCTCTTTCTTCGGCAGAAATGCCGGTAGTGGTCTGCACATGGTCGATGGACACCGTAAAAGCGGTGTGGTGATTGTCGGTGTTGTCCGATACCATCTGCGGCAGGTTCAGCCGTTTGGCGATGGCTTCGGACATGGGGGTACAGATCAGCCCTCTTCCATACTTCGCCATGAAATTGACGTTCTCGGTCGTAGCAAACTGTGCCGCACAAATAAGGTCACCCTCATTTTCCCGGTCGGGATCATCCGTGCAGAGAATCAGCTTACCGCTGCGAAGAGCCTCCAGTGCTTCTGGAATCGTGCTGTATTGAAATACCATGATGTTTCCTCCTTTATCAAGCGGCCGAATCGGCACGTTCCCCCACACAAGCGATACAAGGTGCCGCTTGTATAGCGATGCTGTATCCTGCCGCTGCCTTCCTGTGTTTTATAGAAAGCCGTGTTCAGCTAAAAATGCTTCTGTCAAGCGGTTTTGGGAAGAGAAAGTACCTGCCGCAGGCACCTGCCCCATCAGCCGCTGTACATACTTGCCGATAATGTCGTTCTCAAGATTGACACGGTCACCGACTGCCTTGGTCAGCAGCGTTGTTTGAGCGGCGGTATGCGGAATGACCGACACCGAAAAGTCCTCCTGCCCAAGTGCTGCTACTGTCAGGCTGATGCCGTCAATGGTGATGGAACCCTTCTCTACGATCAGAGAAAGGATGGACGGAGCCGCTGTGATCCGTATCCAAACGGCATTTTCCTCCCGTTGAAGATGATGGATGGTTCCCATGCCGTCAATGTGTCCCGAAACAATGTGACCACCGAAACGCCCGTTGGCCGCCATCGCCCGTTCGAGATTTACCTTACTGCCCCGCTGCAGCAAACCGAGATTGGAACGGCGTAACGTCTCCGGCATGACATCGGCACAAAAATCGCTGTCTGTATGCTCCGTTACTGTCAGACACACACCGTTGACGGCAATAGAATCGCCTAACTTCGTTCCCTCCAGCACCGTCTTGGCACGGATCCGCAGTGAACCCGCACGGCTGCCGGACAGAATACTCTCCAGCTCACCGATCTCTTCCACAATGCCCGTGAACATCACACACTCCCCTTTCCACATCATATTCTAACAGCCAATCGTCCCCTAATCGAGTCATGCTGCGGTACTGCAGCAGTGCCGCATGGTCGGGATGATCCGCACCTTGTCCCTCCACAGGCGTTTTGGCATTTTTTCCGCCCAACAGTTTGGGAGCGATATACACATAGAGATGCTGTACTACGTCAGCGGTTAGTGCCGCCTCATTTAACTGCCCACCGCCTTCGATCAGAACACTGCTAATCTGACGCTGTGCCAATAACTGCATGAGGTACCGCAGATCGACGTGACCGTCCTTCATCGGACACACACATACCGTCACCCCCAATGCTTCCAAAGCCTGCCGTTTGCCATCATCGGCTTCCACACAGGCAACCAACAGCGGACAGTCCTTCGCGGTTTGGCAGAGTCGGCTGTCCAACGGTATACGCAGGCGTGAATCCACCACGACCCGCAAGGGTTGGTGGGCACCTTCCAGACGACAGTTCAGCATCGGGTCATCGGCCAGCACCGTTCCGATACCTGCCATCACCGCACTATATCGTCCGCGAAGAGTCTGGACGTGCTGACGAGCTTCAGTACCTGTAATCCACTGGGACGCTCCCGTGTAGGAGGCGATCTTTCCATCCAACGTCATCGCATATTTCAACGCTGCGTAGGGCGTTTTGGTTGTGATATAGTGAAAGAAAATCGGGTTAAGAGCATCACACTCCTCCCGCAGAAAATCTTCCCGCACGTCAATGCCGTGTTCCCGCAGACATTGGACACCTTTGCCCGCCACTAACGGGTTGGGGTCACGGGAACCGATGTACACTTTGGCAATCTTATGCTCGATGATCGCTTCCGTGCACGGCGGTGTCCGTCCCACATGACAGCACGGTTCCAATGTTACATACATCGTGGCACCCTCTGCTGATTCCGTCAGCGAAGCCAAGGCATTTCGTTCGGCATGGTACTCCCCACACCGCCGGTGGAAACCTTCGCCGATAATACGACCATCCTTCACGATAACCGCTCCTACCAGTGGATTCGGTGCCGCAAAACCACCTGCCTGCTGTGCTAGTGCGATGGCTCTCCGCATATACTCCTTCTCTTCCATACCAACACCTCCATCGTTGGGACGTTGTCTCAAACCCGGCAGGGATCCGCCCCCGCTCCCTTCGTTGTGTTTCGCCGGCTCCTGCGGAATATCCGTTTCCATTCAGCTAAACCGTGAGGCAAGAGCTTCCGCCAGCTTTCGATGAGAGGCGGCGTTGAGGTGAACCCCGTCTGCGGGGTCTGGAGTAACGATGTCACCTGCACACAGAAAATCACAGTTGTTTGTACGAGCCAGTTCACGGTAACGTGCCGGCAGTTCTTGAGAATGTCGGATGCCTTCCGCATCAAAAGGACGCCCACCCGCTTCTTCACTTGCTCCTTCAAGGAGCGGTGCCGGTGACATCAATAAGATCCTTGTATCCGGCCAGTACAGATGTACCATCGACACCAACAGAGCCATGCCCTCGGTGATGTCCTGTGCATCGGCATGAAACTGCCATTTACAATCGTTCGTTCCTAACATGAAGATCATGGTATCCGGCTGTGACAGCGTTTGGAACAGGCGTTCCAATGCCTTACTGCCATTGCGTTCAGGCGATTTAGGATCATCGAATACAGTAGTACGCCCGTTACATCCCTGTTCGATAACTTCATAGCCCTTCGGGGCTAATGTTCGTGCCAGAAGGGCTGTCCAGCGGGTATGCTCATCAAAGCGACCGCCTTGTGCGGGAATAAACCCATAAGTATTGGAGTCACCGAAGCACACGATCTGTTTCATAGACACTTCCCTCCTGTCAAATATAGTAGTAGTCCGACTGGCGGCGCCAATAGTCGTCCAAGATGCTTTGCAGCGTCACGTTCTCCAGATAGTGGTTGATCGTATCGTACAACCCCTTCCACACGGGGAGTGTGATGCACTCTTCCGCTCGGGGACAGTCATTGACCTCTCCTTCCAAACACGTTACCGGTGCCAGATTGCCTTCTGTCAGACGCAGAATTTCCGCCAATGTATACTGTTCAGGTGACTTCGACAGCATATAGCCGCCCTGGTATCCCCTGTTGGCCTTCAGCAAACCTGACCGACTCAACAGCGGTACGATCTGCTCCAGATACTTCTTGGAGATCTGCTGACGTTCAGCAATATCTTTCAGAGACACATAGCCGTCTTCGCGGTGTATAGCCAAGTCAAGCAGCAGCCGCAGGGCGTATCTTCCCTTTGTCGAGATTTTCAAGGTAGTTCCCTCCGTTCTTGTTGTCATATTCCTATTATACCATAGGAATAGTATGTTTTGCAAGAGCCACCTTCAAAAGGTCGCGGAAATCAATTTTGTCGGGGCAGTTACACGGGGAAAACCCTTTTCCGGCGGAAAAAGGGTTATTCCCCGCACCCCTTTCCTAAAACCGCTGAATTT
>CACZZU010000108.1 GCA_902785765.1 uncultured Ruminococcus sp.
AGGGACGGTTCAGCCCGAATTTACGCCTGTGGAGTTAGTAGGTTACGAGGACGATGAAGCAGGAAGCCCATTGGCTTTAGACAATGGGTAGTTCACTACTATCAAATAGGAGGAATTAACGTGATGAAACTTAAAAAAGTTGTGGCAGTTGCATTAACCGCCGCATTGGTGGGAAGTACCGCAGTGACAGCCGTTGCAGCGAAGACGACCACACCGGACGATGTTTATCACTATGTTGCACTGGGCGACAGCATTACAGCAGGATATGGCTTGACTTCTGAAGGCGATAATTTCATGGAGAAATTCGCTTCGGACCGTGCCCTCGTCATCACCGATGAGTTGTTAGCTGACCCGATCAAAGAAGCGTATCCTGCTGTTTTTGGAGAGTATTTGGCTCAACAGGCGGCAAAATACGGCATTGAAGCAAGCACCGCCAATTTGGCAGCCTGTGCTTATCGTGCCGATGATGTAGCGAAAGTTATTCTGGAAGATGGTTACGTCAGCCGACAGGGGATCGGTATGGTCGCTATGGCAGGAAATGATAAAGTGGATGCACTGGGACAGTACCATAACATTATGGTCAAGTACCTTACCGATGCGGATCTCGTCAGCATTCAGTTGGGTGGAAATGACGTGCTGCTGGGCTTCTTCAGCGAACTTGGCGCCGAGAAGAATCCTGTCTTGAGTGCCCTTGCTACTTCGCTCTATACGATCCTGATCGGGGGTAGTGCAGAGGACGCATTAAATGCCGCTCTGAAGCAGCTCGAACAGAACAAAGACTCCATCACGCTTGATACCATCACCGATGCGATCCGCTTTATCAGTGGCGTGAAGGAAAGAGCCGGTGACATGGTCGCCAATGCTTCTAATCAGGTCAAGAATGTTGTAGATGCCGTGAGAACCGTCAACAGCGAAGCCGATGTTGCGGTGCTTGGTATGTTTGATCCGTATGGTAACTCACTGGAATATCAGGGACAGGTTCGTGACTTCTGCACGGTGTCGCAGAATATCCTTTCCAGAGTCATTGGTGAGATGCTGAACATTGATGTGAAGGTCAACAAGCCTACACAAAATCTGACAGATACACAACTGAACGAAAAAGTACGTTCTTTCTCTGGTATTTCGGTCCAGATCAAGTATATCATCGATAGCAAGGCGATCCGTCAGGCACAGAAAGAGCGGCTCGAAAAGCTCATGAGCATCGCGGCAGATGAGATCGCTTATCCGCTTCAATACCTGTTAGCCGGCAGAAAAACCGGACAACTCATGCAGGCACTCAATGCAAAACTTGCAGACGTAGCCGAGACAACCAATTCAACGTATGTTGACGTCTACGGCATTAGCAACGAGTTGAATCTTGACCCTCATCCCAATGCGAATGGTCACAGTGAGATCGCCGCGATCATGGCCGACACACTTTCGGACGTAGTAGCAGAGGGCATGGCGGCTGATAAGGTACCCGAACCGCTGACAAATGTTTCGACCATGCGTTCCGATACCATCAAGCTGGGCGAGAAAGTCAAGGTGCGTGGGGTAGCCAATGGCGGCACCGGCGACTATCAGTATGCGTTCTACTATAAGAAGGCCACTTCCGAAAAGTGGACAAGAGTCCATGACTTCAGTGAGGTTCGTGCTGTCAACATCACTCCTGCCAAAGCGGTTGATTATGATGTGCTGGTCAAGATCAGAGACAGTGAGGGTACGGTCGTGGAGAAGACCTTCACCCTGCATGTGACAAAGTAACGATCTCCGGACAGTTCCCACTGCTTGTACCACACAGGCTGTTTTTACCATGAATGGCTGACGCTGGGAGCGTTTCGTTCTCTTTCTGTCAAACAGACGGACAGGAAACGATCGTTTTCACTCGGTCGTGCGGTATGCTAAAAAAGCGACCGATTCACATAACGTGAATCGGTCGCTTTCTCATTCTTTGCTCACTGATGAACGGCTGAAAAAGACAGGGAACCATCTATCCATTGGCTGTGTGGCTCCACAGGACGAGGCTGGGTGCGTTATCGGTGGAACCAACCAAAGGGGATGACGCTGGCAAAGCGTCTCATCCCGATCACCCTAGGAAGCTCTGATGTTTTCGATATTTTCAGTGGTGCCGCCGCCTGTATCGTCCGGTGCACGGAACTATCCTTTGTCGACCAAGCGTGAAAACGCTTCTACGACATCGGCGGTCAATTGAGTGCCGGCGGCTTCCTTGATGATGGCAACAGCCTTTTCAAAATTCATGCGTTTGCGGTAGGGACGGTTGGAATACATCGCATCAAAGCAGTCGGCTACTGCGATGATCTGGGCTACTCGTGGAATTTCGTCTCCTTTCAAATGGTCAGGGTAGCCCTTGCCATCCGGTCGTTCATGGTGATATTTTGCACCGAGAGCCAGTTCAGGCATGATACTGATACCCTCCAGCGTTCCGTAGCCCATGGAAGTATGAGTCTTGATGAGTTCAAACTCCGTATCGGTCAGTTTGCCGGGCTTATTCAGCACTGCGGACGGTACGCCGACTTTTCCGATGTCATGCAGGAGGGCAACGTGATAGTAGCGTTCCACGGTTTCTTTATTGCAGCCCAGTTCCTCTGCCAGCATGGCTGTATACATCGCTACACGGGAAGAATGACCGTTGGTATAGGTGTCCTTCATATCAATGACCTTCGCAAAAGCT
This sequence comes from uncultured Ruminococcus sp., assembly GCA_902785765.1. Taxonomy (GTDB): domain Bacteria; phylum Bacillota; class Clostridia; order Oscillospirales; family Acutalibacteraceae; genus UBA1213. Next base: position 2,672 of record CACZZU010000108.1, read on the forward strand.
TCCGTGATCTCATGGATCAGCGTCATGTTGTCACGGTTTTTCTTGCGTATCTTTTTCATTCGGAAGAACATAATCAGCATGGTGGTACCTACGACCAGCAGCAGACCGATAATGGCCACAGGGATCCAGAACCATACCTCTTCATAGATGGCCTTCTCTTTGGTGATTTTTACTCTCAACGTGTGATGCTTTGTACTCATCGAGTCTGTCACATCCAGAACAAAGCTGTAGTCACCGCCCGGCAGGTTGGTATAATCTACCGGAATCAGCTCCTCGGCGTTCAGCGATGTCGTTCTTTCATCAAAACCGTCCAGACGGTAGGAGACCATGAGATCGGTCAGAGAGTAGTTCATCACATAGCTGTAGATGGTGATTTTTTTGACACGGGATGCAACGTGGAAGCTCCCGTCATAATCGGGATAGACCCGTACGCCGTCAGCGTCGAGATAGGGGATGGACGATTTGGACTCTACGCTCTCGCTTTTGCTGGATTCGATATTCACTCGCACAACACCGGCCGTTCCTGCGATATAAAGGTCACCGCTGTCGGTCAGTTCACTGTAGGAATTGGCCGTTGTAATGCACGGCAGACCGTTCATGGCGGTGTAGTGCACCAGCGTCGTGACCTTATCGGCAATCATCTGTTCCGTAGGCACGACATAGATGCCGTTGCTGCTGAGCACCCATATCTCGTCCTTGCTGTTTTGGTACACGTCAAAGTTATTGGTATAGGGAAAGCTGGTGACCATTTTGAGTTTGTAGTCCTTGGTCATGTAGGAGACGGAATTGTTGGTCACAAGCCAGAAAAGGTCGCGTGTTCTGTCTTTCTTGATACGCATGACGATGCCGGAGCTTAACCCTTCTTTTGTGCCGATCGTTTTGACACCTGTGTCATTGATAATGTAGAGACCGCCGCCGTCCGAACCGAGCAGAATATCGCCGTTGCTGTTTTCGGCTATCGTGAGGATGGAGGTGTCTTTGATGCCGTCCTTGGTACCGTAGTTTTGAACGACTTGACGGTTCTGTATCACGCTCATGCCGCCGGCACCGATCGCACAAATGGAACCGTCTTCCCTTTCATGTATGGTGCGGATATTGTCAGAGATCAAACCCAGAGAGGACGTATTTTGTGTGTCCTCGGAGGTGTACTGAAACAGGGTATCCTGCTCCAGACACATCAATCCGCTGCCCCATGTTGAGAACCACAGGCGATTTTTGCTGTCATAGACGATGGAGCGTATCCGGACTTTAGCCAAGAGGTCATTGATCAAATCGGCTTTGCCGTAGGCACGATCAGCAGAGAAGACATTCCTCACGGGATAGGAGTCCCTGATACCATTGGAGTCGATCACGACCAGACCGGTATCTGTTCCTACGAACAGTGTGTTGTCCACCATACAGGTGGTATTGACAACTTTTTCTGACAGACCATAGCGGACGAGTACATTTCTGAATCTGTTGGGTACGAGTTTCATCACCCCCAGACGAGTGGACGAAAACCAGTAGTTGCCCTGATAGTCCCGCATAACGTGTTCTACGGAGCCGGTCATCGGCACATCGTCCAGTTTATAGAAGGTACCGTCTTCCACACTGTGGATGCCGATACCTGTATCGGAACACACCCATATTCTGCCGTTGATACATTCTATATCCTGAATATACTGTGTTTCGTCCAAAGCAAAATGCTCCAATTCTTCGGGAGCGGTATCCCCGTAGTGATCGTCGTCCGTTCGTTTTGTCAGGTCAAGATCGTAGAGATAATGACGCTGTGCGAGGAAGACATGATCGGGGTCATTCGGATGGGGTACCAGACAAGTGAAGCCATAGTCGATGCTTGTCATCCGATAGTTCGTGATCTCACCGTTTTTGATCGTGAACACATCCCCCTCGTCCGACAGACAGTACAGACGTCCGCCATCGCCTTTCTTGATGTCAATGATCTGCTGGTCATTGATTCGCTTGTCGTCGAATTTTGCCAGTTCCAGGGTAGAGTCGATGGTCACCAGCCCTTCTCTGGCCGCTACATAGATGATACCGCTGTCGTCTTCCTGTATCACATTCACAGAGCCTTCCGGCAGACCATCGGATTCATACCAGTAGGTCAGCTGCCCCTTGTCCATCACGGCAACTCCATTGTTGGCAGAGCCTATCCAGAGGTTATCCCTGCTGTCCACAAAGAGCGATTTTACGCCGGACATGGTCTTGTCGATCTCGATCTGTTCAAACTTATTGCCGTCATAACGCACAAGGCCGCCGTAGCTGCCGATCCACAGAAAGCCGTCGCTGGTTTGTGCGATCGCATTGGCTTCTGAAGTTGTCAGTCCATTGGTGTTGTTATACAGAACGGCGGAATAGTCCCCACCGTTGCGAAACAGGTCAAGAGAGGACAGTACGGTGTCTCCTAACGCTGCTTCATTGTTGTCGTGTACTTCTGTTTCATTCCTGTTCCCTTCCGATTGTTCGGCTGTATGGATGACCGATGGTTCCGTCTCGGATGATAGAGGTTCGGCACTGACCGCTAACGATACACCTCCGCACAACGGCACAGAAACCCCCATTAGAACAGGCACTATCATTTTGAAAAAATGCTCGCTGATACAGCTCACAAAATCACGCCCCCGCTATATGATAGTCCTTACTTCCATTATACCAAAAATAGCTTCAAATACAAGAATAAACAGAACATTTTTCGCTATGTGAAGCAAATTAGTCAACTATCGACAAAAGTTGTCTCTTGCGGCACATCAACCAATCTTCCGTGAAAAATTCTTTCGGCAGGAGCGGTAGGGGGAATACGCTGATGCCGCCACAGGAAAACCTATCGAAAACGATGGCAGGCACGAACCAGTATGCGGGTTGTCAAATACCAATATAAGGGGTGTCACCAATCGTCAGGGAAGTCGGAATATATTTCAGGGAAGACACAGCAGCGTTGGGGATGCAGTGACTTCCGAAAGGGAAATCAATGTTCAAAGAATGTGCTGTAAACGCACAAAACTGTTATCTGGACTTTTAACGCTCCACCACATCAACACAAATTTTTAGGAAGGGGGCGGGTGTCCAACGGACACTTCTGCCACAGGAGAAAGCACTGCCCGAGCTGACAGGCAAGACAGGGGAATACCCCTTTTTCCCGCTTGAAAAGGGTTTTCCCCCTGTAACTGACCCGACCGAAGTTGATTGCCGTGTGCGTGGGCAGCGAAGTCTGTCTTGCGAAAGACGGCACCCTTCCTTCAAGGCTTTTCACCACGGAAGGGACACTCGTTTCAGCCGTCAAGATGTCCCGCCGCAGCAGATGCGGTTGACCGCAGGATACGTTCAGAGTCTGCCGCAGCTTCAAAAATATGGCAGCACAAAAGACCGTCAAGCAGGTAATATCCTGCTTGACGGCAGCGATTGGCGGTATGGAGTCATCCTGTATTGGCTGCTGCGGTTCAAGGAACCGCAGCATAAAACACCTTATGTTATTCTTCAACCCAAAACAAATCATCAAGTGATTTGCCGAGGGCATGGCAAATAGCGATACATAGATTGATTGTTGGGTTATAATCCCCTTTTTCGATAGCATTAATAGTTTGTCGGCTGACACCTACTTTGTCGGCAAGCTGTTGTTGAGAAAGATCAAGTGCAGCACGAGCACTTTTCAATTTCAGATTTTTCATTTACTCCTCCGCTCTGCGTTTTTCCAAATTCATTTTAATAACGGAAAGGATCCCCAAGACAAATGAACAAACCGAGGCAATCAAATACAAAGCGAGGATAGAGAGCCCACTGTTATTCCATAACACATCTCCTTTACCAAGTCCCGACAGGAAAAACATAACACTCACGATTCCGGACGAGAAAAAAGAAATAATAGATTGCATATTTCGTTTCTGCGAGTTTGAAAAAAACGCGTCTTTTAGAATAGATATAGCCAAGAATAACGCAAATGATATGATGATTCCAAGAAACATTTGTACGTCAGTGCCTGCCCATTTAACATTAAAAATATGCAATAATCCACAGATTAAACAATAAACCATCAAAAAGAAAAACGAGAATTTAAAAGCGATATTTCTCGCTAAAAGCTGACGTTCATCGAAATTTGATTTCTTGTTTCTATATAGGCAAGTTATTGCAACAAACAAGACCGCAAAAACACAAATGATAATCGCAACCAGAACATTGTCAAACATATAAAACACTCCTCTTGGATGATTTTGACAACCATCATTATAAGCTTATTGTATCATATTATTTATATTATGTCAAGTTTATTTTACATAAAGTCATGAATATTAGACCTCCTCGGAAACTAAAACTTTTCATCAACATTGATGATAGCACGAAGTTTAAGGATCGCCTTTTCACACACATTTGTAAAGCAAAAAATCAGTT
>CACZZU010000109.1:0-2467 GCA_902785765.1 uncultured Ruminococcus sp.
TTGACGGTTCCGAGCGAGCCATGACGGCGGCAGAGAAAGCGAACCTTGTGTTCAGCTTTACCACGCAGGACGAGGGAGAAACATTCGATAATGATTTCTCGTTTGATGCAAATATGCACAAAATCACGGTTGCGAACCCGTCTAACTACAAAAACCGTGTTTACAAGCTGAATGCAAAGTATGGTGACAAGTTCTTGTCGGAAGTCAACATCGCCTTTGGTGATGGAGCCACCACACCGGTTACTCCGTGACCCTATCGGCAAAACCCAACATCAGCAAAACGACTGTCTGTCGGACACCTTCCGGCAGACAGACGTTTTTTATCACAAAGAGAGGTAATAGCATGAAACGAACAGTTTTTGGCACAATTCTCACCATTGCGGTACTCACAGCGGCGGTTGTTTCTTTCAGCGGCTGTAATAATAACGGAAACACCTCCGAAACGAGCGGTTCCACATCTGCCGCATCGGAACAGCCCTCTGAAACAGATACTCAACCGTTGGCTGGTCAATGGCAGTCAGAAAAACTGCCGGAATACGTCTACACCTTCAAAGCAGACGGCACCGGACAGTATGACATGGCGGGAAATGTTCTGAACCTCACCTACACCACCGAGGACGGCAAGATCACGATTACTTTTTTAGCGGAGGGCTACACGCCTGTCACGCTGGAATATGTATTGGAAGGTGACAGGCTGAACATCAAAGATTCCTTCGGTACGGATACCTTTTATGTGAAAGTGAAGAACGCAGAGTAATGTAGGGAGTGTTCTTACACACAACCATATAGATAGGGACGAGAACGGCGGTTCTCGTCCTTGTTTTTATTGAATAACGATCACATCAGTGGTGATGGTTTCACAAAAATAGTGACTATCTGGTCAAAAAGTGATAGCACGGAAGTGTCGGCTCTTATTTAGCCGCAATACATTATCCGAGCCGCAGTTCACCGAAACAGCCACGCCCCACAACAGTTTCCTATCCCTAGCCTGTGCTGCTCCGAGATATACCAGAGGAATTTTTGGTATCGAACGTATCGTGTGACCTGTCCGGAAGGAAATAGGATGTGATGTTGCTGCTGTTTTGTACACAGAATAATAGCATAGTGCCGCTCATCAAAAAACCGCTCGTCTGTCAGGACACATCCGACAGATGAGCGGTTTTGGCAGGTGAATAGCTGAAAGGGAAATGGCAGGCACAGGTGATTTCGTCTATTCGGTTCCGGTCAGCGTCAAAGGAAGGAGAATTTCAGCGAACTCGTTCGATAATCAGCTCATCCGAACCGTCTTCTAACGCATTGTAGGCATCCAGATGCAGATGACTGCCGATAGGTTCCTTGGACAAGAGCGTAAGTTGATCGGCTAACGACAGCAATCCTTTACGGTTGCCGGTGATGACCACTTCACCGTTTACAATCGTCACACGGAGTTCATATCCTTCTCGCCATGATATATCCATCTTTTCACCTCATTCTTGTGGTTGGATAAGAATGTGTCATACCTCACCGGCCATAGGTGTTTTTGCGTCAGGGAGGAGCGTTATCCGGCGAAACAGCCAATGATGGGGGAGGTGTTCAGTCTAAAGGAGTCGTGTCCATAGAGGGCAGCCGCTCAAGGATGTCCAGAGCGACAAAAAATTTGTCCATCGCATGATTGGCTTCCTTCAGACCGGAGGCATTGTAGACTTCCGCATCTAAAATATCGCCTGTCACCAGAAAACTGTACAGCTCGATGCCGTAGAAATTGCACACTGCCTGCACACCGGCCAACTCCATTTCGACCGTGAGACAGCCCTCTTGTTTTCGCTGTGTGACAGCGTAACGGGTTTCCCGATATGGGGCATCGGTCGTCCATGTTTTACCCTGCACATAGGGTAAGCGGAGGCGGTCGAAGATAGAGGACAGCACCTCGCTGTTGGGAATATGTATGAAATCGGAAGGTGGAGCGTAGTGGTAAGACATTCCTTCATCACGATAGGCTTGTGTGGGGATGACATACTTTCCCTGCGTAGCATCGCTGTCCAAGGCACCGGCAGAACCGAACAGGATGAGACGGCGGAAACCGGTCTGCCACTGGATTTCGATGACATCATTTCCGGCCAGACAGGCACCGATGGATGACAGATAGAAAATCACAGAACGACCGTTTATATGCAACCGATACACAGGACGGTGACCGTTAACGGAATCAGTATGAGCGACCGCTTGATGTGGGTACTGTTGGAGCACCGTCTCAAATATTTCGTGTGAAAAGGTAGCAATGGCGGTATCGCACAGCACGTTTCGTTCACCGAAAAATACTTCCGGCGAAAACAGTGAGTCTTTTTCCTCATGGAAAGAGTGTGTGATCATAGGGAACACCTTCTTGTGTGGATGATAGGGTGAAGGACATCAGACTGTCCGGTACGCTGACTTTTTGTTCAGTGTTTCTGTGTTCTGCACAAACCTGTCGATAGAGAAAACGCCTTTG
>CACZZU010000109.1:2496-12026 GCA_902785765.1 uncultured Ruminococcus sp.
TTTGTGACAGCAAAGAGCTTCCGGAGGGTACTGCCTTTAACCATAGTGGACTATGTAACCAATCGTTTGCGGACTTCGGTGAGGATCTTGGTATCGTTATCGTGGGAGCACAGTTTCATAGCATCGTCCGGTGATACCCAGAGGTAGTAGTCGATTTCGCCGGGCTGCATACTGACAGCAGACTCGTTGGCTCGTGCCAGAAAGAAGACCACATACTTCTTGATCTTGCCGAAGGGACGGTACAGACTGGTTTGCCGGAAGTTCGGCTCGATAGTGACGTTCAGTCCCGTTTCCTCTTTGATCTCCCGCAAAGCGGTCTGTGTTTCTGATTCATGCAGCTCGACATGCCCCTTCGGGAAGGTCCAGCACTTGCCGTTGTGGTTCTTGACGAGAAGGATCTTGGTGCCGTCCTGTGGTGTGGTGCGGTAGACGACCGCACCACAGGATTTCTCGTACATACAGATAAGCTTGTCGAAGCGGGCAGATATTTTTTCCAGACGGGCACGAATTTCGGGTTCATAGAAAATCTCACCCGTCGGAGCGGCGACCAACCGTGTTTGGGAACGGTTCTGTGCATGGGCGATGGCGATGATAGTACCATCCACCGTGTCACGCAGAGGACCGTTGTGGGTCATCACATAGACCGAACGGCTGTCGGTAGAGGGACGTCCGGTGAGGAAGCCGGAGTATAAACTGCCTTCGGTCAGTGTGCCGAAGACTTCGATCTTGACGTTTTTACCGAGCATAACGGCACACCTCCTATGAATGGTCAGTTATGGCAGGATGGACAGAATATCTGTCACACGGAACGCAGTGTTGGCGGTCATAATGCTGTTGAGCACCAGCACATCGGTGAACTTGTTCTTTTGCAGGTACTCCACGATGTTGCCCTCGTAATAGCTGGGGTCAACGACATACACTTCGTCAAAGTTGGCGGTCGTGAACGGGGCGAAGGCACAGCCGTAGGAGTCTTTAATAATGCACAGTTTGCGGTTGGTCTTCTGGGTGGTTTTGATGTGCATATAGGGGTTGTTGCCCCAGATGAACGCACTGTAAGCATTGGAGCCTTCCGCAAAGGTGGCAATTAGCGGAACGGTTTGTTCTTCCGATTTGCCATTCTCCATCAATACGCAGCTTTCTACATAAGGCATGTGGTAGTAGGTGACCACATCGGCATTGGCGGCGAGTTCTTTGTTGCCGTTGGGAGTTTCTTCAGTTTGCGTTGCTACAAACAGTGATCCCCTGAAGTTTTTGATGCTGCCGCTGGTCAAGGCGGTTATATCTGCCGCTTGGGATTTAGCGGTCTGACAGAAGACTTGATAGGCATAGTACGCTCCCAGTCCCGTCCAGTTATGGTCAGTTTTGAAGTAGGTGTACTCGTCCTTGTGCTTCTCTTCGGCAGCATAAACGTCAATAGGAATGACGTCTTCGGTATAGGCGTGGTAGATAGCCTGAAGGTTGGCTTTTTCGTTGTTCATAGTGGTGAGATACTTGTCGGGCAAAGCAAAGGCGGCATGATTTGGCACGACCATATTGTAGACGTTCACGTCCTTGCCCAATGCTTTTTTGAGCGTAGAGACAGCGGCTGCATAGCGGGCAGCGGATTCGTCTGTTCCGTAGAACATTTCATAGCCGCTGCGGTCGTACATGAATACGTTGCCGTCCCAGTAGCCTTCGATATTGACCGGCGGGCGGCTTTCTTCACGGGAACTTTCCTGACGGCTGTTTTTTTCCGTTTCCGAAGCCGGCTGGCTGACCAGCAGGGAAGATTCCGCCATCACAGAGGTTTCGTCTGTTTTGACAGGGCTGCCCTTGTCCCGCAAAAAGAAATACCACAGGGCAAAGGCGGCAACCGCCAGAGCGAGCAAGGCGGTCAGTGTGAGGAGTATGATCTTCGTGCGATGATTTCGGCGGTGCTGCCCCCGATAGCCGCCCGAGTGATACGAACGGGAACCATAGGAGCTATAACCGAATGAGGTTCTTCTGCTCATGGATGTCCTTCTTTCCTACAATTACCTGTCAACAGCTACTACCAGTATAAAGGATTTTTGAAAAAAAAACAACATCTAAAAGCACAAACTTGTACGGGATTCTCCCCGATTATTTATAAGGAATAGCAACGACTGCCAAAGGCTTGTCGAAGCAGTGTACAGGGAAAAGACAATCTTCTGTCAGAAGGGCAGGAAGCCACATCCTTCGGGTCGAAAGACGTGGCTTTTGTGCGAAAACAAATGCGGAGCATTTGTTTTGCCTCTTCAAAAGAGGGAGTATGCGATGATGTTGAGAACACTTTCTTTTGTTGAGCGGCAGCCAGTTGCGGAAGGCATTGTAAGCAGAAGGGAGTGGTTTGTCCGAAACGCCTGTCCTGCGTTTGACCCTGCCCGTGGTATCGTTGGATAGTTGGAAAAAGGGGTGGGAAGTATCTGACCAAGTGAAAGCCATGCGGCAATCGAGAAAAACGGGGGGGTTCTGACGAACCGACAAAGTATGAACATACCGACAGAGGATTCCTTGTTCTGCACGAAAAATGCCCACGGAAATCAATTTTCAAAATCTGATAGCTGAAAGAACAGTGCTCAAATTAGGGGAACGCTGTTTTTACAGATATTTCTTACAAAAACGCAGCGGTTTAATGCCGAACGGCACTTGATTCCGGCAGGAATATTCGCTATAATAGGAGGGTAACTGATGGTCGGGAACGCTGACGGTTCAGGAAAGAAATACAGAGGAGGTCAATTCTATGGGAATGACAATGTCACAAAAAATTTTGGCGGCTCATGCCGGTTTGCCATCGGTCAAGGCAGGACAACTGATCGAAGCCAAGCTGGATATGGTTCTCGGCAACGATATTACCTCACCCGTGGCGATCAATGTGTTCCACGAAAGCAACGCAGCGGCGGTGTTTGACAAAACCAAGATCGCCATGGTCATGGACCACTTCACGCCGAACAAAGACATCAAGGCGGCGGAACAATGCAAGCAGGTGAGGGAGTTTGCAAACAAGTATGATATTCTCAACTTCTTCGATGTAGGTCAGATGGGTATTGAGCACTCACTCCTGCCGGAAAAAGGTCTGGTAGGACCCGGAACGCTGTGTATCGGTGCCGACTCCCATACCTGTACATATGGTGCACTGGGTGCTTTTTCAACGGGTGTTGGTTCTACGGATATGGCGGCCGGTATGATCAGCGGCAAGACGTGGTTCAAAGTACCGTCTGCCATCAAGTTCAATCTGGTGAACAAGCCCGCTCCCTTCATCAGCGGCAAAGATATTATCCTGCATATCATCGGAAAAATCGGTGTGGATGGTGCCCTCTATCGTTCAATGGAATTTGTTGGAGACGGCTTGCAGTACCTCAACATGGATGACAGACTGTGCATCGCCAACATGGCAATCGAAGCCGGTGCCAAAAACGGTATTTTCCCGGTGGATGATGTGACCCGTGCCTATATCAAGGATCGCTTCCAAGGTACGCCGGTGGCGTACACTGCCGATGACGATGCCGAGTATGACGAAGAATATACCATTGACCTGTCGGCACTGCGTCCGACCGTAGCGTTCCCGCACCTGCCGGAAAACGCCCGTACCGTCGACGAAATCGGTGCCGAGGAAGTGAAGATCGACCAAGCAGTCATCGGTTCCTGTACCAATGGACGTCTCTCCGATCTGCGAGCTGCTGCTGACATTCTCCGTGGCAAGAAAGTTGCCAAAGGCGTTCGCTGTATCATCATCCCCAGTACCCAGAGTGTTTATTTGCAGGCAATGCACGAAGGCTTGATGGACATTTTCATCGAAGCCGGAGCGGTGGTTTCTACCCCGACCTGCGGACCATGTCTTGGCGGACACATGGGGATTTTGGCGAAGGGCGAAAGAGCAATCTCCACCACCAACCGTAACTTTGTGGGTCGTATGGGTCATGTAGAGTCCGAAGTCTATCTGGCGAGTCCGGCGGTTGCCGCCGCCAGTGCGGTAACCGGCTACATCACCGACCCTGCCGCTGTCGTGAAGGGCTGACTTGATTGTACTACGAGAGGAGAGATACTACCATGAAAGCACAAGGCATCGTACATAAATACGGCGATAACGTCGATACAGACGTAATTATTCCAGCCAGATACCTCAATACCAGCTCCCATCAGGAGTTGGCCTCCCACTGCATGGAGGACATTGACATCGACTTCACCAAGAAAGTCAAGACCGGCGACATTATGGTTGCCGAAAAAAACTTCGGCTGTGGGTCTTCCCGTGAACACGCCCCTATCGCTATCAAGGCATCGGGCATTAGCTGTGTCATCGCATCGACATTTGCCCGCATCTTCTACCGCAACGCCATCAATATCGGTCTGCCGATTTTGGAATGCGAAGCGGCTTCGCAGGAGATCAAGAGCGGTGACGAAGTTGCCGTGGATTTTGATACGGGCGTCATCACCGATCTCACCACCGGCAAGACCTATCAGGCGGAACCGTTCCCACCGTTTATTCAGGAGATCATCGCAGACGGCGGTCTGATCAGACACGTCACCAAGTGACCCCGCTGTACCGCCTTTTGCGATGGGAATGTCCCACCAAAATATCAGCAGCTCCCACCGTTTCACAGTCGTGAACGGCGGGAGCTGTTCGTTTGTATGGCAGTATCAAGTGAATGGTCTGTCTTTCGGTCACGAAAACGATCAGCGGTGTTGCCCGCTGCCCGAAGAATGGTTGTGGGAAGAATTGCTGTTGTTGTAGGTACGGGGAGAAGAAGTACGGGAAGAGGCATGGTGGGGCGGTGAAGATCTTCTCGATGGACGGCGGCGAGAGGGCGACCGGCGGGTATAGCTGCTGCGAGAACCGTAGTAATTGTTGTGATGATAGGGGGGATGTTCATAGAACGAACGGCTAGACCGACGTCTGCGGGAAGAACGTGACACTGCAGCGATGAGCAGGAGTACCAACACGACAATGACGATCACAATCACGTGCGTCGGTATCTGCCGCAGGAAAACGGCAATATCGGAGGCAACGCGGGCAATTGTGCTGTCGGTGTAACGGTCAGCGGGGACACTGTTGACCGTGCCAACGACAGGCTGCTGACGAATCTTTTCCAAGCCGCTGACAAGGGCTTGCCGCACGTCATCGGCCTCAACAGTTTCGCCGCTTTTGGGAAGATAGCGGTACATCGTGTTCAGTGTCGTTTGAATGACGGAGGCGGTGTAGACGGTTTCTGCACGGTTGAAGGCACGGATATAGTCATAGGCGGGGCTGTGACCTTCAAAGTCCAGATAAATGAACAGGGCATCGGACGAACTGCCGAACAAAGCAGCGGTGCTGTCGCAGGTAAAGGTTTCCGTTTCAGCATCGGTACGGTAATGACCACCTAAAAAAACAGCAAGGTGCAGGTTTGCATGGTCGGCGACTGTTTGAATCTGTTCCCAGACATCTCTCTCGACCGAGGAAGGAAGGACATCCGCTTCATCTCTGAAATACGCTCGTTCAGAGCGATAAGAGTGGCCGCTGTTGAGGGAGGAAATCACATCGTTACCTTGATAGGCAAAGCTGGTCTTCGGTGTTACGGCATCATCCACCGCCCTTACCGTGGTGGAAAACATGAACAGACAGCCGAGTATCAGAAAAAGAGCAAACAAGCGTTTGATAAGGATCACTCCTTTGACGAAAGGTACGCCGCCGTTCTTTTTCCAGATGGAAGCACGGCAGGCGGAACGATACAAAACGTTCCTGATGGACGGACAAACAATCTCCGAACGGCATGGGAATTGGCACGGTGAGTCATTCCCGGAAAAAAAGCGGGAACATCCCGTATCATGTCATCGTCACCCCCGCTTTCGTTTCAGAGAGTTGGAACCCTTTGGTAGGTCTTGTACTGGTTCTTATAGGGTTCGCTTAACTGGAGGGTATCCGCAGAAGCAATATAGTCGAAATTCTGGTAGCCGCTGTCCGGAAAGTGCAGGCGGATGGTGTTTTCCTTGGTGAACTCATAGGTGAAGGTATCATCGCCGGAGGTGAAACCTTCATAATAGGCACTGTGCTCCGTGTTGGGAACGGAAATTTTACGACCGGTCAGGTCGGCGTTGAAAGTGTAGGTGAAAAACATTCGTTCACCGGCATCCTGATTTTGCCAAGTGCCAACGATAGCGGGGTCAGCACTTACGGCAGCGGCAGAAGTACCGTCAGAAGCCAACGGGTCAGGGGTGCTGCTTTTCGGGGAACAGGCGGTGCTGCAGATAAAATAGGGCACCATACCCATGGCGATAGCGAAAAGGGGACATTTAAAAGAAAACTTCATGTTCAAAACTCTCCTTGTCGTTGCAGTATGGTCATATTATAGCAGAAAGACTGTGTGGATGCCATCGCAAAACAGCGATTTTTTGAGAAAATTTGTCGTGAGAGAGGGCTTCTTCCAAAAAAATGTTGCAGGGACGGAAGGGAGTGTGCTACAATAGGGTGACAGCCAATATAGTAGAAACAAGAACTGTCAGTAAGTGAGGGAATAAAGTATGAAGCTGGAAGCATTACTGTCGAAGATCCCCTATGAAGTGCTGTGCGGCAATACGAATCAAGACATCACGGATGTCATTTACGACTCCCGCAAAGTCCGGAAGGGCTGTGTATTCGTTTGCCTGTCCGGTGCCAATACCGATGGACATCAATACGCACAGGCGGCTATCGAAGCAGGTGCGTCTGCTCTTGTGGTCAGCAAAGAGATCGACTGCACGGGCGTAACTACTATCAAGGTGCGGGACACCCGTGAAGCACTTGCCTTTATGAGTGCGGCCTACTTCGGCTATCCATCCGACACGCTCCGCACGATTGCTGTGACGGGTACGAAGGGCAAGACGACCACCGCTTGTATGATCCGCAGTATTCTGGAGAAAGGCGGTCTCAAGACCGGCGTGATCGGCACCTTGGGAATCCTCATCGGTGATACCGTTATCAAGACCGCCAATACCACGCCGGAGTCCTACGAGATTCAAAAGGCCATGCGGCGTATGGTGGAGGAAGGTTGTCAGTGTGTCGTGATGGAAGCATCCTCGCTGGGACTGAAATGGCACCGCACCGATGGTTTTGTTTTTGACTACGGTCTGTTCACGAACCTGTCCCACGACCATATCGGTGGGGTTGAACACGCCAATATGGAGGAGTATATCCAGTGTAAGGCGATGCTGTTCCCCCAGTGCCGGACGGGTATTTTCAATATAGATGATGCGTCTTATCCGCAGATGCTGGAAGGACATACTTGTGCGGTAGAGACTTTTGGCTTTTCCGAACAGGCCGAACTGAAGGCTTCGGATAGTCACCTGATCTCGCAGGCCGGTTATCTGGGTGTCGGGTTCACGGTCAGTGGGGTGTTGTCGATGCAGGCACAGGCGGACATTCCCGGTACGTTCAACGCCTATAATGCGTTGGCGGCTCTGGCGGTATGCCGTCACTTTCCTGTCAGTGAACAGAATATGTTGGATGGTCTGAACGAGGTCAAAGTCAAGGGACGTGTCGAACCGGTCAAGGTGCCCGGACACTATACTTTGCTCATCGACTATGCCCATAACGCCTTGAGCATGGAAAACATCCTCACAACCCTGCGGGAATACCACCCCCACCGTTTGATTACCCTGTTCGGTGCCGGCGGCAATCGTCCCCGTGACAGACGCTTCGAGATGGGCGAGGTATCCGGACGCTTGTCCGACCTGTCTGTTGTGACCGAGGACAATTCTCGTTTCGAGAACGTCATGGACATTATCGAGGACATCAAAACGGGTCTGCACCGTACCAACGGACAGTATATCGTCATCCCCGACCGGACAGATGCCATCCGCTACTGTATCGAAAATGCCCAAGACGGCGATATTATCGTTTTGGCAGGCAAAGGACATGAGGATTATCAGGATAAAAACGGCGTGAAAACGCATTATGACGAGCGGGAAGTCATTTCTGCCATTCTGGCGGAACGTGCCTGACCGTTCGCAATCCAGAAAGAAGGAACTATGATGAAAACATGGACAGCGGCGGAAATCGCCGCACTGACGGGCGGCATCCTGCTGTGCGGCCAAGGGGATACCGTCATCACGAACATTCAGTATGACAGCCGAGCTGTTACAGACGGCTCCCTCTTTGTGCCGATCAAGGGAGCCAAAACCGACCCGCATCAGTTCATTGAGGACTGTCTGACCAAAGGAGCCGCTGCCACACTGACCGAACAAGACGCTCCCTTCGGTGCAGTGAAGCCGTATATCCGTGTGTCCGACACCCTGACAGCCTTGCAGCGGCTAGCGGCAGCCTATCGTCAAAGTCTGTCTCTGCACGTGGTGGGTGTGACAGGCAGTGTGGGAAAGACCAGCACCAAAGAAATGATCGCCGCCGCCCTATCAGAAGGGCTGGACGTGATGAAGACCCAAGGCAACCGCAACAGCCAGATTGGTTTGCCGATGACCATGTTCGAGATGGCACCGCACCATGAAGCTGCCGTCATTGAAATGGGGATGAGCGAGTTCGGGGAGATGGACAGACTGTGTGATATTGCCCGCCCGACGCTGGCGGTGATGACAAATATCGGCAAGGCACACATCGAAAACCTCCACACCCAAGAGAATATCCGCAGCGAAAAGCTGAAGATCACCAAGCACTTCACCGCCGACAGTGTCTTACTGCTCAACGGCGATGACCCACTGCTGAAGGTTCTGCACGGCACACAGCCGTTTCGTACAGTTACCTTCGGTATACAGCCCACCAACGATTACTACGCCGATGCCGTGGAGGTCAGCGGCTTTTCCACCACCTTCACCTGTCATTATGACGGTAAAACGTGTCGCTTGACGGTGCCTGCTCTCGGTGTTCACAGTATCGTCAATGCTTTGGCGGCTTTTGCCGTAGGACGTCAGCTCGGTTTGACGGAAGAAACGATCGCCAAGGGACTTTCCCGTTACCAAAACGCTCCCATGCGGCAGCAAATCACCGACTTCAGTTCGTTCGTCCTGATTGATGACAGCTACAACGCCAGTCCTGAAGCAACCAAAGCATCGCTGGACGTGCTTAAAAGCATCGCTAAAGCCAAAACCACTGCTGTTCTGGCGGATATGCTGGAATTGGGCGAAGAGGGTATCGGTGAGCACTATCGTGTCGGACAACACCTTGCCAACAGCGGCATTGACCGTCTGATTGCCATCGGTCCGCTGTCCCGCTATACTGCACAAGGAGCGTCGGAAAACGGCTGCCCAAGTGTACAGACCGCCGACACCAACGCACAGGCGTATGACTTGCTGAAAGCTTCTCTGACAGAGGGAGATACCATTCTTGTGAAAGGTTCCCGCAGTATGCACACGGACGAGATTGTGAAGTGGCTGACGCAAGACCATGCGTGAACCGTTTGCCCCTTTCGACAGTCTATCTCCTTTCCGTACCACGGAAAGGCACTCCAACAATGAACAGGAAAGGAGCAACGCCATGGAAGAACATTATCATCAGCACACAAACGATCCTCGTGACCCGCACCACGACCCGGAGCGGGACGGTTACTATCCCGACAAGATCTACGATG